>NZ_JBXANI010000011.1:0-306219 GCF_058801495.1 Cupriavidus sp. GW822-FHT03E04
TCCAACGGGCACTACGCCATCGCCTTGTATGCCGCGTTGTTCGAAGCAGGCATCCTGCCTGCGGACGAGCTGGAGACATATGGCAGCGACGATAGCCGCCTGCCGATGTCAGGCATGGCAAGTTACACGCCTGGCATGGAGATGTCCGGCGGCTCGCTGGGGCAAGGCCTGACGATTGCGGTTGGCCGCTGCCTGGGCCTCAAGCGCAAGGGCTCCGATGCCTTTGTCTATACGCTGTTCTCCGATGGCGAACTGGATGAAGGCGCGATCTGGGAAGGGATCATGTCGGCCAGCCACTGGAAGCTGGACAACCTGATCGCGATTGTCGACGTCAACAACCAGCAGGCCGACGGGCCATCGACGCAGATCATGGCGTTCGAGCCGCTGGTGGAAAAGCTGGAGGCGTTCGGCTGGTTCACGCAGCGCGTGGATGGCAACGATATCGCGGCGGTGGCGGCTGCGTTCGATGCGGCGCGGTCGCATCCGGGCGCGCAGCCCCGCATCATTGTTTGCGATACACGCATGGGCTGCGGCGTTCCTTTCCTGGAGCAACGCGAGAAGAACCACTTTATCCGCGTCGACGCCCACGAGTGGCAGCTCGCGCTGGAAGCACTGGAAGCCGGGAGACAAGCATGAGCAACGCAACCTTGACCAAGCCGAGACTGAAGACGTCGGCGATGATCGCCTCGATTGCCGGAGAAGGCCAGGCGACGCGCCCTGCCCCGTTCGGACATGCGCTGGTGGAACTGGCCCGCAACAAGCCCGACGTGATCGGCATGACGGCCGACCTCGGCAAATACACCGACCTGCATCTCTTTGCCAAGGCGTTCCCGGAACGCTACTACCAGATGGGCATGGCCGAGCAGCTGCTGATGGGCGCAGCCGCCGGCCTGGCGCACGAGGGGGCACAGCCCTTTGTCACCACGTACGCGGTCTTTGCCACGCGCCGCGCCTATGACTTCATGCACCAGGCCATCGCCGAAGACAACCTGGATGTGAAGATCGTGTGCGCGCTGCCCGGCCTGACGACAGGCTACGGCCCAAGCCATCAGGCCGCCGAGGACCTGGCCTTGATGCGCGCGATGCCGAACATGACCGTCATCGATCCGTGCGACGCGCTGGACATCGAGCAGATGGTGCCGGCGATCGCGGCCCATCGCGGCCCAGTCTATGCGCGGCTGCTGCGCGGCAACGTGCCCGTGGTGCTGGACGAATACGACTATCGCTTTGAGCTTGGCAAGGCAAAGCTGCTGCGCGACGGCGCGGAGGTACTCGTGATCTCGTCGGGCATCATGACCATGCGCGCGCTCGAAGTGGCCAAGGCGCTGGAGGCGGATCGCATCGGCGCGGCTGTGCTGCACGTGCCGACGATCAAGCCCCTGGACACCGAGACCATCGTGCGCGAGGCAAGGCGCTCCGGCCGGCTGGTCGTCGTTGCCGAGAACCACACGGTGATCGGTGGTCTTGGCGAAGGCGTGGCGGCGGCGTTGATGCGCGCGGGCGTCAGCGCGCCATTCCGGCAGATTGGCCTTCCGGACGCGTTCCTCGACGCTGGCGCACTGCCTACGCTGCATGATCGCTACGGCATCTCGGCCAACGTCATGGCGGCAACCATCAAGGGCTGGCTAGGCTGACGAGCAACGAAGGGCCGCAGGCAAGCACGCGCGGCCCGGCGGCGGTGGGGTAACCACTCACCGCCCCTCAATCCACAGCACCCTTGGTGGGGCCTCGAATACTGATGTCGCGGGTGCCGAGGGTCTTCAGGCGGCCGGCTGGCCAACTGTTGCGATGCGAAGCAGGTTGGTCGTGCCAGGCGTGCCAAAGGGCATGCCCGCGGAGATCACGATGACTTGCCCCGAAGTGGCAAAACCCTCGCTCTCGGCAGTGTCGCAGGCATAGTTCGTCATCTCGGTGACGCTCTCCACTTCATGGATGATGACCGCATGGACACCCCAGACGAGCGCCATGGCACGCGCAGCATGCAGGTTCGGGGTCATGCCGATGATGGGGGCATCGGGACGCTCGCGCGACATGCGCATGGCGGAATAGCCCGAGCTTGTGTAAGCCACGGTGGTGGCTACGTGGAGAAGCCCGGCCACGCGGCGCATTGCGCTGCCGATGGCGTTGGCGATGTCTGGCTCCGGCGGGGTCTGCGATGCCTCCATGACCTCCCTGTAATACGGGTCCGCCTCCGTCTGCACGATGATGCTATTCATCATCTGCACCGCTTCGACAGGGTATTTCCCCGAGGCCGACTCCGCGGAGAGCATGACGGCGTCCGCGCCATCGTAGATGGCGGTGGCAACGTCGGAAGCTTCGGCGCGCGTCGGAACCGGCGCGCTCACCATGGATTCCAGCATCTGCGTGGCGACAATGACGGGCTTGCCCGCTTTGCGGCAAGCCTGCACGATGCGCTTCTGGATCGACGGCACCTGCTCGGCGGGCATTTCGACGCCAAGATCGCCTCGCGCGACCATCACTGCGTCGGTCTCGGCAACAATGGCATGCAACTCGGCGATGGCCGCAGGCTTTTCAAGCTTGGCGACGATGCTGGCCCGGTTTCCGACAATCTGCTTGATCTCGCGAATATCCTCGGCGCGCTGGACAAAGGACAAGGCGATCCAGTCGACCCCGAGCGACAAGCCGTAGTCCAGGTCTTCGCGGTCCTTTGCGGTCAAGGCCGACAGCGGCAGCACGACGCCTGGCACGTTGACGCCCTTGCGGTCGGACAGCACCCCACCGTCGATCACTTCGGTCTCGGCATGGTCCGGCCCAAATGCCCTTACCCGGAGGCGGAGCTTCCCGTCGTCGAGCAACAGGTCCGTCTGCGCTTTCAGCGCCGCGAAGATCTCGGGATGAGGCAGCGCAACCCGGGTCGCGTCGCCCGGGCGGTCCTTATCCATGTCAAGCCGGAACGTCTGGCCTTGCACGAGCGTAACGGGACCGTTCGCGAACTGCCCCACGCGCAGCTTTGGCCCTTGCAGGTCCAGCAAGATGCCGATTGGCCGTCCCAGCTCCGTCTCCAGATCCCGGATGAGGTTGAGGCGTGCCTTGTGGTCGGCATGCGTGCCGTGACTGAAATTCAGCCGGAAAACGTCGGCGCCGGCCATGAACAGGCGGCGAAGGGTTGCAGCATCGCTGCTGGCCGGTCCGACGGTGGCGACAATCTTGGCATTTCGAGTGCGGCGCATGATCTAGCATCCTTTCCCGGCCGGGCTGGTAATCAGCAAGGCACGGAAGTCGTTGACGTTGGTAAGCGTGGGGCCCGTGACGATGGAATCGCCAAGCGCCTCGAAGAAGGTGTGTCCGTCGTTATTGGCGAGAAAGGTGTGCGGCGCCATCTCCCTTTGCCAGGCGCGCGAGAGTGTCGTCGGGTCGGCGAATGCGCCGGCGATCTCTTCGATGCCGTCCACGCCATCCGTATCGGCGGCCAGCGCAAAAACACCCGGGTGGCCGTCCAGCGCAATGGCCAGGGAAAGCAGGAATTCCACGTTGCGCCCGCCGCGGCCATCGCCTTTGACCGTGACGGTGGTCTCGCCCCCTGACAGGAGCACGCACGGAAGCTGGAATGGCTCCGTTCCCTGCGCGGCCTGGAAGGCGATGCCGGCCATCACCTTGCCGACGTCGGCGGCCTCGCCTTCGATGCGATCGCCCAGTACATAGGGCTGGATGCCCGCGGCGGCGGCTGCCTGCGCTGCGGCGGCAAGGGAGATGGCAGGCGTCGCGATCATGCGCACCTCGCTGCGCGCGAGCCGTTCGTCGCCAGGCTTGACGGACTCCCCGCTGCCGGACGCCAGCAGACGCTCTGCGCTGGCCGGGAGCAGGATCCCGTAGCGCCGGACGATATCCAGCGCGTCCTGGCATGTGGTCGCGTCGCATACGGTTGGCCCGGATGCAATATTGACCGGGTCGTCACCGGGCACGTCTGAAATCAACAGCGACACGACGCGAGCCGGATGGCACGCGGCGGCAAGCCTTCCGCCTTTAATGCCGGAGAGATGCCGTCGCACACAGTTCATCTCCGAGATGGTCGCGCCGCTGGCCAGCAGCGCCTGGTTGACGGCGCGCTTTTCCTCCAGGCTTATGCCGGCCAACGGAAGGCTAAGCAGCGAGGATCCGCCGCCGGAGATCAGGCAAATGACCAGATCGTCCTCGCACAGCCCTGAGACCATGTCCAGCATGCGAACCGCGGCACGCTGGCCAGCCGCGTCGGGTATCGGATGCGCGGCTTCGACGACTTCGATGCGCGAGGTCGGCGCGGCGTGGCCGTACCGCGTCACAACCAGGCCAGCGAGCGGGCCTGGCCACGCCTGCTCCAGCGCCCGGGCCATGCTGGCGGCGGCCTTGCCGGCCCCGACGACGATGGTGCGGCCGACAGGCGGCTCGGGTAATGCGCACGCCAGGCAGTCTTGCGGGTCCGCCGCGGATACCGCAGTCCGGAAAAGCGACGCCAGGAATGCACGGGGGTTTTCAATGGTGAGGTGTTTCACGATGCGCTACCTGTTTCCGTTCTGGTGTCAGGCGCTCTTGCGGGCGTCGGCGGCATAGTTCGGCTGCAACGGCACCAGCGGGATGGGTTCCGGCGCGACACCTTCGTAGAGTTGCTCCAGGTCCTCCGGGTCGGCTTCGCCATTGAGGACGCGCTGGACGCGGTCCTCGTCGAGTGCGCCGACCCACTTGGCAATCGCCATGGTCGCAACCGCGTTGCCGATGGTGTTGGTGATGGCGCGCGCCTCCGACATGAAGCGGTCCACCCCAAGCAGGAGAACCATGCCAGCCACCGGAATCTTCCCCAGCGACGCGAGCGTCGCCGCCAGCGTGATGAAGCCCGAGCCGGTGATGCCCGCGGAGCCCTTCGAAGTCAGCAGCAGCACACCGAGCACGACGAACTGGTCGGTGAGGGTCAATGGCGTGTTGGTTGCCTGTGCGATAAAGATCGCTGCCATGGTGTAGTAGATGCACTGGCCATCGGGGTTGAAGGTGAGGCCCGCCGGCACCACCAGCCCGACGACGGGCTTCGACACGCCGACGTTCTCCAGCTTGCGCATCAACTGCGGAATGACGGATTCCGACGAGCTCGTGCCCAGCACGGTCAGGATTTCGTCCTTGATGTACTTCAGGAATTTGAACAGGCTAAATCCGCAGATGCGGCAAATCGTACCCAACACAATCAGCACGAACAGCGCGCAGGTCCCATACATGGTGGCGACCAGCTTGCCAAGCGATGCAATGGAGCCAAAGCCATACTTGCCCACCGTGAATGACATGGCGCCGAACGCGGCAACCGGCGCGAAACGCATGATCATGCCGACGATCGCGAACATGGCATTGGCGAACGCGTCCAGGGCGGCGACGAACGGCTTGCCGCGCTCTCCCAGATGGGCCAGGGCCACACCCATGAATACAGAGAACACGAGGATCTGCAGGATGTCGTTCTTGGCGAGCGCATCCACAATGCTCATCGGCACGAGGTTGAGCAGGAAGTCCATGACGCCTTCGTGCTTTACCTGTGCCGTATAGGCGGCAATGCTCTTCGTGTCGAGCGTCGCCGGGTCGACGTTCATGCCATGACCGGGCTGTACCACGTTGACCACGATGACGCCGAGCAGCAGCGCAAACGTCGACAGCACTTCGAAGTACAGCAAGGCACGCCAGCCTACCCTGCCAAGGTCTTTCATGCTTTCCATCTTGGCGATGCCGAGCACGACCGTCGCGAAGATGATGGGTGCAAACACCATCTTGATGAGGCGGATGAAGATATCCCCAAGTGGCTTGAGCTCGCTGCCGATATGGGGCATGAAGATACCCAGCAGGATGCCCGCCGCCACGGCAATGAGCACCTGGATATACAGTGAGCCTATGAGTCGCCTTTTCATGATGTCTCCTGTGGCGACGCACTTGCAGCGCTGCCTGTCTTGCCTTCATCAACTGAATGCGGCCGACGTCTTCGCGACGGCCGTGCCGCTTGGTCAGTCCATGCTTACGCGCGCCTCTTTGACGAGCTTGCCGAAGCGGATGACTTCGTCCTTGATCTGGGCCGTCATCTGGGCCGGGGTATTGCCGACCGGCTCAGCGCCGATGGCAGCGAATTGTTTCTTCACATCGGGGAGTGCCAGGGCCTTGGTGATTTCAGTGCTAAGCCGGTTCACGATCTCAGGCGGCGTGCCGGTAGGGGCAAGGATGCCGAACCAGGACGCGATGTCGAAGCCGGGCAAGCCGGATTCGGCAAGGGTAGGCACATCCGGCAGTGCGGAAGAGCGCCTGGCCGTGGCGACCGCCAGCGGCTTGAGCTTGCCCGCCTTGATGTAAGGCAGCGCGGACGACGCGGTGTCAAACATCATCGATACCTGGCCGCCCAACAGGTCCGTGATAGCCGGGGCGCTTCCCTTGTAGGGAACGTGGACGATGTGGGTGCCGGTCTGTGCCTTGAATTGCTCGCCGATGAGGTGATGGGCCGTGCCGTTGCCATTGGACGCATACGTCAGCTTGCCGGGATTGGCCTTGGCATAAGCGACCAGTTCCTGCACGTTCCTGGCCGGGAAGCTTGGGCTGACGACGAGCACGTTCGGCACGATGGCAACGACGGAGACCGGTGTCAGATCCTTTTGGACGTCGTAGGAGAGCTTTTTGTAGACGTTCGGTGCGATGGTGTGATGCACCGCGCCCATAAGCAGCGTGTAGCCATCTGGCGCAGACTTTGCCGCGGCGTCCGCTCCGATGGTGGCACCGGCACCCGGCCGGTTTTCGATGATGACGGGCTGGCCCAGCGCCTGCGTGAGCTTTTGTCCCACGGTGCGGGCAAGGACGTCGGTGGTGCCCCCCGGGGGAAACGGGACAATGAGGCGAATCGGCTTGGTGGGATATGCCTGGGCGAAAGCGGTGCCGGCGCCGAGCACGAGGCCGAACGCTATCACCGCAGTCCGGATCACGGATTGCATGCCTGTCTCCTGATGGAATACTTTCTTGGCCGGCCCACCCGGGGCCAACTCGGTGCGGGTCACCTGTGCCGGTGCTAACCCGCTAGCTGTTTGCTGCGGCGCGGCGAGCCGCGCTTCCTGCTTAGCCTCAGGCCGCCTTCCTGACCTGATTGGCCAGCACCTTGCAAATGGCTTCGGTGACGGACGCTGTAGTCGCATTGCCACCCAGGTCCGGGGTGAAGACACCGTTGGCGGTGATCTGCTCGATGGCTGCCATCAAGCGGTCCGCCGCGGGCTTCTCGTCCAGATGCTCGAGCATCATGGCCGCGGTCCAGAAGGTGGCGATGGGATTCGCCACGCCCTTGCCCGTGATGTCGAAAGCGGAGCCGTGGATCGGTTCGAACATCGACGGAAACACGCGTTCCGGGTTCAGGTTGGCGGTCGGTGCGATGCCGAGGCTGCCGGACAGCGCCGCAGCCAGGTCGGACAGGATGTCGGCGTGCAGGTTGGTCGCGACCACTACGTCCAGCGTATGGGGCTTCAACACCATGCGCGTGGTCACGGCGTCGACCAGTTCGCGGTCAACCTTGACGTCCGGATAGTCCTTGGCGACTTCATAGAAGATCTCGTCCCACATCACCATGCCGAAGCGTTGCGCGTTCGACTTGGTCACCAGGGTGAGGTGTTTGCGGGGGCGCTTCTGCGCGATCTCGAAGGCGAAGCGGTGGATCCGCTCGACCCCGGCGCGTGTGAAGACAGCGGTTTCCGTGCCGGTCTCGATGGGCAGGCCACGGTGGGTACGACCGCCGTTGCCGGCATACTCGCCTTCCGAGTTCTCGCGGATGATGACCCAGTCGATGTCCTTGCCATTGGCCAGCGGGCTCTTCACCCCTGGCAGTACGCGTGCGGGGCGTACGTTGGCGTACTGGTCGAAGCCCTGGGCGATGGGTAGGCGCAGGCCCCACAGCGACACGTGATCGGGCACGTTCAGGGCGCCCACCGCGCCAAAGAAGATGGCGTCGAACTGCTTCAGGCGCTCCAGCCCGCCTTCGGGGATGTAGTAGCCTTTCTCCAGATAGTAGTCGGAGCTCCACGGGAAATGCTCGACGCTCAGCTTGAAGCCGCCATCTTGCCCCGCCAGGGTCTCCAGCACTTGCAGACCGGCAGAGATGACTTCCGGGCCAATGCCATCGCCAGGGATGGCTGCAATCTTGTATTCACGCATCGCGTTGCTCCTCTCGTTGTTTTCCACACACCGAAGGCCGCTTTCCACCGCCAGGTATGCCGGCGTCCTTCTGTGACCTAACTATCGTTGAAAACCGAGGGAGTAAGATGAACTGTATTTCAAACTAATATTAACTTGAGGTTGAAGATGGGACAGCCTTCGGAACTTGCTTTCTTCGCCGGCCTGGCCAAGGCGGGCAGCCTGTCGGCCGCAGCGCGTGAGCAAGACGTCACCCCCGCAGCCGTCAGTAAACGGCTAGCTCAAATGGAGAAGCGGCTTGGGGTGCGGTTGCTGAACCGGACGACGCGGCGCATTGGCCTGACCGCCGAGGGGGAGGTCTACCTCGAGCACGCCCGGCGCCTGCTCGCGGAGATCGAGGATCTCGACCAGCTGATCTCCAGCAGCCATGTGGCGCCGCGAGGGACGCTGAGGGTCAACGCTCCGCTGGGGTTCGGGCGCACCTACATTGCGCCCGCCATATCCGATTTCGCCAAGCGATATCCACAGATGGAGGTGCAACTCCATCTGACGGACAGGCCAATGAACCTGGGCGATGAGGGATTTGACATAGGGATCCGGTTCGGCGAGATCCCGGACACGCGCCTGATGGCGCGGAAGATCGCCGACAACCGGCGTTTGGTCTGCGCCGCGCCCTCGTATCTGAAAACCCACGGCACGCCGGTCACGCCGCACGATCTGACGCAGCATCAATGCATCGTGCTGCGCCAGAACGACTCTGCCTATGGCATCTGGCGCTTCGCCAAGGGGAAGAAGACGGAAACGGTAAAGGTACGCGGCGCCCTGAGCAGCAATGACGGCGAAGTGACGCTGACTTGGGGCTTGGCCGGGCAAGGGATCTTGCAGCGCGCGGAATGGGACCTTGCCAAGTACCTCCGAAGTGGCCGCCTAGTCTTGCTGCTCGAAGACTATGCCCTACCACCAGCCGACATATTTGCCGTCTTTCCGGAGCGGCTGAACATGTCGGCCAAGGTCCGGGCGTTCCTCGACTTTCTCGTTGCGCACTTTGAAGGGAAACTGCTTAGGGCACGTGGGGGTACCTCATCTTGGTAATCTTGGTAAGCATAAACAGCCTGGCGACGAGGCCGGCGCCGGCACGACGAAGATGGCCTGCCCGTAGCCGCCCGGAAGGGCAAAGCGGCGGGAGCGGTGAGAAGGCCCCTCATCGCCGCCCCCCAATCCACCGCACAAGCTCCCCAAACACCGGCATATCCATCGGCACCGACAAGTCCAGCGCCAGGCAGCGGCGGTAGTACGGGCTGAGGTCCAGCCCCACGCCAAGCCCCAGCACCTCCACGTCGCGCAGTGTCTCGTTGCGCGCCACCACTTCCTTCAGGTGGTTGTCCAGGTAGAACGCATCGTTGGCGTGCCCCGTGGCGCTGTCCATCGGGCTGCCGTCGGACACCACGATCAGGATGCGGCGGGTTTCGGCACGCGCGAGCAGCCGCGCGCACGCCCAGTCGACTGCCTCCCCGTCCACGCCTTCGCGGAACAGGTCGGCCTTGAACAGCGCGGCGATGTTGGCGCGCGCACGCCGCCAGCTCGTGGCGGCGTCCTTGAACACCATGTGGCAGGCTTCATTCAGCCGCCCGGGATGCGCGGGCCGGCCGCGGGCCAGCCAGTCGAGCCGGGCGCGGCCGCCATTCCACGCGCCGGTGGTAAAGCCCAGCACCTCGCTGGCCACGCCGGCCTGGTCGAGCGCGCGCGTGAGGATGTCGACCATCATGGCTACCTGCTCGATATGCGCTTTCATCGAGCCCGAGCAATCGATCAAAAAGCTCACCGCGCAGTCCGCCTGCAGCCGGTGCCGCTCTTGCCGGAACAGACGGCGCTCGGCCGGCGAGGTGACCAGCTGCGCGAGGCGCCGGCCATCGATGCGGCCGTCTTCCTCGCCGAAGGACCAGCCATCGCGCTGCGGCACGGCGAACGATGCCGTCAGCGCGCGTGCCAGCCTTGCCACGTTGATGCCTTGTTCGGCGATGCGCCGGTCGAGGCGTTCGCGGTACTCCGCCAGCAGGTCCTTGCGCACCAGCGTGCCGGGGGCGATCTCCCGGTCGTAGCGCGTGGTATAGGCGCGGTAGCCTTGGCCGCACGCATGCAGCACGCGGCTGTTGCCTGTGGCCGCCATGGCCATGGCCTCGAGCTCATCATCCTCGCACCCGAGCGCCAGTGAGAACGCCACGCGCACGGCTTCGTTGTCTTCGGCCTCTTGCTCATCGGCTTGCATCCCGTGCGTGCGGGTGGCGCGCAGCATCTCGCCCACCAGCCGTGCCAGTTCGAGGGCATGGATCGCAAACGCGCCCTGCTCCGCGCGGTGCCGGCGCAGGCCCGCCAGCGGCACGCCGAGCACCGGCACGATGGCCGCGCGCGTGGCTTCGATCAGGTCTTCGGTGTCTTCCAGCACCGGCCAGCCCGACAGGCGCGACCACGCGATCTGCGCCACGGTGTACAGCAGGATGCCAAGGTGGCTCTCGGCCAGGCCGCTGCGATGGAAGTCGCGGGACCAGGCCGCAAAGCGGTGGCGCAGGTTCTGCGCGACGCCCGGCATGCCGGCTGGCAGTTGCGACTCGCAGCGCAGTTGTTCCAACAGCTCGAACACCAGCCTTTCCACCGGATCCGCCGGGCACAACTGCTTGTGCAGATCCGCGTCCGAATGCGCAAGCCGTAGTGCCGCCCCATCCGCCGCGCCGCGCAGGCAGGCAAAATCGTCCGCCTGCGGGTCGGTGCGCAGGTGCGGCGCATGCAGCGGCAGCGGCCGCAGGTCGCGGCACAGGCGGCCGTCGCGATAATGCAGCGCGCGGTCGCCCGTGAGCGCGCGCACCACCGCCGCGCACAGGGCCTCGCGCTGCTGGCCGCGGCGGCTTGCCTGCCGGGGCGGCGGCATCAGCACGGTTGCGGCGCCTCGCCGAGCGCGGCTTCCACTTCCCGGCCAAAACAGCGCTGGAAGTACTCGCCCACGATCGGGCGTTCGGCGTCGTCGCATTTATTGAGAAAGCTCAGCCGAAACGCCAGCGCCGGATCGCGGAAGATCTGGCAGTTTTCCGCCCAGCTGATCACCGTGCGCGGCGACATCAGCGTGGACAGGTCCCCCGTGGCAAAGCCCTTGCGCGTGAGCTCGGCCACGCTCACCATCGATGCGATCAGCGCGCGGCCGGCGTCGTCCGCCAGCTCCGGCACGCGGGCCAGCACGATGCCGGCCTCTTCCGCGCGCGGCAGGTAGTTGAGCGTGGCGACCACGTTCCAGCGGTCCATCTGCGCGTGGTTCAGCATCTGGGTGCCGTGGTACAGGCCGTTCAGGTTGCCAAGCCCCACGGTGTTGGTGGTGGCGAACATGCGGAACGCCGGATGCGGATGGATCACGCGGTTCTGGTCCAGTAGCGTGAACTTGCCGTCGCGCTCCAGCATGCGCTGGATCACGAACATCACATCGGGGCGGCCCGCATCGTACTCGTCGAAGATCAGCGCCACCGGGCGCTGCAGCGCCCACGGCACGATGCCTTCCTGGAACTCGGTGACCTGGCGGCCGTCGCGCACCACGATGGCGTCCTTGCCGACCAGGTCTAGCCGGCTGATATGGCCGTCCAGGTTCACACGCACGCAAGGCCAGTTCAGGCGCGCCGCCACCTGCTCGATATGGGTGGATTTGCCGGTGCCGTGCAGGCCCTGCACCATCACGCGGCGATCCCGCGTGAAGCCGGCCAGAATCGCCAGCGTCACTTCGGGGTTGAAGCGGTAGGCCTCGTCGATCTCCGGCACATGATCGTCGCGCTCGCTGAATGCCGGCACCATCAGGCCAGAGTCGATGCCAAACAGGGCGCGCGCCGCGACCATCTTGTCCGGTTTGCCAGTCACGATATCCATCACGTTGGTCTCCTTTGGGCGCCGCCCTTTCGGCCATGATAGAGCAGTTTCGTTTTTAGATACAAATCATCTCGTTTATTGGTTTCACCTATTGACCTTCGACTTTATGCGTCCTACATTTCTGGAAATTACATTTTTCGGGACGATTAGTTCCGTTTTGACAACCATACCGGAGACACACCATGAGCGAACACCTGCCTGAAGCCCTCAAGACCACCGCGCTGCCCGCCACCACCGGCCCGCAGGAGATGACCCCGTCGGAAGCCTTTGTCGAGACCCTGGCCGCCAATGGCGTCACCGACATGTTCGGCATCATGGGCTCGGCCTTCATGGACGCCATGGACATCTTCGCCCCCGCCGGCATCCGCCTGATCCCCGTCGTGCACGAGCAAGGCGCTGGCCACATGGCCGACGGCTACGCCCGCGTCTCGGGCCGCCACGGCGTCGTCATCGGACAGAACGGCCCCGGCATCAGCAACTGCGTGACCGCCATCGCCGCCGCTTACTGGGCACATAGCCCGGTGGTCATCGTCACCCCGGAGGCCGGCACCATGGGCATTGGCCTGGGCGGCTTCCAGGAAGCCAAGCAACTGCCCATGTTCCAGGAGTTCACCAAGTACCAGGGACACGTCACCCACCCCGCGCGCATGGCCGAGTACACCGGCCGCTGCTTCGACCGCGCCATGGCCGAGATGGGACCGACCCAGCTCAATATCCCCCGCGACTACTTCTACGGCCAGATCAAGGCCGAGATCCCCCAGCCCCAGCGCCTGGACCGCGGCCCCGGCGGCGACCAGCGCCTGAACGAAGCCGCCGAGCTGATCGCCAAGGCCAAGTTCCCCGTCATCATCTCCGGCGGCGGCGTGGTCATGGCCGATGCCATCGACGAATGCCAGGCGCTGGCCGAGCGGCTGGGCGCCCCGGTGGTCAACAGCTACCTGCACAACGATTCCTTCCCCGCCAGCCACCCGCTGTGGTGCGGCCCGCTGGGCTACCAGGGCTCCAAGGCGGCCATGAAGCTGCTCGCCCGCGCCGATGTCGTCATCGCCCTCGGCTCGCGCCTCGGACCCTTCGGCACCCTGCCCCAGCACGGCATGGACTACTGGCCCAAGCACGCCAAGATCATCCAGATCGATGCCGACCACAAGATGCTCGGCCTGGTCAAGAAGATCTCGGTGGGCATCTGCGGCGATGCCAAGGCCGCAGCCGTGGCACTGACCGAGCGCCTGGCCGGCCGCACGCTGGCCTGCGACGCCTCCCGCGAAGACCGCGCCGGACAGATCGCCGCCGAGAAGGCCGCCTGGGAGAAAGAACTCGACGAGTGGACCCACGAGCGCGACCCCTACAGCCTGGACATGATCCAGGAGCAGAAGCACGAGCGCACGCCCACCGGCGGACACTACCTGCATCCGCGCCAGGTCCTGCGCGAGCTGGAGAAGGCCATGCCCGAAGACGTGATGGTCTCCACCGACATCGGCAACATCAACTCGGTGGCCAACAGCTACCTGCGCTTCAACAAGCCGCGCAGCTTCTTTGCCGCCATGAGCTGGGGCAACTGCGGCTATGCCTTCCCCACCATCATGGGCGCCAAGGTGGCCGCACCCCACCGCCCGGCCGTGTCCTACGCCGGCGACGGCGCCTGGGGCATGAGCCTGATGGAGACCATGACCGCCGTGCGCCACAACATCCCGGTGACGGCCGTGGTGTTCCACAACCGCCAGTGGGGCGCGGAGAAGAAAAACCAGGTGGACTTCTACAACCGCCGCTTTGTCGCCGGCGAGCTGGACAACCAGAGCTTCGCCGAGATCGCCCGCGCCATGGGCGCCGAGGGCATCGTGGTGGACAAGCTGGAAGACGTCGGCCCGGCGCTCAAGCGCGCCATCGACCTGCAGATGCACCACGGCAAGACCACCATCATCGAGATCATGTGCACCCGTGAGCTCGGCGACCCGTTCCGCCGCGACGCACTGGCCAAGCCCGTGCGCATGCTCGACAAGTACAAGGACTACGTTTGAGCGCTGAGCAGACAAGCACGTGACCATCCCTTGCCCGGACATGCCGGGCAGGGGATGATCCGGACCCGGCGGCGAGCCATTCGCCAACCTACGAACTACTATATAAGCCGTGGCGCGTGACCCCTGGGCAGAGCAGGAGACAAGCAAAGTGATTCACCATCAGCAGCAGCAATCCAGCGGCCTGAAGCACGGGCTGAAACAGCGCCACATGACCATGATCGCGCTGGGCGGCGTCATTGGCGCAGGCCTTTTCGTCGGCAGTGGCGTCGTCATCAAGTCTGCCGGCCCGGCGGCTGTCATTTCCTTTCTCATCACCGGCTTGCTGGTGGTGCTCGTCATGCGCATGCTGGGCGAAATGGCGTGCGCGCTGCCCACCGTGGGCTCTTTCTACGAATACGCCCGCGAAGCCTGGAGCGACCGCCCGGCCATGGGCGAGCTGGCCGGGTTCCTGACCGGCTGGATGTACTGGTATTTCTGGGTGATCGTGGTCGCGTTGGAGGCCGTGGCCGGGGCCAGCCTGGTGCAGTTCTGGCTCCCGGACGTTCCCGCGTGGAGCATCAGCCTGGTGCTGCTGGTGATGCTCACGCTCACCAACCTGATCTCGGTGAAGTCCTTTGGCGAATTCGAGTTCTGGTTCGCCTCGATCAAGGTGGCTGCCATTGTCGTGTTCCTGTTCCTGGCCGGGCTGTTCGTGCTCGGCATGTGGCCGGGCGCTACCGCCAGCGTGGCGCACCTCACCGTGCATGGCGGCTTTGCGCCTAACGGGATCATGCCGGTGTTGACAGGCGCGGTAGCGGCGACGGGGTTCTACTTCGGCGCCGAGATCGTCACCATCGCCGCGGCGGAAACCGCCGAGCCGCAAAAGGCGGTGGCCAGGGCCACCAGCTCGGTCATCACCCGCGTGCTGGTGTTCTATGTGGGCTCGGTGCTGCTGGTGGTGTGCCTGGTGCCGTGGAACTCCGCCGGCATCGCCACGCCGTATGTCAGCGCGCTCAATGCCATGCGCATCCCGGCAGCTGCGCAGATCATGAACGCGGTCGTGCTCACCGCCGTGCTGTCGGCGCTGAACTCCGGGCTGTACGCCTCGTCGCGCATGCTGTTCGCGCTGACCAAGCGCGGCGATGCGCCCAAGGGGCTGGCCAGGCTGAGCCGCAACGGCGTGCCGGTCAGGGCCATCCTGTTCGCCACGCTGTTCGGCTACGGCGCGGTGGTGATGTCCTATGTATCGCCGGACAAGGTCTTTGCCTTCCTGGTCAACTCCTATGGCACCGTCGCCATCTTTGTCTACATCCTGATTGCCATCTCGCAGTTGCGCCTGCGCGCCCGCCTGGAGCGCGAGGCGCCGCACCGGCTCAAGGTGCGGATGTGGGCCTTCCCCTACCTGACCTGGGTCGCCATCGCTGGCATGGTCGGGATCGTGGTGGCCATGGCCTTTATCCCCGACCAGCGCACCCCGCTGCTACTCGGCGTGGCCAGCCTTGGCATCCTGGTGCTGGCGTACGCCGTGCGCCAGCAGCTCCGAAAGCACGCGGCCGCCGCGCCGCTGGGCGAGGTGCGGCGGGCTGACTGACACGCCCAGCGCCTGAACCGGCTTGCCGCGATGCGTGCCATCGCGGCCTCCCGCTGCCTCCCAACGCCTCCCAACGCCTTGCAGGCCGCCGCGGCCATCCTCCGCGCCCGCCCGCCCGCGCCTGCCCGGCCGTGTACCTGATGCACGGCATTCCAGGAGCGCACTGGCCCAAACGATTCATCGGATCTGGCCCTACAGCATTGCGCTTCACCTCTCTATGCTGCAGTCATAAGCCGCACAGGTCCGGCACCCGGATCACCGGCACCAACAAGGACATCAAGGAGACGCAAATGGCAAACCCCCAGGTAACCGCAGCCACCCTGCAAGCTTTCAGCGACGCGTGGAACCGCCACGATATCGAAGCGCTGATGGGCTTCATGGCCGAGGACTGCGTGTTCCACGCCGTGGCCGGCAGCGAACTGTTCGGCCGCAGCTTCGAAGGCCGCGCCGCCGTGCGCGAGGGCTTCCAGCTGGCCTGGCAGGCGTTTCCCGATGCAGCGTGGCTCGACGGCGAGCATTTCGTCGCTGGCGAGCGCGGCGTCAGCGAATCCACCTTCCGCGGCACCAAGGCGGACGGCACGCGCATCGAGGCGCGCATGGTGGACGTGTTCACCTTCCGCGACGGCAAGATCGCGGTGAAGAACGCGTACCGCAAGGATCGCCCGCCCGTTGCCGCCGCCGGCTCCGTCGCCGCCAACTGATTCCAGCCCCGCCAGAGGGCATTTGAGGATGACAAACATGGACGCCACCGCCGCAAGACTGATCCTGCCCGAAGGCCACGCCACCGCGCCTTCGAAGCCGTACGACCCGGCCTACGACCCGCTGGTCGCGCCCACGCCCGGCCAGGGCCGCGAGTACGCTCCCACCTACTGGATCGGCACGGCCGGCGAGCCGCCGCCCGACGATGGCCCGATCACGCACGATATCGACGTGGACGTGGCCATCATCGGCTCCGGCTTCACCGGGCTGACCTGCGCGATCTTCCTCGCGCAGGAGCACGGCATCAAGGCGACCGTGCTGGAGGCCAACCGCGTGAGCTGGGGCTGCAGCACGCGCAACGGCGGCCAGGCGCAATGCGCCTCGGGCCGGCTCAAGCGCTCGCAGTGGATCCAGCGCTACGGCCTGGACACCGCGCTGCGGCTGCATGAAGAAGTGTGCGACGGCATGGAGACCTTCAAGGGGCTGATCAAGGACATCGACTGCGAACCGCAGCCCGGTGGCCACCTCTACATCGCCCACCGCGCCAAGGTCATGCCCGCGCTGGAAAAGGAAGCCAAGGTGCTGCGCGACGTGTTCAAGTACGACGCGCGCATCCTGGATGCCGACACCGTCAAGCGCGAGTACGTCGACGACAAGGAAGCCGCCGGCGCCATGCATGAGCCCGAAGGCATCGGCATCCATGCCGGCAAGCTGGCCTTCGGCTACCTGCGCCGCGCGCGCGCGCTGGGCGCCAAGGTGCATCCCTCCAGCCCGGTGCTGAGCTGGGAGACGCGCGGTGGCGTGCATTACCTCAAGACGCCTGGCGGCATCGTGCGCGCCCGCGCGGTGGGCGTGGCCACCGGCGGCTATACCTCGCCGAGCCTGCACGCGCAGCTCAAGAACCGGCTGTTCCCGATCCTGTCGAACTCCATCGTCACGCGCGTGTTGACGCCCACGGAGCGCGAGGCGTGCAATTTCCGCACGACGCAGGTCATCACCGATACCCGCATCCTGCGGCACTACTACCGCCTGATGCCGGACGGCCGCCTGCAGATCGGCAGCCGCAGCGCCATCACCGGCAACGATGCGCCGCAGCATAAGTACAAGGACAAGCTCATTGCCGACCTGCACCGCAAGTTCCCTGCGCTCGAAGGCATCCAGATCGACTATTCTTGGTGGGGCTGGGTCGACGTGAGCCATGACATGATGCCGCGCATTTTCCAGCCGGACCCGGCCCAGACCATCTACTACGCAATGGGTTACGGCGGTAACGGCGTGATGTATTCCGCGCAGGCGGGCAAGCGCATGGCGGCGCTGATCGCGGGCAAGAGCGCGGGGCCGGAACTGCCTATCTTCCGCTCGGCGCTGCCGTTCCCGAATGTGCGCGAGATGGTGGAAGCGCAGGCGTTCGCGCCGTTCCGCCGCTTCGGGCAGTGGTTCCTGTATCGCTGGTATCACATGAAGGATGAAGTGATCTGAACCTGGAAGGCTGCAGGTTGAAGGTTGAAGGTTGAAGGTTAATAAATGCGGGGTCCCCCAAGAACCGCTATCCCACTCAAGACGAGGAGCCAGGCATGGGCCGAGGCCATCAATCCGTACCCCCGCAGCCAGGCCGCCGCGGCGTGCTGCGCTCGCTCGGCGCACTCGGCGCCGGCGCCGCGCTGACCCACCCGGCGCTGCAAGCGCTGGCGGCCGCCGCCGATGCGCGCATCGAGATGCCGTTCGAGAACGGCGAGCGCGAACTGGTGGCCTTCCCCCAGAAGCGCCCGCTGATCCTGCTGACCAGCCGGCCGCCGCAGCTGGAGACCCCGTTTGGCGTGTTCAACGAGGGCCCGATCACGCCCAACGATGCCTTCTTCGTGCGTTACCACTGGAGCGGCATCCCCACCAGCATCGATCCGCAAACCTACCGGCTGCGCGTGGGCGGCAAGGTCAACGCCCCGCTGGAACTCTCTCTCGACGAGATCAAGCGCCTGGCCACCCCGGTGGACCTGGTGGCGGTCAACCAGTGCTCGGGCAACAGCCGGGGCTTTTTCTCGCCGCGCGCCAACGGCGGGCAACTCGGCAACGGCGCCATGGGCAATGCGCGCTGGACCGGCGTGCCCCTGAAAGCGCTGCTGGACAAGGCCGGCGTGCAAGCCGGCGCCATGCAGGTGAGCTTTGACGGCATGGACCGCCCGCCGCTGGAAGGCAGCCCGGACTTCGTCAAGGCACTGGCCATCGACCACGCGCTCGACGGCGAGGTCATGCTCGCCTGGGCCATGAACGGCGCGGACCTGCCCATGCTCAACGGCTATCCGCTGCGCCTGATCGTGCCGGGCTACTACGGCACCTACTGGGTCAAGCACCTGGCCGATATCCAGGTGCTGGACAAGCCGTTCGACGGGTTCTGGATGAACGCGGCCTATCGCATTCCCGACAATCCCTGCGCCTGCGTGGCGCCCGGCACGGCCCCCGCGCGCACGGTGCCGATCAACCGCTTCAATGTGCGCTCTTTCATCACCAGCGTGGCCGATGGCGCCAGGGTGCAGGCCGGGCGCCAGACCGTGCTGCGCGGCATCGCCTTCGACGGCGGCCATGGCGTTGACGAGGTGGCCCTGTCGACGGACGGCGGGCGCACCTGGCGCGCGGCGCAACTGGGCAAGGATCTGGGCCGCTACTCCTTCCGCGAATGGACCGCGGCGTTCACACCGCCAAGGAAGGGCGAATACGAACTGAAGGTGCGCGCCAGCAACCGCATCGGCCAGAGCCAGCCGCTCACCGCGCTGTGGAACCCCGCCGGCTATATGCGCAACGTGGTGGAAACCACGCGCGTGGTGGCAGCATGAAGGAGGCCGCCATGCAACTCGCCAAGCCCTTGCGCCGCCACGGCGGGATAGTCGCCTTTGCCCTGTGCGCTGCCGGCATGGCGAGCGCCGCGCTAGCACTGGAAATCACGCTGCCGCCAGAGACCGCGCGCTACACGCCGAGCGACCTGCCCGGCTATCGCCTGGTGCAGCAGAACTGCATGGCCTGCCACTCCGCGCAGTACGTGCTGACGCAACCGCCATCGTCGCCGCGCGGCTACTGGGAGGCGACGGTCAAGAAGATGAAGAAGCCTTTCGGCGCGCCGTTCGCGGATGAAGACATCCCTGCCATGGTCGACTACCTGACCAAGACCTACGGCGCGGAGCGCACGGCCTACGCTGCCGCGCCCGCGGCGCCAGGCAGCGCGCCAGCGCCGGCTGCCCCAGCTTTGATTGCCGGCAGCCATGATCCCCAGGCCCTGCTCGCGGCCAATGGCTGCACCGCCTGCCACGCCGTCGACAAGAAGGTGGTGGGGCCCGCGTTCAAGGAGGTCGCGGCAAAGTACGCGAACCAGCCGGGCGCTGCGGCGCTGGTGGCGCAGAACATCCGCGCGGGCGGCGCGGGCAAGTGGGGGCAAGTGCCGATGCCGGCCTATGCCGCACTCTCCAAGGAAGACCTGCAAAGCCTGGCGGGATGGATCCTCGGCCGCTGAGAAGCCGTGGCGCCGGACTGCGGGCAACCCGCATTTCCCCGGCGCGCGGCTTCGCCCATAATCTGCCGCACATGACAACGGCCCGGCGCACCTCCACAACGGCGTCCACGGCAATGGCCACAGCAACGGGAGCGGCATGGCAAGCTTAGGCAAGGCAAACACGTTCTGGAACCGGCTGCTGCAGCTTTCCTCCGATTCCGGCGTCAGCCTGCAGGCGCAGTTGCGCCAGCAGCTGGTGTCGGCCATTCTCGCCCGGCAGTTGCCGGAAGGCAGCGCCCTGCCCTCCAGCCGCGAGCTGGCGGCCACGCTGGGCATCGCCCGCAACACGGTGATCCTGGCTTTCCAGCAACTGGTCGAGGAGCGCTTCCTGGAGACCAAGCCGCGGCGCGGCTACTTCGTGGTGGAACAGTTGCCCAGCGCCGCCAGGCCTGGCTCAGCGCAGGCCCGGGCCATTGGCGCGGCCATCCCCGAGGACGCAGGCGAAGGCGGCCCGGACTGGGACGCGCGGCTGCCGGACATGACCGGCAAACGTGCGATCGTCAAGCCCAGCGAGTGGCAAAACTATCCCTACCCCTTCATCTACGGCCAGTTCGACCCCGCGTTGTTTCCCACCGCCGACTGGCGCGAATGCTCGCGCATGGCGCTGGCCGTGCTGGAGATCCGCGGCTGGGCATCGGACCTGATCGACCGCGACGATCCACTGCTGATCGAGCAGTTGCAAAAGCACATCCTGCCGCGCCGGGGCGTGTGGGCCAACCCCGACGAGATCATGGTCACCATGGGCGCGCAAAACGCGCTCTACCTGCTGGCCGACCTGCTGATGCAAGGCGCGCGGGTCGGGCTGGAAGAGCCGGGCTATAACGATGCGCGCCACATCTTCGGCATGCGCGCGCGCGAGGTCGTGCCGCTGGCGGTGGACGAGTCCGGCCTGTGTCCCGACGACGCGCTGGCCCAGTGCGACTACGCCTTCATCACGCCCAGCTACCAGTGCCCCACCACGGTCACCATGCCGCTGGAACGGCGCGAGACGCTGCTGCGCGAAGCCCGCCGCCACGACGTGGTGCTGATCGAGGACGACTACGACACCGAGAACCCCGCGCTGACCCAGCCCATCCCCGCGCTGAAAAGCCTGGACCGCGATGGCCGCGTGATCTACGTGGGCAGCCTGTCCAAATCCTTCGTGCCCGGCATCCGGCTCGGCTACATCGTCGCCCCTGCCGCCGTGATCCGCCAGGCGCGCGCGCTGCGCCGCTTCATGCTGCGCCATCCGCCCGCCAACAATCAGCGCGCCACGGCGCTGTTCATCTCGCTGGGCCACCACGACGCGCTGCTGCGGCGCGTGGCGCCCATCTTCCAGCGCCGCGCCGAGATCCTGCGCGACATGCTGGCGCGCCACCTGCCGCAGGCGCGCGCGCGCAACTCGCCCGGCGCGTCATCGTTCTGGGTGGAAGGCCCGCCCGGGCTCGACGCCCGCAAGCTGGCCGCGATCGCGCTCACGCACGGCGTCATCATCGAGCCGGGCGACGTGTTCTTTTCTACCGATGCGCCGTCGCCGCACTTGCGCATGGGCTATACGGCCATTGCGGAAGAGCGGATCGAGGAAGGAGTGAAGCTGCTGGGGCAGTTGATCGGGCAGGCGATGGTGCGGTGACGGCCCGGTGAAGGCGCACGGCGCGGCCGCGCACGCGATGCGTTGGTTTGCTCCGCCCTACCCGCCCTACCCGCCTTAATCGCCTTGCTCGCCTTGCTCGCCTTACTCGCCTTACTCGAATACCGGCCGGAAGAAACTACGCTCGTAGCTGACGATGCATTGCGTTTCCTGCGCGTAGCGGAACGCCGCCTGGCACGCCGGATCCTCGAAGGACTGGTTGCGATAGACCTCGTACAGCGCAAGGCTGGGGAAGGAGAACAAGGCCAGCGCCACGTTGTTGGCGCCTTCCGACGGCAGGAAGTAGCCATGATGCTGGCCGCCGAATTTCTCGACCAGCGGAATCCACAGCTTGCCGTAGTGCTCGAACTCCTTGAGCTTGTTGGGGTCGACGATATAGCGCAGGTAGCAGGTGATCATGGTGGGGTGGTTGTCCTGGGTTGATTTTGCTTTAACGATGCTGCCTTCTCTTTTTCTGTCTTTTACCTTAGCCGCCCGCCGCGCCGCCGCCAAACCCGATGACTTCCGACGCCAGCGCCCGGATTGGCCGGCCGAAGCTGGTGATGGCTGGCAGCGTGGCGTTGTGGTGGCGCCGGATCAGCTCGGCGCTGGCATGTGGCTTGTCGTGCGTGGTGTGCGCGTCGGCGGCGAGCGTGATCGAATAGCCAAGCCCGGCGGCGCGGCGCACGGTGGTGTCGACGCAGAACTCGGTGGCATAGCCGCAGATGACCAGGTGCTTCGCCCTGAGGCGGTCCAGCAGCGCGGCGAGTTCGGTATGCAGAAAGGAGTCGGGCGTGGTCTTGCGCACGCGGTGGTCGTCAGCCGCTACGACCAGCGTGCGCTCCAACTCCCAGCCTGGCGAACCGAACGACAGCGCGCCGCCAGCCTGCTCGTGCTGCACGAACACCACCGGCACGCCGGCTGCGCGCGCCCGTGCCGCGAGGCCGTTGATGCGGCCGAGCACGGCATCGGCATCGCCCGGCCGTGGCGCGTCGTCGAACAGGCCACGTTGTACGTCAATCACGATCAGAGCGGTTTGCATCAAACGAAGGGCGGATGGCCGTTGGCAGGACAGCCGCCAGCATAAGCGACCCTCCGCGCGACCGCAACGCAATGCGCCGAAATCAATGCAAAGGCGGCGAGGCCAGCTTGACTCCACCATCCGCCGGCGTCCCGCGATCAAGCCGAATGGCCAGCAGCGCCACGGCCACTGCCGCTACCGGCACCAGTGCCGCCACCCAGGTCACGGCGCCAAGCCCTGGCCCGCGCGTGATGACCACCCCGCCCAGCCACGCCCCAATGGCATTGCCCAGGTTGAAGGCCGCGATATTGAAGCTCGAAGCCAGGCTCTGCCCTGCACCGCGGGCACGCTCCAGCACCCACATCTGCAGCGGCGCCACGGTTGCGAAGGCGGCCACGCCCAGCAGGCCGATGAAGATCACGGACAGCACCTTGCTGTGCAGGACAAAACTCATCAGCCCGAGCACCACGGCCAGCGCCAGCATGCTGCCAAGCACGGTGGCCTGCAGATGGCGGTCCGCCAGCTTGCCGCCAAGCAGGTTGCCGGCCACCAGGCCCACGCCGAAGACCAGCAGGATGGGCGAGACGGCGCTGTCGGCAAAGCCGGTGATCTGCGTCAGAATTGGCGCGATATACGTGAACACCGCAAACACGCCGGCATAGCCCAGCACCGTGGTCAGCAGCCCCAGCAGTACCGGCCGGCGCATCAGCGCGCGCAGGTCGCGGCGCAGGTCCGGGGCTTGCGGTGCTTCGCGTTCGGCCGGCACCGCCAAGGCAATCACCAGCACCGCCACCAAGCCGACGGCGGCCACCGCCCAGAAGCTGGCGCGCCAGCCGTAGGCCTGGCCGAGCCAGGTGCCGAACGGCACCCCGAGCACACTCGCCACCGTCAGCCCGGTGAACATCACGGCAATGGCAGAGGCGCGCTTGTGCGGCGCCACCAGCCCGGTGGCAACCACCGAGCCCACGCCAAAGAACGTGCCGTGCGCCAGCGCGGTGAGCACCCGCGCGGCCATCAACAGCGCATAGTTTGGCGCCAGCGCGCAGGCCGCGTTGCCGATGGTGAAGATCACCATCAGGCCAAGGAGCGCCGTCTTGCGCGGCCAGCGGGCGGTCAGCGCGGTCATGACCGGCGCGCCGGCCACCACGCCGAGCGCATAGCCGGAAATCAGCAGGCCCGCCGCCGCGATGGAGACGCCGAGGTCGGTCCCGACCTCCAGCAGCAGGCCCATGATGATGAATTCTGTGACGCCGATGCCGAAGGCGCCGGCGGTCAAGGCATAGAGAGCGAGTGGCATAGGGAGTATGTGAAGCGGTATGCGGTATGCGGTATGGGTTACATGCAATCCAGGAAGCCGGAGCAGCATGCTGCGAAGTATGGGGACGGGGAGATTGGTGCGGTAGACTGCCCACACGAACAACATTTATGAATTGAATTCACAATGTCGAGGCTCGAAGTCAACCGCTCCGGCGAGATGGAAGTGTTCGTGCGGGTGGTGGAACAGGGCGGGTTCTCCGCCGCCGCGCGCGCGTTGCGCATGACGCCGTCGGCCGTGAGCAAGCTGGTGGCGCGGCTGGAGGCCCGGCTCGGCGCGCGCCTGGTCAACCGCTCCACGCGCCGCATCGAGCTCACGGCGGAAGGCAGTGCCTTCTATGAACGCGCCGTGCGCGTGCTGGCGGACCTGGACGATGCCGAGCGCGGTGCCGCCGCCAGCGCCGTGCCCCACGGCCGCGTGCGCATCAATGCCAACGTGCCCTTTGGCGACCACTTCCTGCTGCCGCTGGTGCCGGAATTTTTGGCGCTGTATCCGGACATCCAGCTCGATATCGTGCTGACCGACCAGGTCATCGACCTGATGGAGGAACGCACAGACGTAGCGATCCGCGCCGGCGAGCTGAAGAGCTCGCAGCTGGTGGCCCGCAAGCTGGGCGAGACCCGTATGGTGGTGGTGGGCGCGCCCGCCTACCTGGCGCGCTGCGGCACGCCCCGCGTGCCCGCCGACCTGGCCGGGCACAACTGCCTGAAGCTAGGCTACGCGCGCGCGATCGAAGGCTGGCCGATGCTCGAAGGCGGGCAAGCCACCATGGTGGCGCCGCTGGGCAATGCCATGACCAGCAATGGCGACGCGCTGCGGCGGATCGTGGTCGGCGGGCTGGGGCTGGCCAGGATGGCCGTGTTCCAGGTCCGCGAGGACATCGCCGCCGGGCGGCTGGTGCCGCTGCTGGAAGCGTTCAACCCCGGCGACCTGGAGGCGGTGCATGCGGTGTACCTGGGCCAGGGCCGCCACTTGCCGGCGCGGGTGCGGGCGCTGCTGGATTTCCTGGCGGAGCGGGTGGAGATGGGGACTTAGGGACGCGGATCCGCCGAGACGCCTGGCTTGCTACAAGCGCCGATCGCGCGTCTAATCATTTGGAGGCTGTTTCAAGATGAGGCGGCAGGAGGGCGATATGCGCTGCACGAATTGCGGCTACGCGAACCTCGCAGGCGCCAACTTCTGTGAGGCGTGCGGGGCGCGGCTTGCGCGCATGTGCCCGCAGTGCGGCGCGGAGGCCACCCCCATTGCCAAATTCTGCCGCGCCTGTGGCGTTCCGCTCATGGATTCCCCGTCAGGATCGCCTCTGCCTTCCGGGCCAGCAGTCCCGGCCCCTGTCCACTACACGCCTCCCCATCTGGCCGAGCGCATCCTGGCTGAGCAGGCGGCAATGGAGGCCCGGGGCGAAACGGCCGGTGAGCGCAAGACCATCACGGCCCTGTTCGCCGATATGGCGGGCTCGACGGCCTTGACCCAGGACCTGGACCCCGAGGAAACGCGCCGCCTCATCGACCCCGTGGTGACGCTGATGATGGAGGCCGTGCACCACTACGAAGGCTACGTGGCCAAGTTCCTCGGCGACGGCATCCTGGCGCTGTTCGGCGCCCCCATTGCCCACGAGGACCATGCCCTGCGGGCCCTGTACGCAGCCCTGCGCATGCAGGAAGCGATGCGCCGGCACAGTGACCGGGTCCGTCTGGAGCAAGGCATACCGCTTCAGATCCGGATCGGCATCCACACGGGCGAGGTCGTGGTGCGCTCGATTCGCAAGGATGACTTGCACACGGACTACGATCCGGTCGGGCATACGATCCACATCGCCTCGCGCATGGAAGGTATCGCGACGCCGGCGTCCATCCTCGTCAGCGAATCCACCCATAAGCTGACGGAGGGGTATTTCGAGTTCAAGGCCCTGGGCACCACACATGTCAAAGGCGTCCGGGATGCGCTGGCGGTCTATGAGGTGATGGGCCTCGGGGCAATGCGCACGCGCCTGCAAGTCGCGGCGCACCGTGGCCTGGCCAGGTTTGTGGGCCGCCAGGCCGAATTGGAACAGTTGCACAACGCGCTGGCGCTGGCCAAGGCGGGCCGCGGGCAGGTCGTTGCGGTGGTTGGCGAGGCCGGGGTCGGAAAATCCCGGCTGTTCCATGAGTTCAAAGCGAGATCGCAGGCGGACTGCCTGGCGCTGGAGACCTTCTCGGTTTCGCACGGCAAGGCCTTCGCCTATCTACCGTTGATCGAGCTCTTGAAGAACTACTTTCAGATCACCGCACAGGACAGCGACCGAAGCTGCCGCGAGAAGGTGACCGGCAGGCTGCTCACGCTGGAGCGCTCCCTGGAAAGTCATCTGCCCTACTTGCTCTATCTGCTCGGGAGCATCGAACCCGGCTCGGCACTGCCGACCATGGACGCTTCGATCCGACGTCAACGCACCTTCGAAGCGATTGCTTGCCTGCTGGTCCGCGAGAGCCTGAATCAGCCCCTCGAGGTCATTTTCGAGGATCTGCAATGGCTGGACAGCGAAACCGAGGCCTTCCTCAATCTGCTTATCGACCATGTGCCGGGGGCAAGGATCATCCTGCTGGTCAATTACCGCCCGGAGTATTCCCATGACTGGGGCTCCAAAGACAACTACGCCCAGCTGAGCCTGCAGCCATTGGGCCCGACCGAAGCCCAGGGACTGCTCACCGCGCTGCTCGGTGATGATCGCAGCCTGGTGCCGCTGAAGCGACGCATCCTGGACAAGACCGAAGGCAATCCGTTTTTCATGGAGGAAGTGGTCCAGACTCTGGTCGAGGAGACCGCCTTGCTCGGCCAGCCCGGCTGCTACCGCATCGAGAAGGCGCCCGCCTTGCTGCACATCCCGACCACCGTCCAAGGCGTGCTCGCGGCCCGTATCGACCGGCTCCCGCTCGCCCAGAAAGAACTGCTGCAAACCCTGGCCGTAATCGGCAAGGAGTTTCCATTGAGTCTCATCCTGCACGTCACCAGCCTGGCCGAAGACAAGCTGCGCCCGCTTCTGGCCGACCTGCAGGCGGCGGATTTCATTTACGAGCGGCCCGCATTCCCGGAAATCGAGTACGCCTTCAAGCACGCCCTGACGCAGGAGGTTGCCGGCAATTCGCTGCTCACCGAGCGACGCAGCGCGCTGCATGAGAGTACGGGCCAGGCCATCGAGGCCCTCTTCCATGGTCGGCTGAAAGACTACTGCAGCGAGCTCGCGCACCACTACAGCCGTAGTGGCAATATTCCAAAGGCTGTTGCCTACCTCCACTGTGCCGGCCAGCAGGCCCTCCAGCGTTCGGCCCAGGCTGAAGCGATCCGGCACCTGAGTACCGCCATCGAACTGCTCAAGCGGATGCCGGACAACCCCGAACGCACGCGCCAGGAACTCACGCTGCTGCTCACCCTCGGCCCGGCCCTGATGGCCGCTCGCGGTCAGGCCTCCCCGGATGTGGAGGCAAACTACAAGCGCGCGCTGGCCTTGTGCGAGCAGGAGAGGCAAACACCATACGCCTTCTCGGCTCAGCTCGGACTGTGGGCGTTTTATCAGCTGCGTGCGCAGTACGAGATTGCACACCCCCTTGGGGAACGGTTGCTTGGCCTCGCCCTGGAAACGCAGAAGCCTAAGCAGCTTGCCGAGGCGCATCGCGCGATCGGCGCCACGGTGTTCCGCCTTGGCAAGCTGGACATGGCCCGCGACCATATAGAACAGGTGCTGGCATTGCAGCGCCCGGACCCGCCCGTGTATGACTTTCTCCTCGGATACGGGCGGGATCCGGCCGTCCACGCCACGAGCACATTGGGCTGGATCCTGTGGTACCTCGGCATGCCGGATCAGGCCCGCACGCGCAGCCAGGAGGCCCTGGCGATGGCCAGGACACGCCCGGACGCCTTTAACCTCGCACTTTGCCTTGTCTTTGCGGCTGAAGTGCACCTGTGCCGCAGGGAGGTGCAACTGACCCGCGAGTACGCTGAGGCCGCCATCGCGGTCTCGTGCGAGCAGGGATTCCCGATCTACCTGGCGTGGGGAACCGTCCTGCTTGGCTGGGTGCTTGCCGAACAGGGGAATCATGCGGAGGGGATAGCCCAGATACAGCGGGGCCTGGCCGCCTATCAGGAGACCGGCGCAGCGCTGGGACAGCCAAATCTTCTGGCCCTGCTCGCGGATGCCTACGGAAAGGCGGGGCAAATCCATGCCGGACTAGCTGCGCTGGCCGAGGCGCAAGCCTTGGCAGAAGAGACGGGAGAGCGGCTTGACGAAGCGACGCTGTATCGCCTCAAGGGAGAACTGATACTCCGGCAGTCAAGCCTGGCACCCTTGTCGCCCACCGGCAGCGATGAAGCCGAAGCGTGCTTTCAGAAAGCGATCGCGGTCGCCCGCGACCAGGGTGCCCGGTCACTGGAACTGCAAGCCGTGCTGAGCCTGGCCGGCCTATGGCGCCGGCAAGGAAAGCTGAGCGCGGCGCGCCGTGCGCTGGCGGTAATCCATGGCAGCTTCCGCGAGGGCTCCGATACCGCAGACTGGCAAGAGGCCAAAGCCCTCCTGGATGATCTGACGCGGCAGGATGGCACGACCCCGGTGCCTTCTCCCGAATGACTCAGATGCAAACCCGCTTCCTGGCACTGTGGTCGCGTTCGGGCGGCACGCAGGCTGTCGAGGCCTATGCGGATCTTGCGCGCTGCTATGCCGAGCCGGCACGGCACTATCACACGCTCCACCATGTTCGCCGCTGCCTGCGCGATCTGGACTGGGCGCGCAGCGCGATTCCCGATACTGACGCCGTCGAGCTGGCGCTCTGGTGCCACGACGTCATCTATATTCCCGGGGCGCAAGACAATGAGCAACGCAGCGTTGAGTGGCTCCGCTACTGGGCCGGAGGCCGGATTGCCGCAACGGAGCGCATCGCCGGGATGATCCTGTGCACCTCACATGCCGGCATGGCCGCGAATCTGGCAGGCCAATTTACCGCCGACATCGACCTTGCCGTGCTGGGTTGTGCCCGCGCGCGCTTTCGCCAGAACGGCGCGCACTTGCGGGCCGAGCGTCCTGACCTGGATGAGGTTGCCTATGATTGCGCCGAACGGGCTTTCCTGCGCGCCCTGCTTGATCGCCCTCGCATCTATCACACCGATCTGTTCCATGCTCGCTATGAAGCGCGCGCACGCCGCAACCTGGCGTGGCGGCTTGCGCAGCCGGCGGCATCCGGGGCCTCGTCTTGCATCAAAGAAATTCCCCTCTGATATCGATGGTCGAACGCTGGCCAATGTGGTCGTAGTGCGCCTCCAGCCACGTCCCGGCCTCAGTCCTTCCCTTGTCACGCAGCGAACAAAGGAAGGCCCAGTCAGCGTTGTACTTGCTCGACACGCCCAGCGCGGCCATCGTCTCATCCGACCGGATCGAGTGGATCATCATCTCCTTCATTTCGCTCCGGTCGATCTTGCCTTGCTGGATCAGCGAAGTCACGAATGCGATGGCGCGCATCTCTCGGATGAGGGATGAGTTAAAGCTGACTTCGCTGACGCGATTGAGAATGTCCGCGGCCGTGGTCGGCACGCCACGGCGCACGATCGGGTTGATGTGCACGATCACGACGTCGTGGGTATTGCAGTGATAAATCAGCGGGAAAATTGCCGGGTTGCCAACATAGCCGCCGTCCCAATAGTGCTGGCCATCGATGGCCACTGCCTGGAACAGCGTTGGCACACAGGCTGATGCCAGTACCGCGTCGATGCACAGGTCCTCGCCTGAAAAGATGCGTATCCTTCCGGTCTCGATATTGGTCGCGCACAGGTAAAGATGAATGGGGCAGCGCTGGCGCAACGCTTCGAAATCTACCTGCTTCGCCAACACATCCCGCAGCGGGTTCATGTTGTTGGGATTGAACTGGTATGGCGACAGGAGACGCAGAACGATGTCGGCCATCGCATACAGCGGAGAATGGTCCAGGCCCAGGGTGTGTGTCCCCTTGATCCACGGCACCCAGCGCAATGGACTGTATCGTTCAGCCGATTGGGCGATAGCGAGCCAGAAGTCATGCAGCGCCTGGCGCGCGCCGTCGCGCCCTCCCTGCAACAGCCCGTAAGCCAGCACGGCGGCATTCATGGCGCCCGCACTCGTCGCGCTGACGCCCTCGATGCCGAGTCGCCCGTCCTCGAGCAGCCGGTCGAGGACCCCCCATGTAAACGCGCCATGCATGCCACCGCCCTGCAATGCAAGGGCCACAGCTTTCTGTTCCCCATTCTGTTCCCCATTGTCAGGACTCATGCGATGCTCCCCTTCCATCCCTGACAAGCCGGCGATAGCGGTGGCTGGATAAGCGCCCACGGTCCGTCGTCAAGTATTGGTTTGGCCACGTCCTTTGCGCGCGAAGCAACGCAAAGGCTAACAAAAGATATTTGAAGTTAACACCTTGATGCGCATTTTGTTAGGGCTTCTTAGCACTTGGTTCCCGGAGGAGGGAAAGGACTGCTGCGCCGGATACGCTGGCGTCGCGCCGCTTTCAGGTCGGGAACGGACAAGCTGCGCCAATGCGCGAGGCAATCCCGGCGCGTTACCGGTTACCGGTCACAGCTCATCGGCCGCCTGCAGCCCCTTCTCCACCATATCCAGCAACCGCTGCCCGATCTGGTGTGCCTGCCCTGGCGACATCGCCACCATGCGCAGCGGCCCGTCGATGACCAGCATCGACAAGCCATGCACGGCGGACCACGCGAGGTATTCGGCGCCGGGACGGCGCGCGGCGGACAGCACGCCGGCCTCCATCATCCGGTCCAGCGCCGCGCCGAGCAGTTGGTAGGGGTTGAGGCCGCTGTCGCCCGCCTTGTCAGGGACCGGCACGCCTTCCAGTTCGTCCGGCACCGAGAATGCCGTGCGGAACAGGCCGGGCTCGGCGAGCGCGAACTGCATGTAGCCGGTGCCGACCGCGCGCAGGCTGGCGCGCGCGAAGTCCGCGGGCGCCGCGCTGGCGTCCAGCGCGGCGAGTTGAGCCTCGATGGCCTGCGCCAGCGACGCCAGCGCAGCGGCGCGTACCGCCTGCAGCAAGTCCTGGCGGCCGGCGAAGTGGCGGTAGGCGGCATTGGGCACGACCCCGGCGCGCCGGGTGGCCTCGCGCAACACGACCGCATCCGGGCCACCATCGCGCGCCAGCTCCATGCCGGCTTCCAGCAACGCGCGGCGCAGGTCGCCGTGCCGGTAGGTGCTGCGTAGCGCTGGGGTGGTGGCTGCCGCCGCATCCGCGGGAACGGCGGGAACGGCAGTGCCGCCGGCGTCGGCCGAATCCGTTGGGCTCGCGATGCGCGTGGTGCGCGGGATACTTGAAGAGCGCTTTGCGCCGGTCATTTCCTCACCATGTGGACAGCGTCCATTTTCTTTACTATTGTAGTGGACAGTGTACACAATGATTGACCGGATCGTCGCCATGACCCTGCGGCCCCCCGTCGCTCAAGGAGCAAGGATGGCAAACTCCACATCGTCCCCCTCGTCGCCCTCGCCCTCGTCCTCTTCGCACCTTGCCAGCGAAGCCGAAGTGCGTGCCCTGGTCGACACCTGGGTCAACGCCATGCGCGCGAAAGACGCCGTTGCCATGATGCGCAACTATGCTGAAGACGTGGTCATCTTCGATGTGGCGCCGCCCGCGCACTTGCGGACCCTGGGTGCGCGCCACCATTTGTTTTCGCAAGATCGCTGGCCGATGGCTGGTAGTGCATGAGCACGCATCGATGCCGGTGAGTTTCAACCCCTGACGCGTTTCAACCCTGGAAGTGGAAAGGAGACAAGATGCTAGTCCAACCCTATCTGTTCTTTGAAGGCCGTTGCGAGGAGGCGGCTGAGTTCTACAAGCGCGCCGTCGGCGCCGAGGTGGTCATGATGATGCGCTTCAAGGAGGCGCCTCCGCCGGAGTCTCCCCCGCCCGAAGGCGCTTGCGCGCCCGCGGCCGGCACCGAAGAGAAGATCATGCACATGTCCATGCGCATCGGCGAGACCACGGTGATGATGTCCGATGGCCGGTGCACGGGCAAGCCCGATTTCCAGGGCTTCTCGCTGTCCGTGACCGTGCCCGATGTGGCCAGCGCCGACCGCGTGTTCAACGCCCTGGCCGAGGGCGGCCAGGTGATGATGCCACTGGGCAAGACCTTCTATTCGCCACGCTTTGGCATGACGGCCGACCGCTTCGGCTTGATGTGGATGGTCATCGTCCTGGAGTCCTGAGCCGCGCTGCATCAGACTGAGCCAAGCCACGCCGGTCATTCCGGCGTGGCTTTTTTCATTGCTCGTTATGCTGCATATTGTGTCTTTTATTGGCCTGGCCAACGCCGGCTACTACGCCATCGAATCCCTGCGCATCGAGAAAGGCTACCGCGCCTGGAGCTGCGAGCTGACCACCGACATCAACCCCTTCGAGGCGGGGCTATCCTTCGCCTGCAAGCTCGACAAGCCGATCCCGTTCCGTGGCCGCGAGGCACTGCTGAAGCGGCGGCGGCGCGGTGCGCCCGGCGGGCTTTGTCACCTCGGCGGCCTTCGGGCATACGCTCGGTTGCCCGGTGGGCTTGGCGCTGCTGCAGAGCCGGCCCACGGGGGAGCGATAACTAGCGATAACGGTAAGGCTCAGCCTTGCTTGCCGTCGGGGCCGGACGTGGCCGTTGCCTGGTTGGACTTCAGTGCGCAAGGCGTCTGCGCTTGCTGCTTTGCCTGCGCCTGCTTCTGGGCGCGCGCGCGTTCGATAACGCTCCAGTCGGGACCGGCAAAGGCGGGCAGCGAGGCAGCGAGGGTCGTGACGCTCAGCAGCGCCAGCACGATGGTTTTCATGATTTGTCTTGAGACAGAATTGGCAATGGCAATGGCAATGGCAATGCGTGGAGGATCTTGATATTTGCATACTTGCCGGTCCGGCCGTGGGTGGAGGGGTCCCGGGGCCGGACCGGCAGCGCTGTATCAGGCGCTGGCCTGGCGGTTGTCAGCCGCGCCATGCGCCGGCGGGGCCGACACGCCGGTCAGGTCGCGCCCGGCGAGGTTCAGTGCCGCAGCTGCGCTGCCGTGCGCGCCGTCCGTGAACGGGTCGCGACGGTCGCCAACGCGAGCGCCATCGGTGAAGGGATCGCGGCGGTCGCCAACGCGGGCACCGTCGGTGAAGGGGTCGCGCTTGCCATTGTGGAGTGCGTAGCCGTACTTGTCGCCGGCGTTGGTGCTATCTTTCGGACCCGTTGCACCGGCTTGCGTTGCGGCCAGGAGGCAGACGCCGAAGGCGGCTGCGGAAACAAGGGTCGTGAAGCGCTTCTTATTCATGATTGCTGCTTAATTCCAGATTGGGCGGCACTTTCCACTGGGTGTGGAGCGGGATAGGCGGATTCTTGCGTCCCGCATGTCGTCTGTTTCGCCTTTTGATCTGCACCGCGTGTTCGATGCGTTCGATGCGTTCGATGCGTTGAGCAGCGCGGTACAAGCACACAGTGTAGCCACGGCGAATCATTCCTGGGATGAATTAAACGTCTCACTTCCAGTCGAATTTTTCACAACACAAAACCGCACGAGCCGCGCGTGTACGGTGATGGATCGCGCCATGGCCGCATCGGCGCATGCAAAACCCGACTGGCCCGCGCGACTTTAAATCATGTTGTCCGCGCGTATGGCATGGGTACACTCTGCACGCCCTTCCCCTGGCCCCAGACTGCCATCACAAGAAACAGAACACTCCCGGCCGCCCCCGAATGACAGACTCTCCTCGCCCTGCACCGCTCCAGCGGCCCTCCCCTGAAGACATCCGCAAGCGCATCTACGCCATCGTTGCCGCATCCTCCGGCAACCTGGTCGAGTGGTTCGACTTCTACGTCTACGCGTTCTGCGCCATCTACTTCGCCCCCTCGTTCTTCCCCAAGTCCGACCCCACTGCGCAACTGCTGAATACCGCCGGCGTTTTCGCCGCGGGCTTCCTGATGCGGCCGATCGGCGGCTGGCTGTTCGGGCGGATTGCGGACCGCCACGGACGCAAGAACTCGATGCTGATCTCGGTGCTGATGATGTGCTTCGGCTCGCTGCTGATCGCTTGCCTGCCCACCTACGGCGCCATTGGCAACTGGGCGCCCGCGCTGCTGTTGCTGGCGCGGCTGCTGCAAGGCTTGTCGGTCGGCGGGGAATATGGCACCACGGCCACGTACATGAGCGAGATCGCGCTCAAGGGGCGGCGCGGGTTCTTCTCATCGTTCCAGTACGTCACGCTGATCGGTGGCCAGTTGCTGGCCGTGCTGGTGGTGGTGGTGCTTCAGCAACTGCTGGATGAGGCGCAGCTGCGGAGCTGGGGCTGGCGCGTTCCGTTTGTGATCGGCGCGCTCACCGCCGTGGTGGCACTGGCATTGCGCCGCACGCTGCGCGAAACGTCATCCGCGGCTACGCGCGGCAACAAGGAGGCAGGCAGCCTCGCCGCGCTGTTCCGGCATCACAAGGCGGCGTTCCTTACCGTACTGGGCTATACCGCCGGTGGCTCGCTGATCTTCTACACGTTCACCACGTATATGCAGAAGTACCTGGTGAACTCCGCCGGCATGTCCATCAAGACGGCAAGCACGGTGATGACCGGCTGCCTCTTTGTCTATATGTGCATGCAGCCGCTGTTTGGCGCATTGTCCGATCGCATGGGCCGGCGCAGCAATATGCTTGCCTTTGGCGCGCTGGGGACGGTTGCCACCGTGCCGCTCCTGAGCGCCCTGCAGATTGTCTCCAGGCCGCTCGCGGCCTTCGTGCTGATCTCGATCGCACTGGCAATCGTGAGTCTCTACACATCGATCAGCGGCATCGTGAAGGCGGAGATGTTTCCCCCGGAAGTGCGCGCATTGGGCGTGGGGCTTGCGTACGCGATCTCCAATGCGATCTTTGGCGGCTCGGCCGAGTACGTGGCGCTGGCGCTGAAGTCAGCCGGCCATCAATCGGTGTTCTACTGGTATGTGACGGCGATGATGGCGCTGGCGTTCGGGGTCAGCCTGCGCCTGCCGCGCCAGGCCAGGCACCTGCGCCACGAGTATTGAGGCGCCAGGGCCATACACCGGGCTTCGGTCAGGCGGCGCGATCCCAGGCCTGCAGCTGTTCGGCCGTGGCACCGGCGCCGCCGCAGACGATGACCAGCACGTCGCTCGCCGCCGTCACCGCGGCAGGCTTGCGCTCCAGCGCGGCCAGCGCCGCGCCGCATGCCGGCTCCACCACGATCCGGTGCTCGGCCAAAAAACGCAGGCACGCGCCCACCGCCTCCTTGTCCGTGACCACCTCGCTGACGATCGGATGCAGTTTTGACCACTCGAGCGATTTGGCGCAAGGGCTCTTGGCACCCAGCGAGGTCGCGATGCTCGTGATGGCGGGCAGCTCGACCTGCGCGCCGGCCGCCAGCGAAGCGGCGTAGGAATCCGCGCCAACGGTCTCGGCCGCGATGACGGGCACATCGTGCCAGCCATTGCGTTCCAGCCCGGCCAGCACGCCGCACAGCAAGCCGCCCCCGCCTACCGATAGCAGCACCGCGCCCGGCTTGACGCCGGCGGCGGCCACCTCGTCGATCATCGTCGCGTGGCCTTCCCACAGCAGGGGATCGTCAAACGGATGGATAAACGCATACTCCGGGCGCATCAGCGAAAGCGCGTGATCGTTGGCCTCGCTCCATGCGCGTCCGTGCACGACCAGATCGGCGCCTTCGGCCGCGATACGCTCTCGCGCCGCGGCCGAGGTGGTCTCGGGCACGACGACGGTCACCGGCACGCCAAGCAGCCGCCCGCTGTAGGCGACGGCAATGCCCGCATTACCGCCCGACGAGCACACGAAGCGTTTTGCGCCCCACTCCTTGTAGGTCTGGCATGCATGGCCGACGCCGCGCGCCTTGAACGAGCCCGGGGGCTGCAAGGCCTCCATCTTGAACCACACCGAGCGCCCCAGCCGTGCCGAGTAGGACGTGGATCGCAGCAGCGGGGTGACGATGTGCAGGCTCACGGGCAGGGCTTTTTCAGCATGGGGCATGGTGGCGCTTCTTGGTTCTGGCATGAAGAACCTTGAATGTTAGAAGCCTGCCGCCTATGCGGTCAAATGCCTATCAATCCCGAAGGCTATACTTGCAAGGCATGGCAATATTCAGAGGGCAACTGGCAGAGCATGCGAAACATCGAAACGCGGCACTTGCGCTACTTCATCGCCGTCGCGGAAGAAGGCAGCATCATCGCGGCATCCCGGGCGCTGAACATCACGCAGCCGGCCTTGTCGCGGCAGATCCAGGATCTGGAGGGGGTGATCGGCGCCCCGTTGTTCGAGCGGCATGCCAAGGGCGTGCAACTCACCGATGCCGGCACCAGCTTGCTGCACGACGCGAAGCAGTCGCTGCTGCAGCTGGAACAGGCACGCGACCGGGCCTATCGCATTGCACAGGGCCAGACCGGCTCCTTTTCGCTCGGCATCATGCCCAGCTACCTGGCCTCGCCGGTGACGCTGGCGATTCTTGCGCACTTCCGGGAGCACAACCCGGAGATCCTGCTCTCCATCGAGCCGCTGTTGTCATTGCAGCAGGCACAGGCAATCCGCGGCGAAGAGCTGGACGGCGGCATCATGGCCTGGCGCACGCCGGACGATGCCAGCCTGAGCGGCATCGCCCTGTACCGGGAGCGCTTTGTGCTGGCCGTGCCGGCGCAGCATGTCTCGCCGGCGAAGCGCGCGCGGCGGCTGGCCGACATCGCCGGCGAACGCTTTGTGTGGTTCAACCGCGAGAAGTCGAGCGCGCAGCACAGCCTGCTGATTGCGGCGTGCGCCAAGGCCGGGTTCACGCCGCATATCGTCCAGATCGGCACCGACACGCCAACCATCCTGGGGCTGGTCGCCGCCGGCATGGGCTGCGCGCTGGTGCCCGCCAGCTCACAACTGCACGCGCCGCCCACCATCGCCTTCATCGCGCTGGCCGACCTGACCGATGGTGTCGATATCGAGTTCGTATATTCGGCAGCGCACCGCTCGCCACGCGTGCAACGCTTTATCGAATCGGTCCGGCATGTCACCTGCACCAAGGCAAAACACGCACGCGGCAAGCCATAGGGCCGCAGCCACTCAGTGTGCCTCGCTGATCCTGTGCTCTGCCTACCCCGGAGGAATACAGATCGTAAAAACCTCCAGGCTCTCTCGGCAACCATACGCCGGTGACTCCAGGTGTCCGCCACCACCTGCTGCGTGTCGCACATGGCTTGCGAGATTTGCGCGCCCCCAGGAAGAATCAGAACTTGCCTGCGTCCATTCTGCTTCTGCGCAAGCGGGTATGGCACGTAGCCGCTTCCTTCCTCTAGCGGAATCATGCGGTAATACGAAGGCTTGCGATTTTCATCAAGCAGTCATACACGAACGGAAGAGGAATCGGCGATCACACGTGACCCGTCGATGCTATCCACCGCACGTAACATGGCCAACAACACTTGGTGGAGACGATCCCAAACGCCGGGCTTCTGCCACGCGTGCAGCAGTCGCCAGCAACTCATTCCGGAGCCACAAGTGGCTTGGCTCACCGCACAAGCTGTTTCAGTCCTGCAACAGCTTGGTGCAGTAACTGACGAAATAGGCACGCCGCAAACGCTAGCGGTCTGCTGGTTTGACCTGTCTCCGGCGGGGGGGGGCGCTGTAAAAAAAGGAATCCCCCGAGGCTGTTATTCGGGGGAGATGCTTGATTCGCGGCGGTGAACGCTGAGCGCTGACGACGTGTTCTTTTGCGGACCCTTCTGCCATTGCTTACATGCTGTCCTCAACCAGCCCATCGCGGTTGGTGATTCTCGCGCCATCGGTGAATACGTCTCGTCTATCTGTGACTCTCGCCCCATCTGAATAGACATCAAACTTTGTGCTCATCCCCCCATCTGAGTATGGGTCTCGCGGCCCCAACACACTGGCGCCGTCGGTGTAGACATCTCGCGCCCCGATGCCGGCATAGGCTACGCCGGCGCCAAGCGCCGCACCCGCCGCAGCGAGCAGTAAGACTGTTTTTACCATTTCTTTCACCTCCTTTTCAGGTGGTTGCAAGAACACCGAAACGCATTCCTTTTCGCTCCAGTGCCGCCACTTTGTACGACTCCAATGTATGCGCTGAAGGCAAGCGCATGAATAAGGTCTTCTTCCGAAAAGGGCCTAGGGGATTGCCCTATTGGGCACGGCAGCCATGGTCAACGATGTCACGCAGCCGCGTACATTGCTGCATGGCGAGGGGAGCGATCCGTTCGCCCATGCGCAACTGCATGTGCTATCTGTCCTGAGCAATCTGCGGGTGATACGACGTCGACCGCATCCGGGTGCCAAGGGCCAACTGCGCCTGGATTCTGGCCGAGGACCCGAAACCCGGCACGACAATGCTCGCGCTCATACGGAATCTGGCGTCCAACCCGGGCTGTATCTCATCGAATCCATCGGCTACGCTTACCGCACAGGAGAGTTCTGACGTAGATTCATAGGGTGAATTCAACGGATCGTCCCAGCACTTCGCCTAGCACCGATTCGGGGCAAACTAGTGATTTGCCACAGGTGCATCGGACACCAACTTTCGCAAGCGTATTGTCACTGCGGCTAACGAGAAAACGGCTGGATGTGGCAGGGACTGTCCCCAGAATTTGAAGCGAACCATGGTCATCATTCCGAGCAACTCGAGGCTTAGCCTCTTCGTTCACACCGGATTTGTCGCATTGGCGTACTACGCAGGTGCAAAGCTGGGACTTGCTTATGCGGTAGTGGGCGGTGCGGTGTCCCTGGTGTGGCCTTCCAGCGGCATCGCCCTCGTTGCGCTGCTCGTTATGGGCTTCGCCGTTGCCCCCGGCATTGCCATTGGTTCCATTTTGGCCAACATGTCGGCGGGGGTGCCCCTGCCAGTGGCCGCGGTGATTGGCCTGGGCGCGACGACTGCTGCCTTGACGGCTGCATTATTGTTAAAGCGGGTAGCCCGATTCCAGAACACCCTGGACCGCATCAAGGATGTGTTAGCTTTCATCATCCTGGCTGCGACGGTCAGCACGGCAGTGAGTGCGCTGATCGGTGCGACCGCCCTCTTTGGAGGGGGCTTGGTGTCAGTGGCCGAGTACGGCGCGGCCTTTGTGAAATGGTGGCTCGGTGACATGATGGGGGTGCTCGTGGTGGCCCCGCCGCTGCTCAGCTTGTTCACGTATCCGAGCCCTATCCGCTCCGCAAAGCAGGCCGTGGAAGCGTGCGGACTGACCGTTGCGATCTTCTGGGTGAGTTACGTCATTTTCGGCGCCACCGAACTTGCCGGGCACAGCTACTATCCGGCAGCCCTGGCGATTTTTCCGTTCATTATCTGGGCGGCTCTGCGCTTCGATCACTTGGGCACCAGCCTCCTAACCTTGCTGGCCTCAATCGTGGCCATCTGGGGCACCACGAATGGCACCGGTCCCTTTGCCGCTGAATCTCCGGTCGATAGCCTCGTGAGATGGTGCGCCTTCGCGAATGTCGTGGCAGTAACCGGACTGCTGCTGGTGGCGGCACATGCTCAGGAAAAGCGCATCCATAGCCTCCTGCTGGCATCCCATGTCGAGTTGGAACGACGCGTGCAAGAGCGAACCCAGGACTTGCAGCTAGCAAACCATGAACTGAAGCAGGAGATGGCGCGACGTCGTCTATTGGAAGCAGAACTGATCCGATTCGGCGATCAGCAGCAAAGACTCATCGGCCGAGAACTGCATGACGGCCTCGGGCAGCACCTCACCAGCTTGGGCTTCTATTGCGCCACCTTGAATCAAGAACTACAGAAGCATAGCCACCCAGCCGCCGCGAAGGCGGCTACCATCGTCGAATTGGTGAAGCAGGCGTCCTTGATGACCCGCAAGATTGCCCATGGCCTGGACCCGGTCGCCATGGAATCTGGTGGCCTCACGGTCGCCTTGCAAGGGCTGGCGCAGACGACCCGCGCGCTGAATGGCATAGGCTGCACGCTCCGCATCGAGTCAAATGTGGACTTACTGGATCCGCCGATGCAGATTAACCTTTACCGTGCGGCACAGGAAGCCGTCAATAACGCGCTGAAATATAGCCAGGGCCGCCACATTTGGATCGACCTGGAGCGCGACGGCGGCATGCAGAGGCTTTCCATCAGTGACGACGGGATGGGGGTCGATCTGGAACAAATGGAGCGTGCTTCGGGACTGGGACTTCACAGCCTGCGCCACCGGGCGAGCCTCCTGGGCGGCTCTTGCATGGTCACCCGCAATGCTTTGGGCGGCACCACGGTTGCCATCAGCTATCCGATACCAGAGAGTCCGGGACATGAAGCCATCTAGCCCGGGCCACGCGACTCAGATCCTGATCGTGGATGACCATCCCATCGTCCGGGAGGGGTTAACACACTTGCTGAATCTGCATGAGGATCTGCACGTCTGCTGTGCGGCCGGCAGTGCCGAAGATGCCCTGGCGGTGATGGCCTGCCAGCCTGATATGGCCATTGTGGACCTCAGTCTGCACTCGAACTCCGGTCTGGATCTTGTCAAGACGCTCCGGCAACACTATCCAAAGCTGGCAATCCTCATCCTCAGCATGCATGACGAAACCCTGTTTGCCGAACGCGCGCTGCGGGCCGGAGCAAACGGGTACCTGATGAAACTCGAGGCCACAGAGCAGATTATGAACGCCATCCGCGAGGTGCTGGCGGGCAATATCTACCTGAGCGCCGCAATGCATGAAAAGCTGGCGCGGACTCTGACGGTTCCCCAGAAGATTCCGGCGGGCTCAATCGCGAGCCTTTCGGAACGGGAGTTCGAGGTCCTGCACCTGATCGGACTCGGCTTCAGCACCCGCGAGATCGCCGAGAAACTGAGTCGGAGCGTCAAGACCATCGAGGCACATCAGGCCAACATTAAGGAAAAGCTGGATATTCCTAGCGGCAAGGAGCTGATGCGCTTCGCCATTCAGTGGATCGAGGGCCAGTAAGGCGGAGTCCGCCGCACCGAATAAGCCCCCCCCGGAGACCTTTAAGCATTTTTTTTCAGGAGGACGATCACTTCGGTAACGGCGCCGATGGCAGGTGCTGCGCCAATGTCTAACAAATATCAGGCCAGATGGACGAAACGAAGCAAGGCACGTGTGCGTCTCCCTCTCGAACGTGTCCGGTGTGGGGTTCAAACCTGCCGTTGAACTTCTGACGGCTCGACCGGTTGAATCCGCAGTCGGGAAACGTCATTCGCTATTGGCTGTCAACTGACCGTGCCTCGGTCGAAAGCGGTCGCCGGATTGGGCGGCTGCATCGGCCAATACCCAACATTCCTGGCGGGCAGAATTGCCTATAATTTGCATTCCCCAGCGGCTATAAATAAAAGGCTTGACGCGCAAGGGGGGGCACCATGACAGACGAGTTTCGCGCCGCATTCGATCAGGCGTATTCGCGGGCCCTCGCTTTTCATGACTCCCGCGCGTCCCGAAACCCCGCGGCGACAGCTAGCTTCGAAGAATTGTGGGCGGCGTTGTACGTACCAACGCCGGAAGAGGGGGTGACAGCTACCGAAGTCATCAAGCAACTGGCCGCAGGGGTAGATGCCGGCCTCATGGGGGCGGCAGGGCCTCGGTTCTTTGCAAAGGTCATGGGAGGCTCTCATCCAGTCGGCGTTGCGGTCGATTGGATGACAAGTATGTGGGGGCAGAACAGTGGGAGCTACCACGGGTCCCCCGCAGGTGCCGTCGCCGAGCAAGTCGCGTCAGCATGGCTTCTGGATTTGCTAGCGCTACCCACGGACTGCTCGATAGGCTTCACGACGGGTGCGACGATGGCAAGTTTCGTTTGCCTCGCTGCGGCGAGGAGCAAAGTATTGCGCCTGGCGGGCTGGAATGCCGACGCAGATGGCTTGTTCGGCGCGCCGCCGGTCGATGTATGCATCGGCAACGATGCGCATGCCGCGATCTTTGCCGTGTTGCGCTATCTGGGACTTGGCCACGATCGTGTCATGCGAATCCCGACGGATGATGCAGGCCGCATGTTGGTTCCCGCCCTGTCCAGTGCGTTGGCATTGTGCGGCGGGCCGCTCATCGTCATCGCGCAGGCCGGTCAAATCAACACAGGTGCATTCGATCCGTTCAATGAAATTGCGGACGTCGTTCATCGCTATGGTGGATGGCTTCACGTCGACGGTGCGTTTGGCTTGTGGGCGCGCGCGTGCCCGGCGTTAGCCCAGTTGACCGCGGGCGTTGAGCAAGCGGACTCCTGGGCGACCGATGGCCACAAGTGGCTTCAGACACCCTACGATTGTGGGTACGCGATCGTCCGGGACTCGGATGCCCATCGGCGCGCGATGGCGTACGAAGCGAGCTATCTGCCGACAGCAGGCGGGGAATGCAGGGAGCCCTTTCACTACGTACCCGAACTTTCAAGACGTGCGCGCGGCTTCGCGACCTGGGCACTTATCCGCGCGTTCGGACGGCGTGGCATTGCAGCAATGATCGAACGGCACTGTCTTTTCGCCAGACGCATGGCGAAGCGCCTGACATCCGAAGCCGGTGTGTCGGTACTCAATCAGGTGGAGCTGAATCAGTTTGTCGTACAGTTCGGCGTGGGGGAGCCACTTGAGCGCCGTGATCATTTGACGAGGGCCACCATCGAAAACATCCAGGCTGCAGGGACTTGCTACGTTGCCGAGGCTACCTGGCATGATCGTCTTGTGATGCGCTTCTCTGTCATTTCCTGGGCGACGACCGAAGAGGATATCGATCGTTCCGCCGATTCGATCATAGCGTGCTGGCGACAAGTCAGTTCAACGTTCAGATGCTCACGGAAAACGCTATGACGACATTCATTGCCAAACGTCACGGCATCGTATGGCTGGTGAGCATTCTGCTGCCAGTGATGTTGTCATGCTCTGTGGCGGAAAAGTCCAGCTCGTTGAGACAGCAACTCATTGGTGGCTGGACGTTGGTGTCGGTCAGGAGTATTGACGCAGACAAGCCATCGGAGCCTTACGGCCCTGCACCAGAGGGATACTTAACTATTGGTGGCAACGGGCGGAACCCGGAAAATCGTATGGAAACGCGCTGACTGAGCTATGTTCGGGTAAAAGTTCCAGCAAATGAAGGATTCCGCTAAGCATCCCGAGCACTCGACAGAGCAGATTCTGCGGAGAGTACGCATTTCCGTGCCGCAGACAAGAGGAGGGTAGTCTTTGTCAAACCCTATTCCATCGGGGCACGCTCTGCCACCTTCGGGCTGTTCTGCCAGCCGCCGCCCAGCGCCAGGAACAGGTTGATCTGGTTGAGGGCCACCTGGCTGTCCGACGCCGCCAGTGCTGCCTCGGCCCCGGCAAGCGTGCGGTCGGCATCCAGGCTGGACAAATACGGCACGCGGCCGGACTGGTACAGCAGCCGGTGCTGGCGTGCAACCTCATTGGCATCGTCGCGCGCCACGCGCAAGGACTGGTTGCGCTCCAGCTCGCGCGTGTAGGCGCTTAGCGCACTCTGCGTCTCCTCCAGCGCCTTGAGCACCACGCCGTCGAAGCGGGCGAGTGCCGCGTCCGCGCCAGCCTCCATGCCGTGGATGCGCGGGCGCACGCCATTGGTGGGCAGGTTCCAGGTGATCAGCGGGCCCATGCCCCAATGCGCGGTCGGGCCGGTGCCGAGATCGCTCAGGATGCCGCTCAGGCCGGCCGACGCACCGATGCGGACCGAGGGATAGAGATCGGCGGTGGCCACGCCAATCTTCGCCGTGGCCGCTGCAAGCTCGCGCTCCGCCTGGCGGATATCGGGGCGGCGCTTGAGCAGCGCGGCACCGTCGCCAACAGGCATCGCCTGGCGCAGCGTCGGCTCCTCATGACATTCGGATACGGCTTGCGGCAACGCTGCCGGCGGCTGGCCCAGCATGACGGCGAGCCGGTAGGCCGCGCCCTCCTTCTGCGCCTTGAAACGCGGCAATGCCGCGCGCAAGGTCTCGGCCTGCGCGCGGGCGCGCAGCATGTCGGCAGGCTGGCCACGGCCGGCGGCTACCATCTTGCCGGCGATCTCCACGCCGCGCGTCTGCAGCGCGAGCTGCTGCTGCGCCACCGCCAGCTCGTGCGTGGCGGCGCAACCCTGCACATAGGCGCGCACGGTTTGCGCGACCACGCTCACGCGCGCCATGTCCAGCGCGGCCTGGCTTGCCTGCGCGCTGGCCAGCGCGGCCTCGTCGGCGCGGGCCAGCTTGCCGAAGAAGTCCACCAGATACGACACCGAGAAGCCGACATCGCCCAGGTTGAAGACCGGCACCTTCTCCTTGAGCAGGAAGCTCTCGCCCGCGATCTGCGCGCGTTCGGCCTTGGCGGAGAAGGCCGCCTGCGGCAGGTTCTCCGCTTCCACCTCGTGATAGGCCGCCACCGCCCGGCGCAGGTTGGCGGCGGCCACGCGCAGGCTGGTATTGGCGCTGAGCGCCTGCTGCACCAGTGCATCGAGCTTGGGGTCGTCGTACAGGCGCCACCAGTCGTCCGGGACCGGCGCCACCGAGACGGCCGGGCCCTCCGTGCCGAGCAAGGGGCCGTTGGCCTCGGGCGCACGCACGGCCGCCTGCTCCGGCACGTGGTAGTCAGGGCCCACGGTGGTGCAGGCGAACAGCAACGGGGCCAGTGCTGGCAGCAGGGCAAGGCTGAGCTTGCTCATTGCGCGCCCTCCTCCGTGGTCTCGTCGCGCAGCACGGCGATGGTCTTGCGCGGCTGGGCCACGGAGACCGTCGCCGTGCGGCCCGACACCAGCCGCACATCCGCCGGCACGTCATCCAGCGCGATGCGCACCGGCACACGCTGCGCCAGCCGCACCCAGTTGAACGTGGGGTTCACATTGGGCAACAGGTTGGCGCCATTGCTGCGGTCGCGGTCCTCGATGCCGGCGGCGATGCTCTGCACATGGCCGTGCAGGATCGTGCGCTCGCCCATGATGCGCACGGAGACCGGGTTGCCGATGCGGATGCCCCCCAGCTTGGTTTCCTCGAAATAGCCTTCGACGTGGAAGGAGTTCAGGTCGACCATCGACAATACCGGCCGGCCCGTAGCCACGTAGTCGCCCAGGCGCGGCAGGCGGTCGTTGAGAAAACCATCCACCGGGCTGGCCACCCGGGTGCGGGCGAGGTTGAGCCTGGCCAGCGCCACCGCCGCCTCCGCTTGCGCCAGCGCTGCCTCGCCCTGCTGCACCCGCGCCTGCCCTTCTTCCACCACCTCGGTGGCAACCACCTCGGACAAGGCGTGGCTGCGGATGGCCTCCCGGCGCGCCTGCGCCAGCGTGGCGCGCTGCGCGGCGGCACCCGCCATGGCCTGCTGCAACGCCAGCTGGTAGCGGTCCTGGTCGATCACGAACAGCACCTGCCCGCGCCGCACGCGCTGGTTGTCCTTGACGAGTATCTGCGTCACCAGCCCCGAGACATCCGGCGCAACCTGCACCACGTCGGCCCGCACGTGGCCGTCGCGCGTCCATGGCGCCACGGTGTAGTAATCCCACAGATGCTTGCCGACAAAGAGCGCGGCCACGGTGGCCAGCAGCGTCAACATCACGGGGACCAGCAAACGGAACTTGAATTTCATGATTGCGGCCAGCGGGCCATGGCGGCCACGCCACCCAGCACGATGACGTAAAGAGCCAGATTAAAAAGCGACCGGTGCCAGACCAGCCGGTAAAAGCCTGCGCGCGCAAGGGCCGCACGCAGGCAGGCGGTGATGACGAAGGTGAGGAGCATCAACGCCAGCAAGCCGGGCACGAAGACGCCGTAGAGATCGATTTCCGCGCTTAGCATCGGGGCTCCGCGCGTAACGGGATTGGCACGGCCCGCGACAACTGCACCTGCGGCGCCGCGGCTTGCGGCAGTGCCTGCGCCTGCGTCGGATACAGCGTGACCCGCAACGCAATCAGCGCGCCCAGCGCACTGCGCGCATGCTCGCCGGGACTTTGCGACGCGCCGCTTTGCATGGCCACCTCGCGCAGCGCCTTGTCGATCCGCTCGGATAGCGCATCCGGCGGCGCCATCGCGTGGCCGGCCTTCAGGCGCGCGCGGAAATGCAAGGCAACCGCGTTGAGCACCCTGGCCACGGCGCGGCGCGCGGCCGGGCGCTGCCCGGGCAGGCTGCGCTGCAGCGCCAGCGCGCCAAACCCGACCTGCAACTCGGCAAAGCCATCCGAAGCCATCTTGTCATCGCTGGCCGCAAGTCGTGGCACCAGTTGGCTGAGCCGGTCCAGCATGCGGCCGCCGAGCCGGGCGTGTTCGTCCGGCTCGCGCCGCGTGGCGGCTTGCGCCAGGTCCTTCCAGCTCGCGCGGATCAGCCGGTGCGCCGCCACGCGCGCGCCGAACGGCCGCGTCGCCATGGCCCACAAAGGCGCGAACAGCATGCCGCCAATGCTGGCCAGGCTGCCGTTGAAGGTGGTCAGGAAATTCGTGTCGTAGACGCTCTGCACATTGGCGAACGACGCCGTATTGACCGACAGCAGCATGGCGATCAGGTTGAAGCCGGGCCGCGATATCAGCATGCCGATACCCATGTAGGGCAACGCCAGCATACCCACCAGGGTTTCGAAGTTGTGCGCGTTCGGCACCACCAGGAACAGGTAGAACGACGATACGGCAAAGCAGAATCCGCTCCAGCGCAAGAACGAATGCGCGACCGGCCGGGGCTCCTCGATGGTGGCAAAGAAGCAGCAGGCGATGGACGCCACCGCGACCGATCCCGCGCCGTCCTCCCATCCCGAGGCGATCCAAAGCATGCCCGCGCAAAACACCGCCAGGCTGGTGGAGCAGGCATAGAACAGCAGCATGGCGTGATCGTGGTGATGCGCCCGGTCCGCGCGCTCGGCGCCGCGCCCAAGCGCGCGCACGGAGGGCGCGGCGGCGCTGGCCGCCTGGTCGCCAATGCCATGCTGCAGGGCGTGGCAGTCTTCGCACAGCGCGGCCAGCGTGCGCAGCTGATCGTTGGCGGTGGCGACCAGCCCGCCATGCCAGCCCGGCGCGCGCGCATAGTCCGCCCACGGGAGCGCTTCCGGCTCCAGCGCGGGCGCCGGGCCGTCGAAGCCCGCGCGAATCCACGCAGACATGGCGGCCATATGGCGCGCCAGGCTATCGGGTATGCCCTCGGCGTGGCGCCGCAATGCCTGCAGCACGCCGGCCAGCGAGGACAGCACGGGCAGCAGCATCGTCATCCGCTCGCGCAAGGCGCGGGCGTGGCGCAGCGTGTGCGCGCTTTCCGTGTCGTAGGAGAGCTGGGTGATGAGCTGGTCCAGCGCGAGGATGTCGGCGGCCAGCCGGTGGCGGCTGCCGTGGCGCGTGGCATTGGCATCAGGATCGGCGGACAACATGTCGGTGGCCCACAATGCCGCGTCGGCCAGCCAGGTGGCGGAGCGGGCGCGCAGCGCGGGCGCTACCTTGGCCGGGAAGACGATGGCGCCCACCATGCCGGCGCACAGGATGCCGATGACGATCTCCTCGATGCGCGCCACGGCGATGTCGAAGACTTGCGCCGGCTCGCTGACCGCCGGCAGCGCCACGATCGGCAGCGTATAGGCGGCCAGCAGGAAGACATAGCTGCGCGGCGTGCGCTGCAGCAGCGAGAAATAGAGCAAGCCTCCCGTCCACAGGGCGATCGCGGCCATCAGCAACACCGGCGCATTGACCAGCAAGGGCACCGTGACCACCGCGGCCGTCGCGCCAAGCACCGTGCCCGCCACGCGATAAGCGGCCTTGGAGCGGGTGGCGCCGGTCAGCGGGTGAGAAACAAAATAGACGGTTGCCATGGCCCAGTAAGGGCGGGGCAAACCCAGCGCGAGCGCGATATAGAGCGCTAGCATCGAGGCGGCAAACGCCTTCAGTGAAAAGAGCCACTGTCGTGCGCTGGGCCAGCTAGCCATGACGCGAATATCCATTGGAAAGAGCGTAGGCCCGAAGTGTAGCCAACTGGCAGACATTCCTCACATGATTTAAAATTGCAAATCACATTCGCTTTTTTCATGGGAAAGGAAGCACCCAATGCCCATCGACATCCGCGCCCTGCGCTACTTCGTTGAAACCGTTCGCCTGAAAAGCTTCACCCAGGCGGCGACGTCCCTGTTCGTCACACAATCCACCATCAGCAAGATGGTGCGGCAACTGGAAGACGAGATCGGCCAGCCACTGCTGATCCGCGAAGGCAAGCAGGTGCGGCTGACCGACGTGGGGCGCGTGGTCTATGAGCGCGGGCAGGAAGCGCTTGGCGTGGTGCACCGGCTTACGCTGGAAGTGGCCGATCTCTCGTCGCTAGGCCGTGGCCAGCTGACCGTGGGGATTCCGCCCATGGCCAACCTGTTCTTCTCGCCGGCCGTCAGCGCTTTCCGCCAGCGCTATCCCAACCTGGAGCTCAGCCTGGCCGAACACGGCGGCCATATGGTGGAGCAGCAAGTGGCCAGTGGCGAACTCGAAGTCGGCGCCACCGTACTGCCCCGGGACAGCGGCCTGGAACTGGCCACGCGCGAGTTCGCCAAATACCCGATCTGGGTCGCGGGCCCCCGCAAGGCCAGCTGGGCCAAGGGCAAGACCGTCACCCTGGCCGCGCTGCGCGACGAGCCCCTGCTGATGCTGACCGAAGACTTCTCCCTGACCCGAAAACTGCGGCAGGCCTTTCTCGACGCCCGGCTTGAGCCCCGCATCGTGGCGCAAAGCGGGCACTGGGACTTCCTCGCCTCGATGGCCGCGGCCGGGCTGGGCACCACCTTCCTGCCGCAACCGCTGCTGGACAAGCTCGATATCCGCGACAAGCTCGCCGTGGCACGGCTGACGGAGCCGGCCATGGACTGGGCGCTCGCCCATATCTGGTCGCCGGGCCGCTACCTATCGCATGCGGCGCGGGCGTGGTTTTCGGTTTGCGAGGAAGTGCTGGGGGCGTGACAAACGTACGTAACGTTGGTATTCGCACCGCTACCTCGAAAATTCCTCAAATACCACTTGCCGCAACCATTGGTTGGCCGGCTCCCGATTGTTCCTGGCGTGCCAGAGCACGTTGATCACGATATCGGGGATCTTCACCGGGCACGGCGCCGTCTCCAGCCCGAAGGGCTTTAACGTGCGCTCGGCATAGGCCTGCGGCACCACCGCGATCAGGTCGGTCGTCTGCAGGATATGGCCCACCGCCACGAAGTGCGGGACGTGCAGGCGGACCTGGCGCGGCACGCCGGCGCGCTGGATCACTTCGTCCACCATGCTGTGCCCGGTGCCTGCCGCGACGATGGCTACGTGCTCGGCACTGCTGAATGACTTGAGGGTCATGCCCTCTCGGGCCAGCGGATGGCCCTGGCGGAACAGGCAGACGTAGCGCTGGCGGAACAGCCGCCGCTGGAAGAAGCCGGCCTTGAGGTCGGGCATGAAGCCGATCGCCAGGTCGACGCGGCCGCTTTCCATTTCCTCGCGCAAGTTCACCGTGTGGTTGCGCACCGTGCTGATGGTCACGCCGGGCGCCACCTCGGACAGCCGTTTCATCAGGTCGGGCAGGAAATAGATCTCACCGATATCCGTCATGGCGATGGTGAAGCCGCGCGCGCTGGTGGCCGGCTCGAACACGGACTGCGCATTGAGCGTGTTGTGGATGGCGCCGAGCGCGTAGCCGATCGGCTCCGCCAGGTTCTCCGCGAACGGCGTGGGCACCATGCCCTTGGAGGTCCGCAGGAACAGCTCGTCGCCCAGCAGCTTGCGCAGGCGATTGAGCGCGTTGCTGATGGCCGGCTGCGAAGTGCCTAGCGTTTCGGCCACGGCGGACACCCGCCTCAGGCGCAGCAGTTCATTGAACACGACCAGCAGGTTCAGGTCGATCTCCCGCAACTCCATCCCAGCCCCCTTTATCACTCACAGTGATATGACGTATCACCTTCCTTCTATTTATTAATTCTACCTGCGGCGCCAACATACGCCCATCGGCAAACGGATGCCAAGAAGAACTAGCTGGAGACGCCCCCCATGGAAGTATCCATCCACCCACTGGACAGGACGCTGCACGCGCAAGCCGGCGACAACCTGCTGGACGTGCTGCGGGCCAACCAGGTGCCCATCTCATATAGCTGCATGGCGGGGCGCTGCGGCACCTGCCGCTGCAAGGTCCTGGCCGGCCGCACCCAGGCGAGCGGCCCCGAGGATTCGCGCGCGCCCATGGCCGCCGGCGCGTCGGTGCTGGCGTGCCAGACCACGCTGGTGGAGAGCTGCGCGATCGAGATCCCGGAACTCGACGAGGTCGTGGTGCATCCCGCCAGGATCCTCAAGGGCACCGTGACCGCCCTGGACGACCTGACCCATGACATCAAGCGGGTCCGCGTGGCGATTCCCAAGCCGCTCGACTTCTCGCCGGGACAGTACGCCACGCTGCAGTTCACGCCGCGCCATATCCGGCCTTATTCGATGGCGGTGGCGCACGGCGCCGACGAGCTCGAATTCCATATCCGGCTGGTGCCCGACGGGCGCGTGACGTCCTATGTGGCGTCGGAACTCAAGGTTGGCGACGCCATCCGCGTTGCCGGCCCACTGGGCACGGCGTACCTGCGGCGCAAGTTCGACGGGCCCGTGATCTGCATCGCGGGCGGCACCGGGCTAGCCCCGATCCTGTCGATCCTGCGCGGCATGCTCGACGGCGGCATGCGCAACGAGGTGCACGTCTACTTTGGTGTTCGCACGCATGCCGACCTCTATGGCCTGGAATGGCTGCGCGAGCTGCAGGCGCGCCATGCGGCAATGCATGTGCACGTGGTGGTGGCATCGGCCGGCGACGGCAACGGCTACCGGGGCGGCGTGGTGACCAAGGCGGTGGCCGACGACTGGGCGCACATGCAGGGCTGGCGCGCCTACCTGGCGGGCGCCCCGGTCATGGTCGACGCCGCCTCCATCCTGCTCCGCCAAAGAGGCATGGACCCCGACCACATCCATGCCGACGCTTTCCACGCCAGCGGCGTCTGACCCGTTGAGCCCCACATCACGAACATCGCGGAGACAAACCATGCGCGAGCAAGCTGTTGTATTCAAGAAAAAAGAATGGAAGGACGAAGGCTCCAGCCGGATCCCCTTCTGGGCCTATACCGATGACGACGTCTACCGGCAGGAGCTGGAGCGCTTCTTCTACTCCGGCCACTGGTGCTACATCGGGCTGGAAGCGGAAATCCCGAACGCCGGCGACTTCAAGCGCACCGTCATCGGCGAGCGCTCGGTCATTGCCAGCCGCGCGGCGGATGGCAATATCTACGTGGTGGAGAACGTATGCGCGCATCGCGGCGTGCAGTTCTGCCGCGAGCGCTCCGGCAACCGCAAGGACTTCACCTGCCCCTATCACCAGTGGAACTATGACCTCAAGGGCAACCTGGTCGGCGTGCCGTTCCGGCGCGGTGTCAAGCTCGACGGCAAAGTCAATGGCGGCATGCCTGCCGACTTCGACCCGAAGGCACACGGCCTGACCAAGCTCAAGGTGGCGCGCCGCAACGGCGTGATCTTCGCCTCGTTCGACCATGAGGTGCCGGCACTGGAGGACTATCTCGGCCCGACCATCCTGGCCTACTTCGACCGTGTCTTCGACGGCCGCAAGCTGACCATCCTCGGCTATAGCCGCCAGCAGATTCCCGGCAACTGGAAGCTGATGCAGGAGAACATCAAAGACCCGTATCACCCGGGATTGCTGCACACGTGGTTCGTGACCTTCGGGCTCTGGCGCGCCGACAACAAGTCGGCGCTCAAGATGGACGAGCATTTCCGCCACGCCGCGATGATCTCCACGCGCGGCCAGGGCGGCAAGGGCGATGTCACCAGCGGCGTGTCCAGCTTCAAGGAGCAGATGAGCCTGCATGACGACCGCTTCCTCGACGTGGTGCAGGAACCCTGGTGGGGAGAGCCCACGGCGGTGATGATGACGCTGTTCCCCAGCGTGATCATCCAGCAGCAGGTCAACTCGGTGTCGACGCGGCATATCCAGCCCACCGGCCACGGCTCGTTCAACTTCGTGTGGACGCACTTCGGCTTCGAGGGCGACGATGCCGACATGACCCGGCGCCGGCTGCGCCAGGCCAACCTGTTCGGCCCGGCCGGCTTTGTCTCGGCCGACGACGGCGAGGTGATCGAGTTCTCCCAGCAAGGCTTCGAGCAAAAGCCGTTCCACCGGACGGTGGCGGAACTCGGCGGGCGCGAGATCGGCGACACGGACCACATGGTGACCGAGACGCTGATCCGCGGGATGTACAACTACTGGCGCCGCGTGATGGAGGCCTGAGACATGCTCGACTTTGAAACCTACTCGCAAGTGCTGGCGCTGTATGCGGATTACGCTGCGGCGCTTGACAACAATGAATGGGAGAAGTGGCCGGACTTTTTCACCGAGGCGTGCGTCTACAAGTTGCAACCGCGCGAGAACTACGATGGCGGCTTTCCGCTTGCCACGCTTTCCTTCGAGAGCCGCGGCATGCTCAAGGACCGCATCTACGGGGCGACCGAAACCATCTTCCATGATCCTTACTATCAGCGGCATGTGGTCGGCATCCCGCGCATCCTGAAGGCCGATGCGGAGCGGATCGACGCCGAGGCCAGCTACGCCGTCTTTCGCATCAAGCCGGATGGGCAATCCACCGTGTACAACGTGGGCCGCTATATCGATGTGATCCGGCGCACCGGGGAGGGCTTGAAGTTCGAGTCCCGGCTATGTGTATTCGATAGCGAAATGATCGCCAATTCCATCATTTATCCGATTTGAGGTGTGCCATGTCGAAGCAGTGGATTCAAGTGATACAGCTGGTCGCAATTCCCAAGGATGATGTCGTGGCAGTCAATGCGGGGGGCAGGGAGATCGCCCTGTATAGCGTGGACGGCGAAGTCTACGCTACGGACAACGCTTGCAGCCACGGCAACGCGCGCCTGTGCGATGGCTTTCTCGATGGGCACGAAATCGAATGCCCGCTGCATCAGGGCAAGTTCGATGTGCGCACCGGGCGGGCGATGTGTGAGCCGCTGACTAGTGATATTGAGGTGTTTGATGTGAGGGTTGAGAATGGGGAGGTGTTTGTGGAGGTATAGAGGGTGTTGCTGTTTTTTTGAGCGGTGTTGGCATTTTGCGCCCAAGGTGCCTTACGACATTGCCCTGCTGGGGGTGTCGCTGTTTACTTCGTCGGCGTTGGTTTAAGCACCCAAGTGCCATACGACATCCCCCTGCGGGGGCTGCCGGTCACTCTTCTTTGCGTCGGCAAAGAAGACTAACGAGAAGAAAGCCGACCCTGCCGGGCGCAGAGCAATCGCGAGGGCACAGGGCGCTGGTTTCGTCGTATGGCCATCGTTCTGCTGGCATCTGCCGGTACCGGTTTGAAGGGCCACGACGCTGCCAATTTCCGGGATGCGTGGTGCGGCCCCCGGTAGCGGAATCCGTGCCCATTCGCCAATCTGCCGTTACCGGCGCGAAGCACCACGACACTGCGCCCGCCAATGGTTTCGTGGTGGGGCGGGCGCGGTGGTCAAGGTCTCGGGATTGTCAAAGCGGTGCCACCGCGCCCGCGGCAAAATAGAAATTGCGCAGCACTGCTAATAAAAAAAATCATCACACATTAGGACTTGTCTCATTGACCTCGACGAGGCACTAGGCACAATTGGGGGGGCGATTTGCGCACATAGCCCATCTTGAGGGAGATCGTATGCAGGAAGACAAGCAGCCCATCGACATTTGGGAGGCTCGACCATGATGCGAAGAATTGCCTGCGTTGGCGACGTACTGGCGCGCGGCGGGAAGATCCTGCCTTATGCGGGCCCAGTTTGTACCTTTGGCGACCCAGGCCACCAGGCCGCACTGATCGGAGGCCAGGCTTACTGCGAAACCTGCAAGAGCACCGGCACGATCGCTAAGTCCGGCGGGCCGCGCCGGATGCAGTTCATGGGCGAGATTGCCCTGGACGGCGATATTGTCCTGTGCCAGTGCCCCACGCCGCCACGCGTTGTTGCTCTGGTTGCCGGCGAAAATTGGTTTGAGGATATGGACACGCGATGGGGCATACGAGTTGCCTGGCTCCGGTAATGCGGGATTCACAGCTACGGGAGGGCCGGTATCGGAGAGCTTCGACGAGCTGGTGATTGCGGTGAGCCCGAGCGGACCAATTGCCGATTACCCGTATTTTGTGGAAACGACAGATGGCCGCGGATTGTTCGGCCACACGGATGAGCAGGGCCGGCTGCCTCGCATTGCTACGACGGACAGCGGTTTGTTGACGGTCTATTGGGGGGATGAAGCGCTCGCCAAGCACCTTGGAGGTGAAGATGGCTAACAAGAAAAAGGAGGTGCCAACCAATAAAAAAGTGGACTCTAAGGCCGAAGTATCGCTCAGGAGGGTCACATTTGCCGAATTGTGGGCGGCCTATCCGCGAGGAACGCCATACGTCGATCCCAAGACAGGAGACGTGCCGGCGGGCTTTGAAAATCAATGTGCGATTCGGATGAGCGTCACCCTGCACAAGGTTGGCATCGAGATGAAGTCGTTCCGCGGCAAGGGCCAGATTCGCCTGGAAGGAAAGCGCACCGCTGTTCTGGCTTCCGAGATGGCGAACTGGCTGCGGCTTAAGCCCATGGCTGGCATCGGCGCGCCGGAAAGCATCACCGGGTCTGATTGGCAAAAGAAGATCGCGGGACGCACTGGCATCGTCGCGTTCATGAACTATTGGAGGCGCGATGGCGAAACGGCTGGCAACGCCAGCGGCGGTCACATTGACCTGTGGAATGGGTCGCGGCTGACGATCAGCAGCACTCCCGGCGTCGTTTCAACATTCGGTCGCAGCTTGGGATGGGATGCATTCTTTCCCGGCACCCATTATGGGTGGTCGGACCTCGGGCGATCAACGGAGATACTATTTTGGGAAATCAAGTAGGCTGGCGGCGCTTCGTTGTGACGGCAGCATTTTCCGGCGTCGGCTTGGCCAGTGTAGTCGCATGTTCCGTCATCGATGCGCACCTCTGTGAACTGTTCCTGCGCCTATGCACGCCGCGACCTGGGACATGCGTTGGAATAGACGTGTGCCCTGCTGATGCACGGATGCTGTTTGGCTTGATCCTGCTGATACCCGTTCCACCGGTTCTGTTTGGCGCGTTGGGGTTCGTGCTCAGCACGCGCGTCGAGAGAACCGGCCTGCTAGCCCTGGCGTTAGTGGCGACAATTCTTACGCATTGGGCAGTAACAATCGCCGCTACTAGAATTGTTGCGCTGTAGCGGCTAGGCATTGCGTGATATGGAGAAATTTAACCAAAATAACGATCCTTACCGGAGGTTGGCGTAGCGGCGTGGGGATGCCTTTCCGGTTTCGTCGTACCGCCCCGAGTTCTACCAGCCTCATGCCGTTACCGGTTCGAATGACCACGTTCATGCAAACGACTCTGGTCTCGCGGTACGACCCCGGTAGCAGAATTCTTGCCCATTCACGACACATCACGTCGTGATGGTTTCGTGTTGGGTGGACGCGGTGGTGAAGCCCTCAGACTCTTCAATACGGTGCCACCGACCCCCACGAAGAAGCCGGCATCGCTTGCAACTTTGTGGCTGGCCACTACGCGAGCGAATGACGGCTTGAATTGAGAGATTCCCGCTGCGCCTTCACTCCACCGCAATCGACGCGCTCCTGATCAGCGCCTGGCTCCTGCCCAGTTCGTCGCGGATGAGACGGGCGGTTTCTTCGCCATTGCCGTTCTTCACGACAAAGCCCTGCGCGGCGAACAGCTCCCGCGCCTTGGGCGCGGCCAGCGCCTTGACCAGCGCCTGCTGTAGCCGGGCGGCGACGTCCTTGGGCAACCCGGCGGGACCGACCAGCGCGATCCAGGCATCGTAGGCATAGTCCTTGACGCCCGATTCCGCCAGGGTCGGCACCGCCGGCAGGCTGTCGAGCCGCGCCGGCGTGCTGACCGCCAGCGCCCGCAGCTTGCCGGCCTTGATCTGCGGCAGGGCTGACGGCGTGGCCAGGAACGCAGCGTTGATCTGTCCGCCGAGCACATCGGTCATCAACGTGTTCACGCCCTTGTAGGGTACGTGCAGCATATCGATGCCGGCCTTCGATTTAAGCAGCTCTCCCGCCAGATGCAGCACGCTGCCTTTGCCTGACGAGCCGTAGCTCAGGCTGCCCGGATGCGCCCGCGCCGCCGCGAGCAGTTCCTGCACGGTCTTGTACGGCGAGCCCGCGCCCACCACCAGCACCAGCGGGGTGGTGCCGATCAGCCCTACGGCAGTGATGTCCTTCACGCTGTCATAGGGAATATTGCGGTACAGGCCCGGGTTGATGGCATGGTTGGACGACACCACCGCAAGCGTGTAGCCGTCCGCAGCGGCGGATACGAGTTGCCGCGTGCCGGGGATGCCCGCCGCACCGGGAAGGTTCTCCACGTAGAACGGTTGCCCGAGGTCCTGGCCCATGCCCTCGGCCACCACGCGCGCCACCACGTCGGCGGTGGAGCCCGGCGAGTTCGGCACGATCAGGCGCACGGTCTTGGCGGGATACTTGTCCGCAGCGTGCGCTGCATGTACGGCGTGCGCGCCGATGACGGGGAATGCGATGGCGGCGACGGCAAGCAGCCGCCCCGCCGCGCGCAGGACGCGCGAGGTATTGGGGAACATCGTTGTCTCCTGTGGATGGCTGCCGGGATCTGTCGCCCGGCTATGGATGCCGCCGCGCCCCCGCTTGCGCGTGGACGCCGGGGTGTGCTGCTAGGGTGCGGGGGCGGCGCGGCTTGCCTGCAATTGCCCGAATGTGCTGATCTGCCCCGCCAGCGCGCTCGCGGCCACCGTATAAGGACTGGCCAGCCAGACCTGGCCCGGCCCCGAGCGGCCGGGGAAATTGCGGTTGATGGCGCTGATGGTGACCTGCTCGCTGGTGGTGGAAGCACCCGGCCCGCAGTTGGCGCACGAGCCGCATCCCGGCATGACCAGCGTGGCGCCGGCGGCAGCGAAGGTGTCCATATAGCCGCGCGCTTCGCAGTAGGCCTTCACGCCGAGGGTGCCGAACTGCAGGAACAGCTGGGTGCGGGGCGACACCTTGAGGCCATGCTCCAGGCCCCAGCGCAGCACCTCGTGGTAGTAGTCGAAATCCTCCCGCTTGCCTGCGGTGCAGGACCCACCGTAGGCAATGTCCACCGGCACCGGCGCATCCAGCGTGTTGGCCGCGATGCCATTGCCGGGGTCTCCGGGGCGCGCCACCATGGGCGCGATGACGCCGGCGTCGATGCGGATCACGTCGCGGTAGGTCGCGCCTGCGTCGCTGCGCATCCAGTCCTCGATCGCAAAATCGACGCCTCGCCGCGCCTTCAGGAAGGCCACGGTCTTGTCGTCTGGCTCGACGATGCCGGTGAAGCCGCCCAGCTCGGCGACCATATTGGTCAGCGTGGCGCGCTCGTCGATTGACAAGGCGCGCACCGTGCTGCCGGCATACTCGAACACCACGCCGATGGCGCCGCCCGAGCGGATTGCTTCCATCTGCAGCAGGTAGAGCACGATGTCCTTGGCCGTCACGCCCTCGGCGAGCTCGCCCTCCACCTCCACGCGCAGGGTTTCCGGCACCTTGCAGCGCACGTAGCCCGTGACCCAGCTATTGGCGACATCGGTGGCGCCCGCGCCGAACGCCAGGCAGCCGAGCGCGCCGGAATGCGGCGTGTGCGAATCGGTGCCCACCACCACCTGCCCCGGCAGCGCGTATTGCTCGGCCATCAGCGCATGGCAAATGCCTTCCGAGCCCGGTGTTTCGCCCGCAAGCGCGTGATGCGAGCGCACCGGGTAGTCGTGCGCAAAACGGCTATGTCCCTGCATCAGGTTGGCCACCCCTGGCAACAAGCCGTCGCGCACATGCGGGAAGCTCTGGGCCGCCAGCACCAGGTGATCCTGGAACGCGATGATGTGATCCGGCTCGTGCAACGTTGCCGGCTTGCCGAACGCGCGGTGCATCAGGTGCGCGCACATGCCGGTGAAGTAATCGTGCGAGAAGCGCCAGTCCGCCGCGACGAACACGCCCTGGCCGCGCTCAGCGCTCGGCGTGCCAGGGAGCAGATGGCGGGCGATGATCTTTTCCACCAAGGTGCGCGGTGCGGCGTTGCCGGTTGCCTCAGTTGCCTCCGTGCCCTGCGCGCCCTCGCCCGCCGCCGGCCAGCTTGCCGCGCGGCTATAGGCCAGCAGGCCGCCGGCACGGATCACCTGCTGGGTCAGCGCATCGCGCCCGGTCAGGAAGGCCTCGATGGGAATCGCCTCGCCCGCCAGCACGCGGTCGAGCACGGTGAAATCCGTGGTGGTCAGGATGCCGATGTTGTCGCAGTTCTGCTGGTAGATGCGCTCGAAGCTCTCCGCCACGATCAGGCGGATGCCGGCCGACAGCTCCGCCAGCGGGCTGGACTCGCGCGAGGAGCCCTTGCCATAGCGCTTGCCCGCCACCGTGACGGCAAAGCCGCCGTTGCGGATGGCATCGCGGCCGATCGGCTGCTCGCCCCCCGCCTGGAACCCCACGTAGGGGAATTGCCCCAGACGCTCATCGTAGGTAAGCATGATCGTGACGGGCGTGATCTCATCGGTGGAGATGTTGTCGCGCAGCGGGCCGGCCTCGGCCCGGGTCATCGGCTTGCCGTCGAGCTGGGCGCGCACGCAGGCGGGGTCTTGCGACAGGTACAGCACGCGGCCATCGAAGCGGATGGTGGCTTCCATTGCGGGGTTTCTCGTTGTGGTGATCCCACTATATGGTTTGGCGCCGCCGGGGCAAAGTGCGCAGTCGGCATGGCAGGCATCTCGGTTTGCGACGGCTGGCTATTTGCCCACGCTCGCTTCGCTTTGCCCACCTTATTCCTACCTTATTCCCACCTTGCTCCTATTCCCGGCAAAGAAAGCCGACCAAGGCCAAGGCACTCGCCGAGAGATGCTCCCGGGAGTGAAACACCACCACCAGTTGCCGTGTCGCCCAGGGGTCCGATAGCGGCCGCGCCACCACGTCCAGGGTGTTCAGGTAAAGCTCGCCCACCTGCCTCGGCACGACAGCAATCCCTAGCCCGACGTGCACCATGCGGCACAAGGCATCCAGGCTCGCCACCCGGATCTTGATCTTGAGCGCCTCGTTCAAGCGCGCCGCCTGCTCCGCCAGCAGGCGGCTCAACGCACTCTCATCGCGCAGCGCGACGAAGGTCTCGCCCAGCAAGTCCGCAAAGCTCACCTGCTGCGCCGATGCCAGCGCATGCCCGCGCGGCACCAGCACGCAAAGCTGGTCCTCCCGGTAAGGCAGCGAGACAAATTGCTCCACGCCCTGGATCGCATTGCAGATGCCGAAGTCCGCGCTGCGCTCTCCCACCATGCGCAGCACCTCGGGGCTGTGCTGCTCCTCCAGCTCGATGCCGATATCGGGATACACGCGCCCAAAGGCAGCCAGGTCCTCAGGCAGGAACTGCACGATGGCGCCAAGGTTGCACACCAGGCGCACGTTGCCGCGCGCGCCGGAGGTAAAACGCGACAGTTCCGCGCCGAGCGCCTCGATATTGCCAATGATGGCCAGCGCATGCCGCAGCACCGTCTCGCCCACCGCCGTCACCGTGATGCCGCGCGGATGCCGCTCGATCACCGGCAAGCCGATCAGCGCCTCGATTTCGGCAATGCGGCGGCTGACCGCCGACGGCGCAATGAATTCGCGCTCGGCGGCGCGGGCAATGTTCTGTTCCTGGCAAACGGCAACGAACAGCCGCAGCGAGGTCAGGTCGAGTTTTCTGAGCAGGTTGTCCATGGCAGCGATGCTACAACGATCAGGCATTGCAGGCGACGGCGGACGGCGATCGCAGGCGTGGCACGCCGGCGCGACGTGGATTTGTGCTCCGCACAATGCGCTACCTCAATGTCACCCCAAACGGAATGACACGACCGTGATAAGCATTATTCAGCCCGCCCTGTTGCTACCGCACCCCTGACGGCGCAGAATCCGCGCCCCGGCGTGCACTTCCACGCCTAGAATAAAACCTTGCATTGCCCCACAGATCACCAGCCCAGTCTTGCGTCGTAATCCGCGCCGGTGCCGTACTTCGTGCCCGCGCCCTCATGCACGGAGACCTCGATTGCCGCTGCCCCCCGCCTTCCGGTTTCTCCCGTCTCGTTCGCCCGGCCGCCCAGGCCGGACGCATCAGGCCGCGTATCTCGCCCGGACGCCGCTGCGGCGGCATCCGCGCATTCTCAAGGAAAATCCATGGCTAACTTCAGCCCAACGCGCCGCACTTTCCTGAAAGCCAGCGTCGTGGCCGGGGTGTCGGTGTATATCGCACCGATCGGCGGCAAGGCCTTCGCAGCCCTGTTCGAAGAAAAAATCCTGACCCCGGTCCAGTGGGACCCCAAGACCGGCGCCCCCAGGTTCCGCATCGACGGCATGGCCAAGGTCACCGGCGACAAGGTCTTCGCGCGCGATATCCGCTCGCGCGACATGCCGCACTGGCCCAAGGCGCAATCGCATGCCTTCATCCTGCGCGCCACCAGGGCGGACCGCAGCTATGCGGGCTTCGACCTGGCGCTGCTGGGTGACGATCTCAAGCCCGACCGCGTGGTCACCGCCGCCGACCTGGCGCGCGACGGCGTGGCCTTTCCCGCCTTCTACGGCGAGGACATGCTGCTGCCGGAAGGCAAGACGCCGGCCTATCTCGGCCACGCCGTGGCCATCCTGATCTATCACGACTTCGCCCGCTTCCGCTTTGCCAAGGACAAGCTCAAGTTCCACGACGAGATCATCCGCTACGGCGCCGAGACCGGCCCGCTGGAGCGCGATCCGTGGGGCACGTTCCGCTTTGTGCGGGTGGGCGGCGAGACGCCGTTCGACGACGACGTGTTCTCCAGCCTGAAAAACGCGCCGCTGTTCCCCAGCATGATGCGCAAGCACGAGCCGGTCTGGCCCGATGGCAAGGACCACGGCCAGCTTGGCGAGCAAGGCATGTTCCATGCCGGGCAGATCCGCCAGCAGCTGGACCAGCCGCCGGCTGACTGGCTGGTGCTGGAGCGCGAGTACAACACGCAGTCCATCGACACCGCCGCGCTGGAACCGGACAACGCCAACTGCTGGTACGACGCCAGCACCCAGGCGCTGCACATGGTGGTGCCGACCCAGTCGCCCATCGAAGTCGGCGACAGCACGGCGGAGATGATGGCCAAGGCCAAAGGCGCGTTCCCGGTCAGGCAGGTGTTTGTCCATCCCTGCTACACCGTGGGCTACGGCTCCAAGGATCACTACAACTTCCCCTTCTACGGCCTAGTGACGGCGCTCTACGCCGACGGCAAGCCGGTGCGGCTGGCCAACGACCGCTATGAGCAGTTCCAGACCTCGATCAAGCGCCACGCCTTCAAGATGCGCTACCGCATTGCGGTGGACAAGAACACCGGGCTGTTCCAGTCGTTCCAGGGCGACTTCGAGGCCAACGGTGGCGGACGCGCCAACTTCTCGCCGTCCGTGGCGATGGTGGGCGCCACCGCGGCGCAGTCGATCTATTACTTCCCGAAGAATGACCTGACCGCGGTGGCGATCGCCACGCGCGCCATCGACGCGGGCTCCGCGCGCGGCTACGGCACGCTGCAGAGCATGGCGGCGACCGAGATGATGGTCGACGAGTTCGCCGAGCAGTTGAAGCTCGACCCGATCGAGTTCCGCCTGAAAAACGCGCTGCGCTCTGGCATGAAGAACACGCAGGGCGCGATCCCTGCCGGCGCGATTCGCGTGGATGAGGTGCTGCAGGCGGCCAAGGCCCATCCGCTGTGGACCAACCGCGCGAAGCGCAAAGCGGATTTTGAAGCCAGCCATCCCGGCCGGCGCTACGGCGTGGGCTTTGCCTGCGTGCAGAAGGACTTCGGCACCGGCGCCGAGGCCTCGTTCGCCAAGGTGGAGATGCGCGCGGACGGCACCATCGCGCTGCATCACTGCGGCGCGGAGATCGGCACCGGCATGTCCACCTCGCAAGCGGTGGCCGTGGCGCGCTGGCTGGGCAAGCCCGCCACCGAGGTGCGCGTGGCGCTCACCGACTGGCCCGACCTGCCCGTCACCGCCACCGGCGATCCCTACATCATGAGCCAGGCCGACCAGGACAAGCTGTCGGCCAACCCACGCTGGTCGCCGGCGTATGCGTCGCCATCGAGTGCGACCAACTCGGCCTACTACTTCACCCACAGCACCCGTGAAGCCGCCCGCGTGGTCTTCATGCACGGGCTGTGGCCGGCGGCCATGGCAATCTGGAGCCAGGGCTTTGGCGGCGGCCAGGCGGCCTCGCTGGTGGTGCGCGTGGAGGACGCGCGCTGGGTCGAAGGCAAGCTCACCGCCGGCGGCCTGCAAGCCCTGCCCTACGAGCAACTGGCCAAGAAGGCGCACGAGCTCGGCCTGGTCACGGGCGCCACGGTGCACGTGTTCAATCGCTGGCAATGGACCGAAGCCGACTTCGACGTCGACGGCACGGCCACCCGGCTGCCCATCGACGGGCTGTCGGTGCGCTACGGCGACGGCGCCGACGCCGCGCGCAAGGCGCGCATGACCACCAGCGGCGGCTACCAGGTGCTGGACCGCAAGAAGGTCTACATCGCGCCGACCCAGCGCAACAACGCCAGCGTGACCTACTACAGCGCGGTGGGCACGCTGGTGGAGCTGTCCGTGCATGCGGCCAGCGGCAAGGTGGAAATCCTCAGCCATCACTCCATCATGGAATGCGGCTCGCAATTGTCGCCGGCGCTGGTGTCCGGGCAATTGCAGGGCGGCCTCGCCATGGGCATCGGCCATGCGCTGCACGAGTTCCTGCCGCTGTACGAGGACGGGCCCGGCAACGGCACCTGGAACTTCAACCGCTACGCGTTGCCGCGCGCCAGCGACGTGGCCGTATGGACGCAAACCGGGACGGTCCTGCCGCCCGTATCCGAAACCGATCCGCCCAAGGGCATCGCCGAAGTGGTGATGATTCCGGTGGTGGGCGCCATCGTCAACGGCATCGCGCATGCCATCGGCCATCGCTTCACCGCCCTGCCGGTCAGCGCCGAAAAGATTCAGGAGATCCTGGCATGAGCCTCGCCACCCAACCGCTTTCCCTCAATATCAACGGCAAGGACGTTGGCCCCATCGATGTGCCGGAAGGCCTGATGATGATCGACTTCCTGCACGAGTACCTTGCGCTCACCGGGTCGCGCCTGGGCTGCGGCCAGGGTATCTGCCACGCCTGCGTGGTGATCCACGACAAGGCCGACGGCACCAGCGAGGAAGTGCGCGCCTGCATCACCGGCGCGCATTACTTCCAGGGCAAGAAGGTGCGCACGGTGGAGGGCCACGCCAAGCGCAACGACAAGGGCGAGGTGGTGGAACTGTCGCTCGTGCAGCAGAAGTTCCTGGAGCACTTCAGCTTCCAGTGCGGCTACTGTACGCCCGGCTTCGTCAACGGCGCGACCATCCTGGTGGAGCGCCTGAAGCGCCAGCCGGTGGCCAGAGGCAAGGTGGATGAGACCATCACCGCGGCGCTCAACGACCATATCTGCCGCTGCACCGGCTATGTGCGCTACTTCGAAGCCGTCAAGGACGTGGTGGTCAACACCCCGGGCCTGGTAAAGGAAGACAAGTGATGATGAGTATGATGAGCCAGCCCGACTTCCTCCGACACGCGCGCACCACGCTGGCGACCCTGGCCACGCTGGGCGCGGCCCTGCTGGCTGGCTGCGGCGACCACGGCGCCCCGATCGACACTGCCGCCGACCAGCAGCCCGCCGCCAGGCTCTCGCCCGCCGACCAGATCGCGCGCGGGCGCTACCTGGTACGCGCCGCCGATTGCGCCGCCTGCCATACCAGCGCCCAGGGTGCGCCGTTTGCCGGCGGGGTGGAACTGGCCTCGCCGTTCGGCACCTTCTACGGCACCAACATCACGCCGGACAAGGACCACGGCATCGGCAAGTGGAGCGCCGACGATTTCTACAAGGCGCTGCATGATGGCGTCACGCCGGACAAGCACCTCTACCCGGCCATGCCGTATACCTCGTACCGCGGCCTGTCGCGCGGCGACGCCGATGCGATGTACGCCTACCTGATGCAGCTAAAGCCAGCCGCCGTGGCCAACCGGCCGCACGACCTGAGCTTCCCGTACAACATGCGCGTGGCGCTGGTCGGCTGGAACCTGCTGTTCCTGAAAGACCAGCTGCCCGATGCCTCCACCGGCCAGACCTCGGCCTGGCAGCGCGGCCGCTACCTGTCCAACGCGCTGGGCCACTGCGCCGAATGCCACACGCCGCGCGCCATGTTCGGCCGCCTGGACGCAGCCAAGCCACTGGCCGGCGCAGCGCTCGGCCGCGTGGCCGCGCCGGACATCACGCCGGCGGGCCTGGCCGCGCGGGGCTGGACGGGCGCCGACCTGCAGACCTTCTTCGCCACCGGCATGGCGCCGCAAGGCTCGGCTTACGGCGAGATGTTCCCCGTGGTCCATCTCAGCAGCCAGTACCTGAACAAGGCCGACCTTGCCGCCATGTCGACCTACCTGCTTGGCGACCAGCCGCCACGGCCCCAGCCACTCAAGCCGGCCAACGCGGATGCGGCCCGGTTCAAGCCCGGCCGCCAGCAATACCTGGCCGTCTGCGCCGGCTGCCACGGCCGCGAGGGCGAGGGCAAGCCGCACGTGGCGGTGGCGATGCTGGGCAACTCCACCGTGCGCAACGCCGACCCGCACAACCTGATCGTATCCATGCTCGACGGCATCGAAGCGCAGAAATTCCCCGGGCTGGAGAGCATGCAGGACATGCCGGGCTTTGCCTCGCGCCTGAGCGATACGGAACTGGCCGACCTGGCTAACTACCTGCGGGCAAGCTATGGCGGACAGCCCGGCGACGTGAGCGCGGACAAGGTGAAGGCGCTACGCGCGGAAGCGGGCAAGGGCCATTGAGGGAGGGCGCCGGCGCGGACGTGCCGGCGCGCTGCCCGGTTCACGGGACGTTGCACTCCGAAGGACTGGGCCTCAGGAAGGCTGACAGGCGCTCAGGCACCGTCGAGGAAAGGATTGCGCTGGCCCAGACGCGTCCCGAGCGCATCGGGAGCCAGGCTCATGCTGGCGGCGTCCATTGCCGGGCTGGGGCTGCGGGCCAGCGTCGGGTCGACCGGTGCGCTCGCCATGCCCGGCTGAACCGGCTGTTCGGCGCTTTGCGCATAAGGGTCGCGTGCGGCCGGCAGCGTCGCCTGGGCCGACGGCGCTGCCGCCGGCATGGCTTGCACAGGCTGCACGGATGGCACCGGCTGGGCGGATTGCATAGGCTGGGGGGATTGCATCGGCTGAGTCATCGGCATCGGCTGGGCCGGCTGGATGGGCTGGGCCTGCTGCGCGAACAGCGGGTAGGACGCGATCATCGCGCCAGCCATCAACAGGGATTTCGCCAGATGTTGCTTCATTCGTGTACCTCCTAAAAACGCCTTCAGGCATGGGAAGGACCACTGTAGCGCCGAGGCACCTGACAATTTGTTTGATTTTGCAACAGTCATTTACCAGCGTTGCCATCGACGCCGAGGCGCGTTATCCGCGCGCGCCCGTTGTGCACCCCATCCTCTGCGGCGCGAGCCTTGCAAGCTTCGCGTCAATTCCGACGCCGCCTGCGGTATAGTCCTCGCGTTCAATTTCGGCGGAGAGCTAGCATGGCTGAGAAAAAGGTTCGGGTGTCGCATATCGGTGTTCCCGGCAACCTGAGTGTCTTGAAACTCAAATCGTATCTGCGGACTGCCTTTGCCGATCTGGCGCAAACGGAGAAATCGGAGAGTGAGGCGGAGATCCTGCTGGTCAAGGTGCTTGTTCCCCGCCCGCTCGGCTTGCGTGCCGGGGAGAAGCTATTTGACAAGGTGCTGCAGGGCATCGTCGACAAGGATTCCCGTGTTACCCGCGTCTCGGTTGAGTTCGTCGATGGTGAAGTTACGCAGCAGACCATTGACGCCAGCATGGCGAGGATCCAGAAGGAACTGGATGAGTTCGGGCACGTCTTGCACGAACGTTCAGAGGATGCGAGCGGGGATTGATCTACGCCGCGCGTCGGCGGTCCCCTTGTCGCGGGATGGCGTCCCTTCCTACGCGCTCAATTCGTAGTCGTCGACCCCGACCACGGTCCGAAGCGTATCGGCGTAGGCCTTGCGTAGATCGCGTGCTTCCTCGGTCTGATCGAACTGCCTGGCAGCTTCGGCAATCAGCCCGGGAAAGGCATCGCGTTGCGCCACATCCCGGAACGTGAACACACGGCATTGCACCGCGCTTTTGGCGCGCGGATGGGCTTGGGTCAGGCTAAGCACCTCAAGGAAGGCACCATCGGCAAAAGCAACCTCGTCGATGGGCTCCACCACATCCCGCAAGTATTCCTGGTAGGCCAGTTCCTGGCCGGGCAACACCTCGAATCTAAATACGCGGATGCATCCTGCATGCTGTGCGATCCAGTTTGAAATCATGGAATCTCTCAAAAGTTGTGCCGCATGCCGATCTGGACAGTGCGTGCCGTTGGGTTACCCGGTCCGACAGTGCCGCCGGCGTACAAGCCACCGCCAAGGGAGTACTGTGATCCGTTCTTATTGAGAATGCGCCCTGCCGCCGCGAACAGGACAGTGCGCTTTGATAACGCGTAGTGGCCGCCGATAGCAATGAGATTGGTGCTTCTGTTTGCCACGCCTTGCGTACGGTCCTTGACCAGCACGAACTGGGCGATGAGCGTGGTGTGCGCACCGACGCCGTACTTCACGCCGAAGGGAAACATGTCGTAGACCTGCTCCGGGCCCTTTGTTGCCGGCGTGTTCGCCTGGCTATTCCAGTCGCGGTGCCAGCCTGTGAACAGCTTCACCGGCCCCACCGTGTAGTTTCCCCCGATGGTGAAGGCCTGCAGCCTTCCCGTGTCGGTCGCGTTGCGCTGTGTCACGAAGCCGATGTTGAAGTCGACGACCTCGTTCTTCTGCCGCGTGGACACGCCCCACATCCGCCCGGCCCGCTGGTTCCCCGTGACCTCTCCCGGCGCGTACATCACGTAAGTGACACCGGGCCAGCGATCCGGGAACGTCCATAGGATGGAATTGTCGACCCGCCCGAGCGTTGCACGCGCCACACCGGCGGGAATGATGGCCGGCAGGCCGCCGGCCAGCCCCGCGTTGAACGCATCGATGTTCCAGAACATCCGGTTCTCGGGAGAGTACTGGCGACCGAACGTGAGCCGGCCCGCCTGCTCGCTGGCAAGCCCCATGTAGATCTGGCGTCCGAACAGCCTCCCGCCTTGCTGGGACATCCCGTCATCTGCCCCAAAGCCGCTCTCCAGCCAGTAAACGGCGCTCAGGCCCGGCGCGATGCGCTCGTCCCCCTTGATGCCGAAACGTGAGCCCCAGTCGCTGCCGCTCTGCAGGCGGGTCAGCGTTCCCAGTCCTTGCTTCGAGATATCGAGCGCCATATCCACGACACCAAAGACCGTTGATTCGGCCTTTGCGTCCCAGGTGCAGACCGAGATGCTCAGCCCCGTCACTGCAGCCAATGCTGCGGTATTTGTCTTCATGGATTTCAAACCGTTAGGCAATGCGAGGACCACACCCTCGTCTTGAACGAGTGCGGGAAGAATTGGCACGCTTGATTGGAACGCTTGAGGTGCGCCGGCGCGGCCTGCTGTATTACAAACCGAGGGCCGTCGGCCCCGGAATCCGTCGGTGCTTGAGCGCCGGAATGGCTTCGCGGACGCAGCGCAAACGGTCCTGGCTCATTTCGCCGATGACAACGCCTTCGCCCTGGGGCAGGCTGGCAACCACGTCTCCCCACGGGTCGATCAACATGCTGTGGCCAAACGTCTGCCGCTGATTGGCGTGCGTCCCGCCTTGCGCGGCAGCCAGCACATAACACTGGTTCTCGATCGCGCGCGCGCGGAGCAGGACCTCCCAATGCGCACGGCCGGTGGTTTGCGTGAATGCCGACGGCACGAGGATGAGATCCACCTGCTGCATGGCCCGGTAGAGCTCCGGAAAGCGCAGGTCATAGCAAATGGATAGCCCCACGCGGCCGAACTCCGTCTGCGCCGTGACCATTTCGGTGCCCGCAACCATCGTCCGGCTCTCGTCGATGTCGCGAGTGCCATCCAGGTAGCTGAAGAGATGCAACTTGTCGTAGCGCGCCTTGACCTCTCCCGTGGGCCCGAACAACAATGTCGTGTTGGTAACCTTTGGCGCTTGCGTGGTAGCCAGCGGGAGCGAGCCACCCGCGATCCATACGCCGTGCTGCCTTGCCTTGGCGGCCAGGCAAGCCTGGATTGGCCCTTCGCCAAACGCCTCGGCAATCGCGAACTTGTCGGTCTCGTGAAGACCGATCTGGCAGAAGTACTCAGGCAACAGGACAAGCGTGGCACCGCCGTGCACGGCTTCATCGATCAGGTTCTCCGCAACGGCAAGGTTGTCCGCCAGGCTCGGCGAAGACACCATCTGAATGGCAGCGATTTTCATTTTCCGGCTCTGCGCTTCAGTCCATTTCCGCATGTGACGTGGCGACGATCTTTCGCCAGGTCAGGGCATCGCGCTGGATCGTCTCCGCGAATTTCGCGGGGCCATCGCCAACCGGCTCGGCAATCTGCCTGGCGAAGGCATCGCGCACCTCCGGCCGCGCAAGTACCTCCTTCACGCTCTGGCTGACCTTGGACACCACCTGGGCCGGCGTTCCACTGGGGGCGCAAATGCCTACCCACCCCGTAAAGCTCAGCTCGCCCAGGCCTTGCTCGGCCAGTGTGGGCACCGCGGGAAGCTGCGGCAAGCGCTTGGCCGTCCCTATCGCGAGGCCCTTGACGCGGCCGGATTCAACGAAAGGCAACGCGGAGATGACGCTATCCATCATCAAGCTGACGCGGCCGGCGGTAAGGTCCGTATAGGCGGGCGTCGAGCCCTTGTAAGGCACGTGCTGCATGTCCAGGTTGTTCCGCATTTTCATGGCCACTGCGGCGAGATGCGGTGTCGTCCCGTTGCCGCCGGATGCGAAGTTGTACTTGCCGGGCTCGCGCCTGGCCAGGTTGATGAAATCCTTGAGGCTGTTGGCGGGAATTTGGGGGGCTGCCACCCAGATGGTCGGTGTATTGACGACATGGCTCACCGGGACCAGGTCCTTGATCCCATAGGACAGCTTTGGGTATAGCGCCGTAGCGACCGCCAGGTTCCCGGTGGAGCAAAGCAGCAAGGTGTAGCCATCCGGCGGCGCCTTGGCGACGAATCCCGCACCGATCGTGCCACCGGCACCGGGCCGGTTGTCGATGACGAGGGACTGCCCGAGCGCCGTACTCATGGCGGCGGAGATCAGGCGCGCGACCACGTCGTTTCCTCCTCCCGCGGGAAATGGCACAACGAGCGTCACGGGCTTGGCCGGCCACTCGGCCGACACGGCAAGGGTTGGCGCCGCACAGCACAGCGCAGCGAGACTGGCGACGGCGAGGCGGGACAATTGGGGCATGCGGCATCTCGGTGACATGAGTGTGATGAAGCAACACACTTGACGAGTGAGATCGTGCCGTAAGCCGGTGCGCTGGTAAATCAAATAAAAATTACGCTCAGACAAAGAAATTTTGGCTTCCTCTTCCCCCCGCTGCCACGATGAGGTCCACGGAGCGATCCACCAGCATCTCCACGGCCTTTTGACTGTGTGTCTGCCGAAACAGCAAGCGGATGCCGGGCGCCGTTTCCGCCAGGCGGCCAACGAAGCGGCGCCCCACGGCGATCTCGTAGTCATCCGATAGCCCGATGGAGATCGTCCTTTCGTGAAAGACGTTGCCGCCAGGCGCCACCATCGAAAGGCTCTTGCGGCAGTGGTTCAGCGCTTCACCGACCACGGGCTTCGATTCTTGCGCGCGCGCCCTGGGGCGCATGCCACGGCCGGCTCTCTCGCACAGCGGGTCCCCATAGACGCGACGCAGGCGGCCGATCGCCGCGCTCACCGCGGACTGCGTCAGGCCCAACCGGATCGCGGCGCGGCTAGCGCCGCCCTCTTCGTAGAGCGCTTCGAAGACCTTCAGCAGGTTGAGGTCCATCGCCTCGATATTTACGGCATTCATATCAGATACATCCATATCCATCTTGATTCAAGATGGCGTGGGCGTGAACATAGCGCAACCCGCTTCCCGGAGCCATACCTCATGCCCGCTTCCATCGTCGCCGCCCTCCAGATTGGTTCCTCCCCCTCGGGAGAGGCCGAAACCCTGGCCCGGATCCTGGCGTTCGAGGACAAGATCCTCGCATCCGGCGCAAGCGTCGTCGTCATGCCGGAGGCACTCCTGGGCGGGTATCCCAAAGGCGAGATCTTCGGTACGCGGCTGGGCTATCGCCTGCCCGAGGGCCGCGACGCATTCGCCAGCTACTTCGAAAACGCCATCGATGTACCCGGCCCCGAAACGCAAGCGCTGGCGGCGCTGTCCACGCGCACGGACGCGAGCCTCGTGGTGGGGGTCATTGAACGAGACGGCAATACGCTGTACTGTACGGCTCTGTTCTTCGATCCCGCCGCTGGTCTCGCCGCGAAGCACCGCAAGCTGATGCCGACGGGAACGGAGCGACTCATCTGGGGCCAGGGAGACGGCGCGACGTTGCCAGTCTTGCAGACATCCGCCGGGCGCGTGGGCGCCGCGATCTGCTGGGTCCAGGCCTCGCCACGGCAGCTCGGCATCGACATACCGCATTGGGAGGCAGATCGCCCGCTGATCCGCGGCGGCAGCGTGGTCATTGGCCCGATGGGCGACATCATCGCCGGGCCTTTGCTGAATGCGCAAGGCCTGGTAGCCGCCGAGATCGATACCGGCGAGTTGGTGCGTGCACGCTACGACTTTGACGTGGTCGGCCATTATTCTCGCCCGGATGTCTTTTCAATGACGGTTGACGAACGGCCGAAGACATCGGTCAATTTCCAGGCCTGAGGCAGCCAGGCGGGGAAGCGTAAGCCGAAAGCCATGCGCAGGATGCCAGCCCATGAACCTTCGATTTCTTGAAACATTCGTCTGGGCAGCCCGGCTGCGCAGGATGACCCTGGTTGCGCAGCGGCTGCACGCCACCGATGCCACCATCTCCGCGCGCATCGCCGCGTTCGAAGCAGAGTTGGGCGTAAAGGTCTTTGTCCGGGAAAAGGGAAAGCAACTGTGCCTCACCCCGGAGGGCGCCGAGATGCTGGCGCCCGCGGAGGAATTGCTTGCCCTTGCGGACGCGTTCACCCACCGGTTTGCCGCAAGGGATGCCTTGCCCAGCCAGATCACCATCGGCATGAGCGGCACGGTCGCCGGGGCAATACTCGAGCCGCTGGTTGACGTACTTTATGCCAGATGGCCTGACGTCAATATCCATCTGCCATCTCTCACCAGCACCGACATTCGGCACAGGCTGCTGAGCGGCGCGCTCGATATTGGCCTTCTCCTCGGCAGCGTCAACGAACCGGACGTGGTCAATTTGAAACTGCTGGAGCTTGACTACGCCTGGGTGGCCAGCCCGCGCCTGATTCCCGGCAACGTATCGCCATCGGTCGAGGAGCTAAGACGGCAGATGTTGCTCTCGTATCCGGTCGACTCGGACCTCTTCGCCTCGGTTGCCACCTACTTTGACACGCCGCACCTGGCCGGCTTCAAGCTGAACGTTCTCAGTTCCTTGTCCGTGATGCTGCGTCTCGCCTGCGCTGGCGTTGGATACGCGGTGCTACCGGTTGACCTCATCCGCAACGAGCTCGAGACGGGAACGCTAAGAATGCTCGGGCTCTCCCGGCCGTTCCCGAAGCAGACATACTTCGCCTCCTTCATCGATCTGCCATCGGCCCCCTTGCGCCGTATCATCGCCGAGTGCATCCGCGATATTGCACGGCTGCCGTCGCCAGCGAACGAGTGATGCATTTCGCGCGCGCCGATGCGCAAGGCAGGCATCGGCCCACGCACCAGGGCAGCCGGCCGCGGTTTTCAGCGAGAAGCATAGTCTTCCTGTCTCCGGGAAAGACCCGGATGGCTATCGAACCCACATCGCCAAGGCGCAGTCATGCGTTCTCAATTGTTCTAGACGACGGTGGAAACCATGTCGCTGGTCGCCGTGGGGCTGCGCCCGTCGGTGTATGCGGCATGCCAAAGCCAGTCCGGCGCTGCCGGTTTCCATCACCGCGCTGTACAGCAAGCTCAGCCGGACCGAGCCGGGGCTGGTTCGTGCCCTGGTGCAAGGCAGTGGCCGTGCAACCGATGTTGCGCAAGCAGGCGCCATCGGTGAATAGCTAGCGCCTGCGCATTTGTGAGGGGCAGGGTGTTCCGTAGGAGGTTAGAACGCTTCCACATCCTCAATGGTGCAGCATGCCGGCTCGCGTCTGAGCACCCACAGTGTGCTGAATGAACCGAACGGTAGCCGCTTTTCTGATTGTTTCATAGCCATCCTCATCGCCAAATTTCTCATCGAATTTCGTACTTGTCCGATTGCGGCATAGCGTTTCTCGCTGCACGATACCGTCCTGGTGTTTATGAAAATCACTTGCGGATCGGTGCGCCAGCACTGGCGCAAGGCGCATCAGGTTCAAGCCTCATGGCCTTGCGTATCTTGCTACTTCACCTGCGGCGGAGCGTTTTCGCATGGGTATTCGTTTGCCATCGGCTTCCACTCGTACTGTCCGCGTGACGGGTCCGGGCATACCGGAAATCCTTGGGCGACCCGCCCTGGTTTTCTCCAAACTGTCTGGCAACGAAGGGATCTGCAGCCTGTTCGAATACGAACTGGAACTCAAGACCCCCGACGATCGCAATGCGCACTTTGGCCCCGCGGCGGATCTCGATACCAAGGCGCTGCGCGGACAGGAGTTGACGGTAACGATTGCGCTCGATGGCAGCGGCAGCGGATCGTCCGGCGGTGTGGGTGCGGGCGAGCGCGAGATCACGGGGCTTGTCACCGACGTGCGCGGCCCGATCCCGATGGGCCGGCAGATTGCCTATCGCCTCACGCTGCGCCCGTGGCTGTGGCTGACGACCCTCACCACGGATTTCCGTATTTTCCAGCAGCAAAGCGTGGTGCAAATCCTCGATACGCTGCTGTCCGACTACACCTTCCCGGTGGAGCGGCGCCTGGATGTGGCGCGCTACCCCAAGCGCGAATACCAGGTGCAGTACGGCGAGAGCGACTTCGATTTCTTCCAGCGCCTGACGCAGGAGTGGGGGATTGCCTGGCACATTGAACACAGCGAGAGCCGGCACCGGCTTGTATTGACCGATGGCAACAGCGCCTTCGCGCCCTTTGCCAGCCCCGCCTATCACGACATCCGCTGGCAGGGCACCGTCGACCGGATCGACGAAGAACACCTGCATGAGTTCGAGTTGCACGACCGGATGGTATCGGGCCAGTGGACCAGTTCGGACTACGACTTCGTCAGGCCGCGCGCCGACCTGACGGTACGGGCCTGCGATCCGCTCGATACCGCGCACGCCAACGCGGAAATCTATGCGTTCCCTGGCGACCACAGCCAGGCCGCCACCGGCAACGACCCGTGGCAGGAAGGCGACCAGATTGCCCGCATCCGCATGGAGACGCTGCGCCAGCACGGCACCCGCGCGCGTGGCCGTGGCAACGTGCGCGCCATGGTGCCGGGCTGCACCTTCCATCTCACGAATTTCATCCAGAGCGAGGCCAACCGCGAGTACCTGATTCTCTTTGCGCGATTGTGGATCGAGGAGGTGCCCGAGGCCTCGGGCGGCCAGCAGTCCTGGCGCTGCGAAGTGGACTTCACCGCCCAGCCTTCCAACGCGTTGTTCCGCCCGGAACGCACCCAGCCGAAGCCGCGCACCAACGGGCCGCAGACGGCCACCGTGGTGGGCCCCGCCGGGGAGGAGACATGGACCGACGAATACGGGCGCATCCGCGTCCAGATGCACTGGGACCGCCAGGGCAAGCGCGACGCCGACAGTTCCTGCTGGGTGCGGGTGTCCTCGTCGTGGCAGGGCGAGCGCTTTGGCGCGATGCACGTGCCGCGCATCGGCCAGGAGGTCATCGTTGAACACTTGAATGGCGACCCCGATTGCCCCTTGGTAACGGGCAGTGTGCCGAACCAGCTGAACATGCCGCAGTGGCCGATGCCCGGCCAGCATGCGCTCTCGGGCTTCGTCAGCAAGGAACTGCGCGGCGAGCGCACCAACACCTTCGTGCAGGACGACACCGAGGGCGAGATCCAGACCCAGCTTCAGAGCGACCACCAGACTTCGTGGCTGGGCCTGGGCTTTCTCACCCGTGTGCTGCGCGGCAGCGGGCGCAAGGACAAGCGCGGCGAGGGGTTCGAGCTGCGCACCGACGGACAGGGCGTGGTGCGTGCCAACGGCATGCTGATCACCACCGAGGCGCGCCGCAACGCCAGCGCCCACCACAAGGACATGGGCGAAACGCTCGAGCGCCTGACGCAGGCGCGCGGCCAGCAGGCGACGCTGGCCGAGCTGGCGCAGGAAAACCAGGCGCAGGAACGTGCCGACCAGGCCGAGGTGGCGAAGACCATCAAGGCGCAGAACGACGACATCCGCGGCAGCGGCGAGGCCGGCAGTTTCCCCGAACTGGCAGCGCCCCACTTGGTGCTGGCCAGCCCCGCCGGCATCGAGGCCAGCACGGCGCGCTCGACACACCTGGCCTCGGGCGAGCACCTGGCGCTGACCAGCGGTGGCCACACCAGCCTTGCCGTTGGCCAGCGCCTGCTGGCCAGCGTGAGCCGCGGGGTGCGCGTCTTCATCCAGAGCATGGGCTGGCGCCTGGTGGCCGCGGGCGGCGACATCGAGCTGCGCGCGCTGCAGGACAGCATCAAGCTGCTTGCCAAGCTCAATGTCACGGCCACGGCCAACCGCATCACGCTGTCGGCCAAGGAGGAACTGGTCGTCAGCGGGGGCGGCAGCGCCACGACCTACAACGGGGGCGGCATCACGCACCGCACGGGTGCGGCCTACACGATCCACGCAGGCAGCTATGCCTTCATCGGCGCGCAGACGCACGCCGCGCAGTTCCCCGACGCGCCCAAGCCGGGCAAGGGCAACCTGGAACTGTTCAACCACTACGCCAACCGGCGCGGGATCCAGGGCGGCGACTTCCGGGTCGAGGACGCGCTGGGCCAGGTGACCGTCGGCAAGCTCGACGCACAGGGTTTCGCGGTTGCCAGCGGCATCGCGCCAGGGCCCGCCAAGGTGGTCTTTGGCATCGACCCGGCGGACACCTGGGCCGAAGGCAGCTACGTCGCCGAGCCGACGTGGCCGCCGGCGCAGGCGCTCACCGGCGGCGTGCCGGCGCCGGCTGCGAACGCCCTGGCCAGCCAGTTGCTGACCACCACCAGGCAGGCCACGCAAGCGGTCCAGGGGGCGCAACAGGTAGCGCAACAGGTAGCGGGGGCGGTGAAGGCCGGGCCCGCCGCGCTCGGCCTGTCCGGTGTGCAAACGCTGCTCGGCGCCATGCCGGCGCCAGGCACGCCGGCGCTGGCCAAGGCAACGCAACATCCCAGGCTCCCCTCCCTGCACACGCCCGGCTTCGCCTGAGCGACGCGCCCCCTTCACTTCCCCCTTCACGTCTTCGCATTGAATCCATGGCAGACCCGACCCCCGCAGCCAAGCCGCGCGAGCCGCAATCCGCAGTCGCCCCCCTGAACACGATCGCCGTCGAGGACGTCGGCAAGGGCGCCGCCAAGGTCGATGCCTGGCTGCAAAGCGCCAGCGGCGGCGTGGTGACGCTGGCGCGCATCAAGATGGTGGCGGGCGGCCTGCCGGTGGTGGGCAACATCATGGCGCTGGTGGACGCGCTGGGCGACGTGATGACGCTCGCGCGCAGCAAGTCGCGGCACCTCGTCGACTGGGTGAGCCTGGGCATCAACCTGATCGGCGTGCTGCCCGCGCCGCCGACCATGGCGGCGGCGCGCATGAGCCTGCGGCCCACGCTGGCGCTGGTGCGCCAGGAGCTGCGCCAGAGCGCGAGGGCCGTGCTGGGCGATGGCCTGATCGACGTGCTGGTGGGGCACCTGAATGCAACCATCGTCGGCGAGATCGACGACTTCGTGCAAAAGGCGCAAGGCAAGCTGGCCGGCATCCTGGACGACGCCGGCGTGCTGGGCGAGAAGATGACGCTGGAGATCGCCAGCGGCCTGGAGCGGGCGGCGCTGGGCAAACTCGACGCGGCGGGGAACGCGCAGGGGGCGGGCAAGCAGGCCCGCACCGCCATCAAGCAGATCGTGAACGATCCCAAGGCGGCCATCGTCAACATCTTCGGTGCCGCGTGGAACGTCTACAAGGCGGCCGGGAAGGCCGCCGCGAATACCGCGGTCAGGCTGGCCGTGCCGGACGAAGTCCAGCGCAAGGTGGTCGCCAGCGCGGCCGAACTTCGCCAGATGGGGCCGCTGCTGCGCGCGCAGATGGCCCAGCTCGGGGACCCGGCCGCGCAGCAAAGCATTGGCTGGCTGCTGGCGGTGCTGGCCCAGGCGGTGGCGCGCTGGCGCAAGAAGAAAGGCGCCGGGCAAAGCACCAACGTGCCTGCCCGTCAAACCGGCGAAGCCAGGAAGCGGGCGCACGACGGCGAACTGGGCACGGTCAACAACCAGGCGCCGGCCAAGGGCGCGCCCGGTTGCAAGAACTGCCCGGCACCAGCCGGGACCGGACCCAGCATCAGCTTTGCCACCGGCGACGAAACCCTGTCGCACACCGATTTTGTGCTGCCGGGGCTGTTGCCCATCGCATGGACGCGCACCTACCGCTCCAGCCTGGCCGCCTATGACCACGGCGAATCCGGCGCGCGCTGGATCACGCCCTACACGACGCGTTTTGACATCGTCAAGGACGGGGTGCTTTACCACGGCGCGGACGGCCGCAGCCACGCTTATCCGTTGCCGGATGTCGGCAAGTTCCACCATGATCCCATCGAGGACGTCACCCTGGTGCGGGTCTCGGAGCAGACCCTGACGCTGGCGCGGGGCTTCGAGAGCCAGGAAGCGTACCAGCGCCACGGCCAGCGCTTCCGGCTCACCGGCATCACGCTGCGCAGCGGCGCCGGGGTGGCGCTGCACTATGACCATCGCGTGGGCGGTGACGCGGCGGGTGACACGGTACTCTCGGAGGTGATCGCCTACCAGGGCGAGACCGTGCTCGCCCACGTCGGCATCCGCCTGGATGACGCGGGGCGCATCGCCGAGCTGTGGCAGATCGCAGGCGGCCAGCTGGTGCGCCAGCTCACGCGCTACACCTACGACGCCGCCGGCGATCTGGTGATGGCGCAGGATGAGCATGCCGCGCACTGGGACTACACCTACCGGCACCACCTCGTCACCCGCTACACCGACCGCACCGGGCGCGGCATGAACCTGCAGTGGCTGGGCGATGGCCCGGACGCCCGCGCGGTGCGCGAATGGGCCGACGACGGCAGCTTCGATACCCGCCTGGCGTGGGACGAGAACATCCGCCTGACCTACGTCACCGATGCGCTGGGCAACGAGACCTGGCATTACTACGACATCCTCGGCTACACCTATCGCATCAAGTACCCCGACGGGCTGTCCGAATGGTTCTTCCGCGACGATGCGAAAAACGTCGTCAAGCACGTGCACCCGGATGGCGCGGTCGAGCGCTATGCCTACGATGCCAACGGCAACCTCGTCGAGCACATCCGCCCGGATGACAGCGCGGTGCACTACGCCTGGGACGACAAGAACCAGCTCATCAAGATCCGCGACGCCGAGGGCGGCCTGTGGCAGCGCGATTACAACCTGCACGGCAACCTGACCGAAGAGATCGACCCATTGAGCCACAAGACGGCGTACGCCTACAACAAGGCGGGCCTGCTGGTCGGGATCACGGACGCCAAGGGCGGCATGACGAAACTGGCCTACACCCCGTCGGGGCAGCTTGCCAGCTATACCGACTGCTCGGGCAAGACCAGCGCCTGGAAGCACGGCGAGCGCGGCGAGCTGATCCGGTTCACCGATGCGGCGGGCGCCATCACACAGTACCACTACGAAGCCGGCCAGCTCGCCCGCATTGTTCACCCCGACGAGCGGGTGGAACGCTTCGAGCGCGACGCCGAGGGGCGGCTGCTGGCGCACACCGACGCGCTGCACCGGCGCACCGTGTGGCGCTACAACGACGCGGGCCTGATTGCCGAACGCACCGACGCCGCCAACCAGACGCTGGGCTACCAGTGGGACAAGCTAGGGCGGCTGGCTGCGCTCACCAACGAGAACGCCGCCAGGACGGCGTTCCAGTACGACCCGGTGGGCCGGCTGTTGCACGAGACCGGGTTCGACGGCAAGGCAACCCGCTACCACTACGATCCGGCCAGCGGGGTGCTTGTGCAGGCCACCGACGCTGACCTGTTGTTGACGGCGTTCGACTTCGACGCATCGGGCCGCCTGACGCGCCGCCGCGCCGGCCTGCAGGACAAGGAAGGCATGGTCGCCGAGCCGCAAGTGGAAATCTTTGCCTACGACGGCAACGGGCGCTTGATCCTGGCGGAGAACGCCGACAGCCGGCTGCAATGGTTCCACGACGCCTGCGGCAACGTGACACGCGAGCACCAGCACTACCTCTGCCTGAAGACGCCCCTGGTGGCCGTCTGGCGGCATGAGTATGACGCGCTGAACCAGCGTATCGCCACCGTGCGCCCGGACGGGCACCGAATCGGCATGCTGACCTATGGCAGTGGCCATGTGCACGGCATGATGCTGGATGACCGCGAACTCGTGCAGTTCGAGCGCGACAACCTGCACCGCGAAGTGTTCCGTACCCAGGGCAACCGGCTCGCGCAGGAACAGGCATACGACCCGGCCGGGCGGCTGCTGGAGCAGACGCTTTCGCAAGCGGATCAAGCCCGGGGCGGCAAGCGGATGGTGCACCGGCGGTACTACTACGATGCAGCGGGGCAACTCTGCGGCATCGGCGACACCCGGCGCGGTGAGTTGCAATACCGCTACGACCCGGTGGGCCGACTGCTGAGCGCCAACAGCGCGCTTGGCGAAGAAACCTTCGACTTCGATCCCGCGGGCAACCTGCTCCATGACCCCACCACGCGCACCTTCGCAGCCGACCCGGCGCGCGGCAGGCCCGAGTTCCACAGCCGCCTGTCGGGGCGGCCGAGGCTGGTGGACAACCTGCTCAGGGAATATGCCGGCACCCACTACACCTGGGACGAGCGCGGCAACCTGAGCGAACGCGTGACCAACGGCAAGGGGGAACGCTTCATCTGGGACAGCTTCAACCGGCTGGCGGGTTACCACAATCCGGAACTGGAAGTGCGCTATCGGTACGATGCGCTAGGGCGGCGGCTCACCAAGTTGTCGTCAGCCATTTACTTCGAAAACGCTTTCGATGGCTCGATCTACCAGCGCAACGAGCGGGCGCGGCGGAACAAGGAACGCGGCTGCGCCTTCACCATGTACGGCTGGGACGGGGATCAACTGGCATGGGAAAGCCGCCAGGAGCCGGAGGCGGGCGTGGGGGATCATTTCCGGGTCATTGCGGGCGCGGCACGCACCACGCACTATTTGTATGAGCCGGGCAGCTTCGTGCCGCTGGCACAGGCGGTGCGCCGCGCAGCCATCACCCTGCCAAGGCAGCCAGCCTATGCGGAGGACTATGATCTTGACGAGGATCCGCTATGGACGCAGGCCATTGAGCCGCAGGCGTTCGACGCAATCGCGTGGTACCAGTGCGATCACCTGGGCACGCCGCAGGAGTTGACCGACGAGGCGGGCGAGATTGCTTGGAGTGTGCAGTACAAGGCGTGGGGCGCGGCGCAGGAGGTGATAACGGATGCGGCGCGCAAGGCGGGGATTCATAACCCGTTGCGGTTCCAGGGGCAGTATTACGATCATGAGACGGGGCTGCATTACAACCGGCATCGGTATTATGATCCGGTGTCGGGACGGTTCGTTAGCAAGGATCCGATTGGGTTGGCTGGTGGGATCAACGTATATCAGTACGCGCCGAATCCGGTGGGTTGGGTTGATCCACTTGGCCTAGCCAAATGTCGCCCGTGTCCCGCTGATTGCGCGAAGATTCTATCCCAGGCGGGCCGAGAGTACGGGCGACACGACGAAGTTTCGAAAGATTCTCACCATATTATTCAAAATGCTGCCGTAAAAGGCATTAACGATTACGATGAGAATGCGGCGCCAGCCATCCAACTAAGCGGGCCTTCCAGTAAGGTCGGATCAGAACACTATATTGCAACTCAGTCCCAACGCCAAAAGGGTGTCGGAGGAACCTATGCCGCGGAACGAATGGTCGCATATCGAGCGATGAGGCGTGCAGGGCTATCGACTGAAGAAGCTCGGTGTCACATCATGCATAGCGATAGCTATTTTTCAGGCTTGGGGGTCGGTGGTTCTACAGTAACCCGGATGCCAGGAAACCGAAACAGTTCAACTAGGAGATGGTAACGTGAACGAGTGGATTGATTCTGGAATAAAATCTGAAATAAAAAAAATATGCGACTTGATTTCGCAGAATAATTTTGATTCTCTCGATAAGGATGGATATTTTGAGGTTAGTGCTGCTAGCGACGTAAAAAGAGCAATATTGGAGTATCTTTGCGGCGACATTCTTAATGAAGATGATCTTTCCAGGATAAATAGCCCGGATGATGAATATATAAAAATTCACGCTAACATTTTGAATATAGATCCAAAGGCGCCATCTGAAAAAAGAAAAAAAATTGAACTAAATTTGATTTTGGATGGGGCCGAAAGTGACATGACGATAATCTACTTTGCATACAAAAATGATACCGATGTTAAGGTCAGAGTCTATGATGCCCTTACGTTGTGAAAGCGAACTCATTCTAGTGTCAAACTAGTCAAAAAATCTGCCAGCACCCACTACACCTGGGACGAGCGCGGCAACCTGAGCGAACGCGTGACCAACGGCAAGGGGGAACGCTTCATCTGGGACAGCTTCAACCGGCTGGCGGGTTACCACAATCCGGAACTGGAAGTGCGCTATCGGTACGATGCGCTAGGGCGGCGGCTCACCAAGTTGTCGTCAGCCATTTACTTCGAAAACGCCTTCGATGGCTCGATCTACCGGCGCAACGAGCGGGCGCGGCGGAACAAGGAACGCGGCTGCGCCTTCACGATGTACGGCTGGGACGGGGATCAACTGGCATGGGAAAGCCGCCAGGAGCCGGAGGCGGGCGTGGGGGATCATTTCCAGGTCATTGCGGGCGCGGCACGCACCACGCACTATTTGTATGAGCCGGGCAGCTTCGTGCCGCTGGCACAGGCGGTGCGCCGCGAAGCCATCACCCTGCCAGTGCAGCCAGCCTATGCGGAGGACTATGATCTTGACGAGGATCCGCTGTGGACGCAGGCCATTGAGCCGCAGGCGTTCGACGCGATCGCGTGGTACCAGTGCGATCACCTGGGCACGCCGCAGGAGTTGACGAACGAGGCGGGTGAGATTGCATGGAGTGTGCAGTACAAGGCCTGGGGTGCGGCGCAGGAGGTGATAACGGATGCGGCGCGCAAGGCGGGGATTCATAACCCGTTGCGGTTCCAGGGGCAGTATTACGATCATGAGACGGGGCTGCATTACAACCGGCATCGGTATTATGATCCGGTGTCGGGACGGTTCGTTAGCAAGGATCCGATTGGGTTGGTTGGTGGGATTAACGTCCACCAATATGCACCCAATCCGACCGAGTGGGTTGATCCATTAGGATTGTGGCCAGGGCAGCCCAGAAGCTCGAATGGCCGGTTTGGCTCGGGCCAGAACCCGAACAAGCCCCCACTACCGCCAAAGGGATGCGACCTTCACGGTAATGATCTGGACAGCAAGGTGCCGGCGATCGGCTACATATTGCGAGACCGGACAACAGGGGAAATCCTCAAGTATGGGGAAACCACTCGCGGCAAAGCAAGATATACGGATCAGTATCTCAATAGTGAGAACGCCCAAATGATCCCTGTGGCAGCAGGTACCAAGCGAGAGATGCACTGTTGGCAGCATAAGAAAATTCTGGAGTACAAGGCCGCGCATGGCGGCGAACGGCCACGTCTGAACAAAAATGACTATTGAGGAGCGGAAATGAAATTGTGGATATCAGGAGAAACGGAGGATGACATTGCGGAGGATTACAGAAAACGGTTTAATATAATTGAGCCGGAAGTTAACCGGATGCTGGGTGATCTGTCGTTTTCCGATGATATGGAAAGGTGGTCGTTTATCGCCATCATTCTTTCTGAAAAATTCTTGGACGCATATCCAGAGATAGTACGAAGGTCGTTGAAGCGACGGACGCTGGAATTTCGCCTGCACATTCTTCACGCTGAGTTCAAGCAGGCTAGCCCTGGAAAGCAGATGACGATGATCTTCGACGCGTTGAACCGGTCTGTTGATTTGATGCCGAAGCTCAAAGTCTCACCAGAAAGTCAGCAGAAGCTCCGGGCAGCGCTGGCGCAAGCTCGTCGTAGTTTGTTGGCAGAATGATGGCCTCCGGGAGTAACGCATGATGGACGGCATTGCTTGCGTCGGCGATATGACCGACCACGGTGGCGTGGTGCTGGAGGGATTCGCTGGCACCAATCTAAACGGCAGGCAGATCGCCGGACGTGGCCACATGGTTTCGTGTCCCAAATGCAAAGGCGTGTTTCCGATCAGCGAAGGCAACCGTGCCTACACCATTGGTGGGACGCCGGTCGCGTTACATGGAATGAAAACGGCGTGCGGGGCCACTCTGATCGCCGGCAATCCACTTGCCCAGGTGCAGCGCTAGCGTTGAGGTATGTCAGCGGGGCGTTTCAAGAAATCTGCCGGAACCCACTACCGCTGGGACGAGCGCGGCAACCTTACCCATCGCATGACCAACGGCACGGGCGCGCGCTTTATCTGGGACAGATTCAACCGACTGGTGGGCTACTACAATCCGGAGCTGCAAGTGCGCTACCGGTACGATGCGCTGGGGCGGCGGCTCAGCAAGTCGTCGTCGGCCGTCTACTTCGACAACCCCCATGACGGCAAGGGCTACCGGATCAACGAGCGGGCGCGGCTGAAAAAGGCACACGGCTGCGCCTTCACGCTCCATGGGTTGGATGGCGACCAGCTGGCGTGGGACGAGAACATCCGCCTGACCTACATCACCGATGCGCTGGGCAATGAGACCCGGTGCTACAACGACATCCTCGACCACACCTATCGCATCAAGTACGCAAGTAGCCGGGGCGCTTCCAGGCACAGGGAGAGGCCGGCCACTTGAAAGAGGATGCGCCACCCACGCTATACTAGGCATGTCGCTGCAACCACAGCGACCCGGGGTGAGAGCCGGAGCAAGAGGGCCCGAGACCATCACGCAGAGGAGAACGCCCCGTGGCTAAGCACACCCGCTTCCGTATCACCGCCGAACAAACCGGCTCCGCCCTCTTCCTCATCACGCATTTCCCCTGCCAAAGCCCCTTGAGCGCTGCCGCCGAAAAGGCCGCGCAACTCCACAGCCTGCTGTTCATGCTCAGCGACTATGCCGCTTGCAGCGACACCTTTGGCGCATTGAATCCGGAGTTCCAGAGCGACGTGCTGTCGCTGGCAGCCGGGATTGCACGGGAAGCGCAGGTCATGAGCGAGCTGGCGGCGGGCCATAGGGACGAGGCAGGCTGAAGCAGGGGCCACCGGCAAGAAGACCGCAACCTGCTCCATGCCCCGACCACGCGCATCTTCGCCACAGACTTGCTGGCGGCTATCGCCCAGGCGCTGCCTTAACGCGCCCAGGGCGCATCCACCTCCGTCCTCACGCCATAGCGCTCCAGCCCCTTGGCATGCAGCGCCGGAGAAATCGACCGCAGCGCGGCAATCGCCACGTGGTAGCGGTCGATCTCGAAGTAGCGGCGCAGCGCGGCGCGCGTATCGCTGCGCCCGAAGCCGTCCGTGCCAAGCGCGGTGAACGGCGCGCGCAGGTACGAGGCGATGAGCTGCGCATAGGCCCGCACGTAGTCGGTGGCGGCAATGACCGGGGTAGCGCCCGGCAGCGAGCGCTGCAAATGGCTTTGCGTTTCGCCGCCGCTGGCGAACAGGCTGGCGCGCTCGCATTCGCGGGCGTCCCTGGCGAGCTCGGAGAAGCTGGTCACGCTCCAGATCTCTGACTTGATATCCCAGTCGCTTGCCAGCAGGTCCGCGGCGGCGATGACTTCGCGCAGGATGGCGCCCGAGCCGAGCAGCCTCACGCTGGTGGCAGCGCCTTCGGGGCCGCGCGTGCCGAAAAGGTACATGCCCTTGATCACGTCGTCGTGCGCGTCCTCGCGCAGCGGCGCCTGCACGTAGTTCTCGTTGTTGACGGTCAGGTAGTAGAACTCGTCGCGCTGCGCTTCCAGCATGCTGCGCGCGCCGTGGTGGATGATGACCGCGGCTTCGCTGGCGAAGGCCGGATCGTAGGCGCGGCAGTTCGGCACCGTGGCGGCGATCAGCTGGCTGGTGCCATCCTGGTGCTGCAGGCCTTCGCCGGCAAGCGTGGTGCGCCCGGCTGTGGCGCCGATCAGGAAGCCGCGCGCGCGCTGGTCCGCCGCCGCCCAGATCAGGTCACCGACGCGCTGGAAGCCGAACATCGAGTAATAGATATAGAACGGCAGCATGGCGACGCCGCTCACGCTGTATGACGTTGCCGCGGCCGTCCACGACGCCAGCGCGCCCGCTTCGGTGATGCCTTCTTCCAGCAGTTGCCCTTGCTGGCTTTCCTTGTAGTACAGCATCGAGCCGGCATCTTCCGGCTCGTAGAGCTGGCCCACCGGCGAGTAGATGCCGATCTGCCGGAACAGGTTGGCCATGCCGAAGGTGCGCGCCTCGTCGGCCACGATGGGCACCACGCGCGGGCCGATGTCCTTGTCCTTGATCAGGTTGGTGAACAGGCGCACCACGCCCGTGGTGGTGGAGACGGCGCGCTCGTCCGGCTCCATGGCGAAGCGACCGTACTGCATCAGGTCGGGCATGCGCAGCGCGGGCGCGGTGCGCGCGCGGGCTGGCAGGTAGCCGCCCAGCGCCTGCCGGCGCGCATGGAGGTAGGTCATCTCCGGGCTGTCGTCAGCCGGCTTGTAGAAGCGCAGTTCCGCCACGGCATCGTCGTCCAGCGGCAGCGCAAAGCGGTCGCGGAAGGCACGCAGCGCGTCAATATCAAGCTTCTTCTGCTGGTGCGCGGTCATGCGGGATTCGCCCGCTTCGCCCATGCCGTAGCCCTTCTTGGTCTTGGCGAGGATCACGGTGGGCTTGCCCTTGTGCGCCTGCGCATCCTGGAACGCGGCGTACAGCTTGCGAAAGTCATGGCCGCCCCGGCGCAGCGCATCGATATCCGCGCTGCTCATGCTGGCGACCAGGGCCTTGAGCTCGGGGTCCGTGTTGAAGAAGTGGGCCAGGTTGTAGTCGCCATCCTTGGCCCCGAGGTTCTGGTACTCGCCGTCCACCATCGCAGCAAAGCGCCGCAGCAGCGCGTGATTGGTGTCGCGCGCAAACAGCGCATCCCACTCGGAACCCCAGACCACCTTGACGACGTGCCAGCCGGCGCCGCCAAACAGCGCCTCCAGCTCGTGGATCACCTGGCCGTTGCCGCGCACCGGGCCATCGAGCCGCTGCAGGTTGCAGTTGATGACGAAGGTGAGGTTGTCGAGCTTCTCGCGCGCCGCCAGCGAGAGCGCGGCAAGCGACTCCGGCTCGTCCATCTCGCCATCCCCGAACACGCCCCACACGCGCCGCGCAGCGGTATCGGCAATGCCGCGATGCCCGAGATAGCGCAGGAAGCGGGCCTGGTAGATGGCGCTGATCGGGCCGATGCCCATGGAGCCGGTCGGGAATTGCCAGAAATCCGGCATCAGCCAGGGATGCGGATAGGAGGAGAGGCCACCGCCGCCGGTTTCCTGCCGGTAGCTCGCCAGTTGGGACTCGGACAGCCGCCCCTCCAGGAAGGCGCGTGCATAGACGCCCGGCGCGGAATGCGGCTGGAAGTAGACCAGGTCGCCCTTGTGGTCCCCATCGTCGGCGCGGAAGAAGTGATTGAAACCCACCTCGAAGATCTCGGCGGCGGAGGCATAGCTGGCAAGGTGGCCGCCAAGTTCGCCGTAGGCCTTGTTGGCGCGCACCACCATGGCCAGCGCGTTCCAGCGGATGATCGAGGTCAGCCGCTGCTCCATGGCAAGGTCGCCGGGATAGCGCGGCTGCTCGCCTACGCCGATGCTGTTCTGGTAGGCCGAGTAGGGATGCGCCCGTTCGCCAAGGCCGAGATGGCTGGCATGCTCGGCAAGGCGCTCCAGCAGGAAGCGCGCACGCGGCGCGCCGCCTGTGCGAAAGACGCCGGCCAGGGCGTCGAGCCATTCGCTGGTTTCCTCAACGTCGGGGTCGTGCCCTTCGCCAGGGGCAATCTGGATGGCGTCTGTCTTTGGCAGGGCACGCATTGCGGTCTCCGTGGGCTTTGTTCTTCTCTATTGGATTGTAGGGAGGAGACCGCGGCAGAAGCTGCCGAATTGGCAGGCGAAGCCGGCCGCCGGCAGCGTAGCGTGCTGCGGCTGGGCGGCTGGCAGCGCAATGTGCTGTGGGGACGGGCACGCCGGCTGCAAGTGGTGGCAGATGGGCTTGGCGTATCGCCGGCGCGCCTATCGATTGCCCGGACGCGGCAAAAACCGGCGGGGACGATGATCATGCCGGGTGCTTCCAGCGTGGCTCAACGCAAAGCGCGCCTGATGAGGCGGGTACTCAGCACCCTCAAACTGCAATCAGTGGGGCTGACCGGACCTGATGCATCCGGTGTAGTTACCCGAAAATTACTTCGCCGTCGGCATGGCGAACTCGGCGCCCTTGCCGATGCTGTCGGGCCAGCGCTGCATGACCGACTTCTGCTTGGTGTAGAAGCGCACGCCTTCCTCGCCATACGCGTGGGTGTCGCCAAACAGGCTGCGCTTCCATCCGCCAAAGCCGTGCCAGGCCATCGGCACCGGGATAGGCACATTGATGCCGACCATGCCGACCTGGATGCGCCGCGCAAACTCACGCGCCACGCCGCCGTCGCTGGTGTAGCAGGCCACGCCGTTGCCGAACTCATGGTCGTTGACCAGTTGCACGGCCTGGGCAAAATCCTTCACGCGCACGCAGCCCAGCACCGGGCCGAAGATTTCTTCCTTGTAGATGCGCATGGCGGGGGTCACGTTGTCAAACAAGGTGCCGCCCGTGAAGAAGCCCGCTTCATGGCCGGGCACGCGGCAATCGCGTCCGTCCACCACCAGCGTGGCGCCTTCCTCCACGCCGATGCCGACGTAGCCTTCGATCCGCTCCAGGGCCTGGCGCGTGACGATGGGACCCATCTCGGCCTCGGCGTTCATGCCATTGCCGATCACCAGTGCCTTCACGCGCTCGGCCAGTAGCGGGAGGATCTTGTCCGCGACATCGCCCACCAGCACGGCGATCGAGATCGCCATGCAGCGCTCGCCGGCCGAGCCGTAGCCGGCGCCGATCAAGGCGTCCACGGCTTGTTCGATGTCCGCGTCGGGCATGACCACCAGGTGGTTCTTGGCGCCGCCGAGCGCCTGCACGCGCTTGCCGAAATGCGCCGAGCGCTCACTGATGTACTGGGCGATCGGGGTAGAGCCGACAAAGCTCACTGCCTTGACGTCAGGATGTTCGATCAGTGCGTCGACCACGACCTTGTCGCCCTGCACCACGTTGAACACGCCGGCCGGCAAGCCGGCTTCGGTCAGCAGATCCGCCATGAACAGGCTGGCGCTGGGATCGCGCTCGCTGGGCTTGAGCACAAAGGTGTTGCCGGCCGCCAGCGCGATCGGGAACATCCAGCACGGGACCATGCAGGGGAAGTTGAACGGCGTGATGCCAACCACCACGCCCAGCGGCTGGCGCAGCGTCCAGTTGTCCATGCCGGTGCTGACCTGGTCCGTGTAGTCGCCCTTGAGCAGTTGGGGGATGCCGCAGGCAAACTCGATGATGTCGATGCCCCGGGAGACTTCGCCCTGCGCGTCGGAAAAGACCTTGCCGTGTTCCGCCGTGATCATCGCCGCGAGCGTGTCGCGATTCTGGTTCATCAGTTGCAGGAAGCGTTGCATGACCCGCGCGCGGCGGATCGGGGGCGTGTCCGCCCAGGCCGGAAAGGCCGCGGCCGCAGCGGCAACCGCGCTGCCGGCTTCGTCGACCGAGCCCAGCGCCACGGTGCGCGCGGCGGCGCCGGTGGCGGGATTGAAGACATCCTGCGCGCGTCCGCTGGCGCTGGCAACCCGGCTGCCGTTGATGTAGTGGCCGAGCTGGCCGCCTTCGGTGTATGCGATGGGAGTCTTCACGTTGCTGCCTTCAAGGAAAGAGAGGGATTAGCCAATGCGACGAGTGTAGTCACGGCCCCTTCCCCCATCAATGCCGCGCGGCTTGACTCATTGTTTAGCAAAGTAAACAATGCCGCGATGGAAGACGAAAATAAAGAACCCAACTGGGCGCACCTTTACTCGCTGGTCGTGCTGGGTGAGCTTGGCAGCTACACGGCCGCGGCCGTGCGCCTGGGCCTGAGCAAGGGGGCCATGAGCCAGCGCATCGCGGAGCTGGAGCGCAGCGCCGGGGTGCCGCTGGTGCAGCGGACTACCCGCAGCGTCCGGCTGACCGAAGCGGGCCAGCAACTCGCGGACGCCACGCGCAACGCCTTCGCGGACATCGAGCGCAGCTTTGCAGGCGTGCGCGATCTTGCCGGCGAGCCGCGCGGCTTGCTGCGGGTCACGGCGCCAGTGGCGCTGGGCCGGCAGCAGATCGTTCCGCGCATCCCAGCCTTTCTGAAGGCCTATCCGGAGGTGCGGATCGAGATGGAGTTTTCCGACAAGTTCACCGCGCTGGCGCAGGAGGGCTTCGACCTGGCGATCCGGCATGCCTCGGTAGCGCCGGATACGCATATCGCCTGGACGCTATGCCGCACGAACACGGTGCTGGTGGCAACGCGCAGCTACCTGAAGCGCCATGGCTCGCCCGAAACCCCGGAGGAACTGGCCGAGCATGCCTGCCTGCATTACTTCCGGCGGGGCGAATCGCCCACCTGGAGCTTCGAGCCCCTGCGCGGCGCCGCCCCCCGGCGCAGCGTGGCCATCCACGGCAGCTTTGCCGCCAACAACAGCGAGGCCCTGCGCGAGGCGGCGCTGGGCGGACTGGGCATCGCCCTGCTGCCGGACTTCACCGCCCAGGCGGACGTGGCCGCCGGCAGGCTGGTCAAGGTCCTGCCCAACTGGCGCCCGGCGGGGGCCTTTGGCGACCACCTGTTCGCCATCCGCCCTTACAGCCCTTACCTGCCGCGCGCCGTGCGCGTGTTTGTGGACTACCTGCGCGAGACGCTGAAGGATGGCTTCACGATGGGCTGAAGCCCGGCCTTACTGCAGGTTGCCCCAGCGCGGCACCGCCGGCTCCGCCGCCGCCCATTTCCAGCCGGTGGGCTGCCGGCAGGCGGTGGTCAGGAACCAGGCGCGCTGTTGCCTGGCGTCGTCGTCCACCGAGAACAGCGCCTCCCGGCATTCCGTCAGCGGCGTGCGGATGACGCGCACCACCCGCACCCAGCCATGCTCGTTGGCATAGGGCAAGGGGTGGCGGATTTCCCAGCGCTGCTGCGCATCGACCGGCATGGCGCCGATGGTGGCGGCGATGCTGTCCTGCTCCGCCTGCTGCCAGTTGCGCAAGACGTATTTGGCGCCGGCATCCGTGGCGGCGCTGACGCCGATGGCCACGCCGGCGGCCAGGGCCGGGTTGCCGGTGACCGCGCCGGTCGCCACGCCGGCCACCGCGCCGGTCAGGTCGCCGACCGACGAGCAGCCAGTGGCCAGGGCGGCCGCAAGCACGGGCACGATGACCCGCAACCGGTGCGGGCCGCTCATTGCAGCGCCCCCCACCGCTCGGTCGCCGGCTCCGCCGACGCCCACTTCCACGTCTGGCCGTCCCGGCAGATCGCCGCGATATAGAACGCGCTGGATTTCGCTTCGTCGTCCACCGAGAACACGATCTCCTTGCACTGCAGGGACTTGCCGCCGATCTCCCGGCTGACCGTGACCCGGCCATGCTCCGCAGGCTCGAGCGGCACGGCGTGATCGGTCCTCCAGTCCGCCACCGCATCCACCGCCAGCGGGCCGGCGGCCATGGCGATGCGGTCTTGCGCCGCCGCGTGGATTTTGCGTTGGCTGTACTGCAAGGCGGCCCTGGCGCCCGCTTGCACACCCAGGCCAATGCCGGTCGCCACCGCCGCGTTGTCGGTCAGCGCACCGGCAATGCTGGCGCCGGCAATGCCCGCACCGGCCGCCGTGCCCTCGCTCAGCAAGGAACTGCAGCCCGTGGCGGATAAGCAAAGGGCAATCGCGGCGGCAAGCGCGGCCGGGCCGCGCAGGCCGGTCCCGGGCCGCGCGCGGAGGGAATCAGGAGTCATCGTTGGGGGATGGAAAATCGGGGAAGGCTATGCCCGGCATGCCCGGCGCATTCGCAAATGCGGGCCAGCATACGCGCGCGCACTTGCGTCGCAAAGCGCAGAAATGTCAAAGATTGTAAGAACGACAGCGTGCGCTGGATGCATCCGGTGAGCGGCGCATCCACCCGGCGCGTCGCCAGCACCGAATCGTCTGCCTTTATACTGCGGCATGGCCTACGATCTCACAGACAAACTCGTCATCGGCATCTCGTCCCGGGCGTTGTTCGACCTCGAGCACGAGAACGGCATCTATCAATCCGAGGGGGTGGCGTCCTACTCCGCCTACCAGCGCCAGCATGAGGACGAACCCCTCCTGCCGGGCACGGCCTTTCCGCTGGTGCAGGCGCTGCTCGGACTCAATCACCTGATCCCGGACCGAAGGCTGGTCGAGGTCGTGGTGATCTCGCGCAATTCACCGGACACCGGGCTGCGCGCGTTCAACGCCATCGAGACCCACCGGCTCGACATCACCCGCGCGGCATTCACCGGCGGCGAATCGATCTCGCGGTACCTGCAAGCCTTCAAGGTGGACCTGTTCCTCTCGCGCGAGGCCACCGACGTGCAGGCCGCCATCGACGGCGGCGTGGCCGCGGCCCAGCTGTACGCCGCGCCCGCCGACTATCACGCCCCCGCCGGCCAGATCCGTATAGCCTTTGACGGCGATGCCGTGCTGTTCTCGCCGGAGTCCGAGCAGATCTTCAAGCAAAAAGGGCTGGAAGCCTTCGTCCGGCATGAGCAAAAACACCGCCACAAGGCCATGGCCGAAGGGCCGTTCGCCAAGCTGCTGCTCCGGCTGGCGGAGATCCAGTCGCACTTCCCGCCCGGGAAATGCCCGGTGCGCATCGCCATCGTGACGGCGCGCAACAGCCCGGCGCACACACGGGTGGTGCATACCCTGCGCGCGTGGAACGTCAGCATCGATGAAGCCTTTTTCCTCGGCGGCTTGCCTAAGGATCAAGTGCTGCAGGCGTTCGGCGCGCATATGTTCTTCGACGACCAGGAAGGGCATGTGGAACTGGCGTCGGCGGTGGTGCCGTCGGGGCGGGTGCCATACAAAGGTGGTGAGCTGGGCGGCGGCAAACGCAGGCCCGCGCGCAAGCGCGCCAGGAACGACGACACCGATGCCGCCGGCCAGGCCGGCAACGCACCCATCAGCGCCGCATGAAGACCTTCGCCCTTTACCTCATCACGGCCTGCGCGGAAATCCTGGGCTGCTATTTCCCCTACCTGTGGCTGCGCCAGGGGGCCAGCGTGTGGCTGCTGGTGCCAGGCGCGCTGTCGCTGGCGCTGTTCGCCTGGCTGCTGTCGCTGCACCCGGATGCTTCCGGGCGGGTTTATGCGGCCTATGGCGGCATTTATATTGCGGTGGCTATTCTGTGGCTCTGGCTGGTGGATGGGGTGAAGCCTAGCCACTGGGATCTGGCGGGGGTGGCGGTGGCGATTGCCGGGATGGCGATGATTGTTTTTCAGCCGCGTTGAAGCAGCGCGGAGCGTGATGGAGCGCTTGCGCTACGGCTAGCGCCCGCCCTCCCGATCCGCGCCCAGCCAGCCATTGCGCCCGCGCCGCTCAGGCCGCGACCCGCGCCGCCGCCCCGCGATACTGCGCCAGCAGCGCCACCCGCCGCGCCGCCGCCTTCTCCATATTGGCTTCCTTGACATGCCCGAAGCCGCGGATGTCGTCGGGCAAGCTCGCCAGCGCCACCGCCGTATCCAGCCGGTCCGCATTCAGCGTCGCGCCGAACTCCGCCGCCATCGCGATGTAGTCCTCGATCAGCTTGCGTTCCGCGCGTCGCTCGGCGGTCTTGCCGAACACGTCGAAGGCGGTGCCGCGCAAGCCCTTGGCGCGTGCCAGCAGACGGAAGGCGGTCAGCATGGCCGGGCCGAAGCGGCGCTTGACCAGGTGGCCATGCGAGTCCCGCTTTGCCAGCAGCGGGGGAGCCAGGTGGAAACTGAGCTGGTAGTCGCGGCCAGGTTCGCCTTCGAACTGCGCGCGCAGCTTGTCCAGGAAGGCGGGGTCGGCGTACAGGCGGGCGACTTCGTACTCGTCCTTGTAGGCCATCAGCTTGGCGAGGTTGCGCGCCACGGCTTCGGCGAGCGGCAAGCGCGGGTTGGCGCCCACGCGCTTCTCCGCAGCGCGCACGCTTTCGACTGCGGCGCGGTACCGGGCCGCGTACGCCGGGTTCTGGTAGGCCGTGAGCAGGGCTTCGCGCTGGCGGATGACGCTGTCGAGCGTCTCCGGCATGGCCACTACCTGGGCACGCGGCGTGGTCTGCAATTGCGCTGCGAGCGCAGCCTCGCCGTGATGCGCCAGATAGCGGCCCCAGTCGAAGGCCAGCAGGTTCTTCTCCACCGATACGCCGTTCAGCTCGATGGCACGCACGAGGCTATCGCGCCGCAACGGGACCCAGCCCTTTTGCCAGGCAAAGCCCAGCAGCAGCGGGTTGGAGTAGATCGAATCGGCCAGCAGCTTCACGGCCCACGCATTGGCATCGATAAAGGCACAGGCGTCGCCGACACTGGCGCGCAGGTCCTGCTCGGCCGAGGCGCCCGGGAATTTCCAGTTCGGGTTCTTGATGAAGTCTGCGGTAGGCGTATTGGCACTGTTGATGGCGGCTGCCGTCACGTCGACCCGGGTCTTGGACAAGACCTCAGGCGAGGCGGAGACGATCGCGTCGCAGCCGATCACCAGCCGTGCCTCGCCGGTGGCGATGCGGGTGGCGTGCAGCGCGGCCGGGGTCGGGGCGATCTGCACATGGCTGATCACCGCGCCGCCCTTCTGCGCCAGGCCGGCCATGTCGAGCACGGTCACGCCCTTTTGCTCCAGGTGGGCAGCCATGCCAAGCAGGCCGCCGATGGTGACCACGCCGGTGCCGCCGACGCCCGTTACCAGCACGCCGTAGGGCCGCTCCAGCGTGGGCAGCGCCGGCTGCGGCAGCGCGCTGAAATCGGCGATCGCACCCTTGCCGCCCGCCGCGGCCGGCTTGCGCACTTGTGCGCCCTCAGCCGTGACAAAGCTCGGGCAGAAACCGTTCACGCAGGAAAAGTCCTTGTTGCAGGAGGACTGGTTGATCTTGCGCTTGGTGCCCAGCGGCGTCTCCAGCGGCTCCACGGACAGGCAATTGGACTTGACCGAGCAATCGCCACAACCTTCGCAGACCGCGTCGTTGATGAACGCGCGCTTGGCAGGGTCGGCCATGGTGCCGCGCTTGCGGCGGCGGCGCTTTTCGGTGGCGCAGGTCTGGTCGTAGATCAGGATGGTGACGCCGGCGGTATCGCGCAGCTGGACCTGGATCTCATCGAGCTTGTCGCGGTGGTGCACGGTCACGCTGGCGGGCAGCATGCCGCCGTCGCCGTATTTCTCGGGCTCGTCGGTGACCACCACGATCTTGCTGGCGCCTTCGGCCAGCACCTGGTGCGCGATCTGCGGCACCGTCAGCACGCCGTCCACCGGCTGGCCGCCGGTCATCGCCACGGCGTCGTTGAACAGGATCTTATAGGTGATATTGGCCTTGGCCGCGATGGACGCGCGGACCGCCAGCAGGCCCGAGTGGAAATAGGTGCCGTCGCCCAGGTTGACGAATACATGCTTCTCGCCGGTGAAATGCATCTGCCCGGTCCATGCCACGCCTTCGCCGCCCATCTGGCTGAAGGTGTCGGTATTGCGGTCCATCCACATCGCCATATAGTGGCAGCCGATGCCGGCCAGCGCGCGCGAGCCTTCGGGCACGCGGGTGGAGGTGTTATGCGGGCAGCCCGAGCAGAACCAGGGCTTGCGTTCCACCGAGATGCGCGGGCGCGCGGCTTCGCGCTCCTTGGCCTCGATCAGCGCCACGCGCGCGGCGATGCGCTCGCGCACGTCGGTGGGCAGGTCGCTCTTTTCCAGCCGGGTGGCAATGGCCTTGGCGATCAGCGCGGGCGATAGCTCGTAGTGCGCGGGCAGCAGCCAGTTGCCGCGCGGCAGCGACCATTCGCCGCCGTGGTTGCCGCGCTCGTCGAACTTGCCGTAGACCTTGGGGCGCACATCATCGCGCCAGTTGTAGAGTTCTTCCTTGAGCGCGTATTCGAGGATCTGGCGCTTTTCTTCCACCACCAGGATCTCTTCCAGGCCAGTGGCGAACTCGCGCGCGTCGTGCGCGTCCAGGGGCCACACGCAGCCCACCTTGAACACGCGGATGCCGATACGGCGGCAGGTATCGTCGCCCAGGCCCAGGTCAGACAGCGCCTGGCGCACGTCGAGGTAGGCCTTGCCGGCGGTCATGATGCCGAAGCGCGCGTTGGGCGAATCCAGCACCACGCGGTTGAGCTTGTTGGCGCGGATATAGGCCAGCGCCGCATACCATTTATGGTCGAGCAGGCGGGCTTCCTGCGCCAGCGGCGGATCTGGCCAGCGGATATTGAGGCCGCCCTCGGGCATGGCGAAGTCCTCCGGCAGCACGATCCGCACGCGATCAGGATCGACCTCCACCGAGGCGGTGGACTCCACCACGTCGGTCACGCATTTCATCGACACCCACAGGCCGGAGTAACGGCTCATGGCCCAGCCATGCAGGCCGTAGTCGAGGTATTCCTGCACATTGGACGGATAGAGCACCGGAATGCCGGAGGCCAGCAGCACGTGCTCGGACTGGTGCGCCACCGAGGACGACTTGGCGGCGTGGTCGTCGCCCGCCAGCAGCAGCACGCCGCCGTGCTTGGCGGAGCCGGCCGAGTTGGCGTGCTTGAGCACGTCGATGGAGCGGTCCACGCCCGGGCCCTTGCCGTACCACATCGAGAACACGCCGTCGCGGGTCGCGTCCGGGAACAGGTTGACTTGCTGGGTGCCCCACACGGCGGTGGCGGCCAGGTCTTCGTTCACGCCGGGCTGGAACACCACGTCGCTGGCGGCCAGGTGTTTCTTGGCCTTCCACAGCGCCTGGTCCACGCCGCCCAGCGGGGAGCCGCGGTAGCCGGAGATAAAGCCCGCCGTATTCAGTCCGGCGGCAAGGTCGCGCGCCTTTTGCAGCATGGGCAGGCGCACCAGCGCCTGGGTGCCGCTAAGATACACGCGGCCTTTTTCCAGGGTGTATTTATCGTCAAGGGAAACCGACGCTAGCGCATCTTGCTGGGCTGAGGATAGGGGGGCATTCATCGATGCTGTCTCCGTGTGCTCTTGTGGGCTGTCACTGAGTGTAGGAAGGCTGGCCGATATCGTAAAATCATGAATTCAGAGAGCTGGTATCCGAAAAACACATAGCGGAGTGGCATATGGCGAAAGAGCGGCATGGGAAGGAAGACGGCGGGCAGCGTATCGCCAAGGAAATCACCCTGCGGCAGTTCCGTTATTTCGCCGCGGCGGCGGAGACCGGCCAGTTCTCCATGGCCGCCACGGCCGAGCATGTGTCGCAATCGGCCATTACCAATGCCGTGCTGATGCTGGAGCAGCAGCTTGGCGTGCGCCTCTTTGACCGCCTGCCGCACGGCGTGGCCCTGACGGCGGAGGGTCACCGGCTGCATCAGCGCGCCCGGCAAATCCTGGACGCCGTGCAGGACACCCTGCGCGAGCCGCGCTTCCAGGCGCACAACCTGAGCGGCACGGTGCGCCTGGCGGCGTCCTACACGGTATTGGGCTACCTGCTGCCGGGCCTGCTGGCGCGGTTTCGCACCAACTACCCGGATATCGATTTCGACCTGCACGACATGGACCGCCCCGGCATCGAGCGCGCGGTGCTGGCCGGGGAGATCGAGCTTGGCATCGGGCTGCTGTCCAATATCGAGAGGCTGCAACGCTTTGCCCATCACACGCTGATCCGCTCGCGGCGCCAGCTATGGGCGTCGCCGTCGCATCCCCTGCTGGCGCTGCCCAGGCTGACGCTGAAGGACATCGCGGCGCATCCCTACATCCTGCTGACGGTGGATGAAGGCGAGCGCTCCACGCTGCGCTACTGGCGCAGCAAGCGGCTGGCGCCATCGATCGCGTTTCGCACCAGTTCGATGGAGGGGCTGCGCGGGCTGGTGGCGCACAGCTTTGGCGTGACCGTGCTGTCCGACATGGTGTACCGCCCGTGGTCGCTGGAAGGCAAGCAGATCGAGGCGCGGCCGATCGCCGAAGGCGTGCCGGACATGGAACTGGGGCTGCTGTGGCAACCGGGGCGCAAGCTGGACAAGCCAGCCGATGCGCTGCGGGAGTTCCTGATCCATGCCAGCGGCAGCTAGGCGGCAATCCCCTGTGCCAAGGCGCCACACGCTGCTCCAGATTGGTACACCTTGGCGCACCGCGGCACACTGGCGGCCGCCTGCATAGCCCCCTGCTTGCCAGGTTTTACGTGGTTTCGCCGTTCTCGCTGCGCCGTGTCCGCCAGGCACAGCTTTTGCGGATGGATGCTTGTGCGCGAACAACGCGGCACGACAGACATCACGAGACGGAGACAGACATGAACATGGCGGAAATCGCCCAGCTGGGCGTTGCGTATCCCTACAAGGAACAGTACGAAAACTATATCGGCGGCGCCTGGGTGGCCCCGGCCGATGGCCAGTACTTTGAAGCGATCTCGCCGGTCACCGGCAAGCCCTTCACGCGCGTGCCGCGCTCCAACCAGAAGGACGTGGACGCCGCGCTGGACGCCGCGCACCGCGCCAAGGGCGCCTGGGGCCGTACCTCCACCACCGAGCGCGCCAACATCCTGAACCGCATCGCCGAGCGCATCGAGGCCAACCTGGTCACGCTGGCGGTGGCCGAGACCATCGACAACGGTAAGCCCATCCGCGAAACCACGGCGGCCGACCTGCCGCTGGCGGTGGACCATTTCCGCTACTTCGCCGGCTGCATCCGTGCGCAGGAAGGCGGCATCTCCGAGATCGACCACGACACCGTGGCCTATCACTTCCATGAGCCCCTGGGTGTGGTCGGCCAGATCATCCCGTGGAATTTCCCGCTCCTGATGGCCACGTGGAAGCTCGCGCCCGCGCTGGCCGCCGGCAACTGCGTGGTGCTCAAGCCCGCGGAGCAGACGCCGGCCTCGATCCTGGTGCTGATGGAAATCATCGGCGACCTGCTGCCGCCGGGTGTGCTCAATGTGATCAACGGCTTCGGGCTCGAGGCAGGCAAGCCGCTCGCCTCCAGCTCGCGCATCAGCAAGATCGCCTTTACCGGCGAGACCACCACCGGCCGGCTGATCATGCAGTACGCCTCGCAGAACCTGATCCCGGTCACGCTGGAACTGGGTGGCAAGTCGCCCAACATCTTCTTCGAAGACGTGCTGTCCGCCGACGACGCCTACTTCGACAAGGCACTGGAAGGCTTCGCCATGTTCGCGCTGAACCAGGGGGAGGTCTGCACCTGCCCGTCGCGCGCGCTGATCCAGGAGTCGATCTACGAGCGCTTCATGGAGCGCGCGCTCAAGCGCGTGGCAGCGATCAAGCAAGGCCACCCGCTCGACAAGGCCACCATGATCGGCGCGCAGGCTTCGCAGGAGCAGCTTGAGAAGATCCTGTCGTATATCGACCTGGGCAAGCAGGAAGGCGCGCAATGCCTGATCGGCGGCGAGCGCAACGCGCTGGGTGGCGACCTTGCGAGCGGCTACTACGTCAAGCCCACGGTGTTCTCCGGCCATAACAAGATGCGCATCTTCCAGGAAGAGATCTTTGGCCCGGTGGTGTCGGTGACCACGTTCAAGGACGAGGAGGAAGCGCTGGAAATCGCCAATGACACGCTGTACGGACTAGGCGCCGGCGTATGGACGCGAGACGGCGCGCGCGCGCACCGCATGGGCCGCGGCATCCAGGCCGGCCGCGTGTGGACCAACTGCTATCACGCCTACCCGGCGCATGCGGCATTTGGCGGCTACAAGCAATCCGGCATCGGGCGCGAGAACCATCGCATGATGCTGGACCACTACCAGCAGACCAAGAACCTGCTGGTGAGCTACAGCCCGAACGCGCTCGGCTTCTTTTGATACAGCGCAAGAATGGGCGCTCGCGCCCATGACATGATCGGCATGGCGCCCGCCCCCCCGCCGGCTTACCGCCGCGCGGCGCGGGCGTCCTTGCCAACAGAATCAGGAGTCGAGATGACAGCGATGATGAAAGCCGCCGTGGTGCGCGAGTTCGGCGCCCCGCTCACGATCGATGAAGTGCCCGTGCCGCAGCCCGGGCGCGGCCAGATCCAGGTCAAGATTGAAGCTTCCGGCGTATGCCACACCGACCTGCATGCCGCCGAAGGCGACTGGCCCGTCAAGCCGACCCTGCCCTTTATTCCCGGCCACGAAGGCGTGGGCTATGTCTCGGCGGTAGGCGCGGGCGTGAGCCGCGTGAAGGAAGGCGATCGCGTCGGCGTGCCCTGGCTGTATAGCGCCTGCGGCTACTGCGAGCACTGCCTGCAAGGCTGGGAAACCCTGTGCGAGAAGCAGCAAAACACCGGTTACTCGGTCAACGGCGGCTATGGCGAATACGTGGTAGCCGATCCTAACTACGTGGGCCTGCTGCCGGACAGCGTGGGCTTCGTGGAGATCGCGCCGATCCTTTGCGCCGGCGTGACCGTCTACAAGGGCTTGAAAGTGACCGACACGCGGCCCGGCCAATGGGTCGTGATCTCCGGCATCGGCGGGCTTGGCCATGTGGCGGTGCAATATGCACGCGCCATGGGGCTGCGCGTCGCGGCGGTGGATATCGACGACAAGAAGCTCGAACTCGCCCGCAAGCTCGGCGCCGAGGTCACGGTCAATGCGCGCACCACCGATCCCGTGGCGTTCCTGCAGAAGGAAATCGGCGGCGCGCACGGCGCGCTGGTGACGGCGGTATCGCCCAAGGCATTCGGCCAGGCGATCGGCATGGTCCGGCGGGGCGGCACAGTGGCGCTCAACGGCTTGCCGCCGGGAGACTTCCCCACCCCGATCTTCGACGTGGTGCTCAAGGGCATTACCATCCGCGGCTCCATCGTCGGCACCCGCAGCGACCTGCAGGAGTCGCTCGACTTCGCCGCGCATGGGGCTGTCAAGGCGACCGTGTCCACCGCGCCGCTGGAGAAGATCAACGAGATCTTCACGCGCATGCGCGCCGGCGATATCGAAGGCCGGGTCGTGATGGACTTTGCTGCTTGACGTTTGCTATCTGAAGTTGCCATCTGAAGGCAAGGAGCCGCCCGATGCCCGCCCCCCAGTCACCTGACGCCGTGCAGCGCGTCGTCGCCACGCCTGCCGCGCTGGCACTGATCGAGCGCCTGCGCGCGCGGCACGGTGCGTTGATGTTCCACCAGTCGGGCGGCTGCTGCGACGGCAGCGCGCCGATGTGCTACCCGGACGGCGACCTGATCATTGGCGAGGCCGATGTCTGCCTCGGCGAGATCGGTGGCGCGAAGTTCTACATGACGCGTGCGCAGTTCGAGTACTGGCAGCACACGCGGCTGGTGATCGACGTGGTGCCCGGATCGGGCGGGATGTTTTCGCTGGAAGGGCCGACCGGGTTGCGGTTCCTGACGCGCTCCGAATTGTTCAGCGACGAAGAGGCGGCGCGGCTGGAGCGGGAGCCGGCGCCGTGAAGCGCCGGCATGACGTGAAACCTGCGCATTAGCCGCGCATTAGCCACGCTTTAGCCACGCTTTAGCCACGCTTTAATCGCCGATAAATCGTATTGCGCGACAGGCCAAGCTCGCGCGCGGCCAGGCTGACATTGCCGCCGTGGCGCGCCAGCGCCTGGTGGATCATGGCGGCTTCCCGATCGCGCAAGCGCTCGGGGGTACCGGCGGACGTCACTGGCATCACCGGCGTTGGGGGCATGAAGGCTGGCGCGGCGTCCCTGTCCTGCGCGAACATTGGCTCGCGCTCAAAATCCTCCGGCAGATGCTCCACGCGAATCTCTTCTTCGCCTTCGGCCATGATGGCCGCCGTGCGCAGCACGTTGACCATCTGGCGCAGGTTGCCCGGCCAGGGATGGCGCTGAAAATGCGCCAGCACGTCCGCGGCAACGCGGGTTGGATGCGCGTCACCGTGCTCGCCATGCTCCGCCTGCGCGAGTTGCTGCGTCAGGATGCGCTGCACCAGCACCGGCAAGTCCGTGCGCTCGCGCAGCGCCGGCAGCGTCACCGATAGCGCATTGATGCGGTAGTACAGATCCTCGCGGAAGGTGCCTGCCGCGATCATGGCGCGCAGGTCGCGGTGGGTGGCGCAGATGATGCGCAAATCCACGGGAATCGCGTGGGCGCCGCCCAGCGGGGTCACCGCGCGCTCCTGCAGCACCCGCATCAGCCGCACCTGCTGCGCCAGCGGCATGTCGCCAATCTCGTCAAGGAACAAGGTGCCGCCGTGCGCCTGCACCAGCTTGCCCGGGCTGCCGCGCCGCCGCGCGCCGGTGAAGGCCCCGTCCTCGTAACCGAACAGCTCCGCCTCGATCAGGGACTCCGGGATCGACGCGCAATTCACGGCCACGAATGGCGCGGCGCCGCGTGGCGAATCGCGATGGATGGCGCGCGCCAGCCACTCCTTGCCGGTACCGGTGCGGCCCAGCACCAGGATGGGAATATCGCGTCCGCGCACCTTGTCGACCCGCTGCAGCACGGCGGCCATGCGGGCGTCCCCGGTATCGAGAGCGGCCAGCGCCGAGGTGGTTGCCGATTTGGGTGCACGCGCGGCCTGCGCGCGGCGCGGCGGCGCGAGCAGCGACATCCGCGCGAACACCAGCACACGGCTTGGCAGGGTCAGCGTCAGCAACTGGCCCGACGCATCGACGCCCTGCTTGAGCGCGGTGCCCAGCGGCATGCCGAACAAGGCGGCAAAACTCTGGTGGTTCAGCGTATCGGGCGACATGCCGAGCTGGAATAGCCCGCTGCGATTGGCCGCCAGGAAGGTCCCATCGGCCGAGAACGCCGCCATGCCTTCGAACAGCGTGCCGACGAACTCCGGCCGCGCGTGAAAGCGCACCAGCGCGGCATCGGTGAAATGCGTGGCGAACAGATGGTTCTCGATCATCTGCGCCGACATGCGCACCAGCGCCATGGTGTGCTTGTGGAAGCCGCGATGATCGCCGCTGACGTCGAGCGCCCCCAGCACCTGGCCAAACGGCCCGGAGATCGGCACGCAAGAACAAGTCAGCGTGCGGTTGGCACGCAGGAAATGCTCGTCGGCGTGGACCACCGCGGGCTGGGCCTCGGCCAGCGCCGTGCCGATGGCGTTGGTGCCCTTGCTCGACTCCGCCCACGAGACACCCGGCGCCAAGGCCACGCGCCTGGCCCGGTCGGCAAAATCGCCGTCGCCCAGGCTGTGCAGGATCACGCCGCCGCTGTCGGTCAGCAGCACCATGCTCTCGGTATTGGCGATCTGCGCGTGCAGGGTTTCCATGACCGGCAGCGCGTGCTTGTACAGCATCTGGTTGGTGTCGACCAGTTCGTGCAGCGCGCGCGTGCCCAGCGTTTGATAGTCCGCCGCATGGGTGGCTTCGAGGCCGAAACTGGTGGAGCGCGCGTGCGCGCGGGCAATCAGGATGCGGCGCTCCGGATCGGCGTCCGGCGTTGCGGCGCGGCTGGCAAGCGTGCTGCTCATGGCGGCAGGTCTCCTGTTCTGGATCCCGGCGTGGCCGGGTCAGGCCGTCTTTCGTGCCGGCCCGTCTGGCGGCATGGCGACCTTGCCGCCAAACCTTATCACATGCCGGCCGCGCAACGCGCACGCCCCACCCGGAAGTCGGGTGTAAAGTACATGTTTGCCGCACGCGCGCTGCGCGCCCGGCCTCTGCCGTTTCACTCCCTCGGAAGGCGCACGATGAGCATTGTGATAGATCGCTTCGATCATATCGTCCTGAATGTGAAGGACGTGGAGACCAGCGCGGCGTGGTACGAGAGCGTGCTGGGCATGCAGCGCGAGGACTTCGAATCGCGCACCGGCAAGCGGGTCTCGGTGCGCTTTGGCCAGCAGAAGATCAACCTGCGCCCGATCGATACGGACACCGTGGCGTGGTTCACCGGCGTTCACCCGACCACCGGCAGCGACGATCTCTGCTTTATCACCCACAACACGCTGGAGAGCGTGATCGCGCACTGGATTGCGCACCATGTGCCGATCGAGGCAGGACCGGCGGCGCGCACCGGCGCGCTCGGCCCGATGACCTCGGTCTATTGCCGGGACCCGGACGGGAACCTGATCGAAGTGGCGGCCTATCCAGCACACTGAGTGAGCGCCGCAAGCGGCGCCCTCCGGAATCAACGCTTGCCGTCGAGCAGGTCGTTCAGCACGTCGTCAAATGCTGCTTGCGCATCTTCCAGCGCCTGCAGCGACGCATCGAAGGTCTGCAGCGCCATCTTTGACGGCTTGCCGCTGCCCTGCGGCGCAAACTGCCCCTGCAGCGCGGTAAAGGCCACCTGCACCTGGCGGGTGGCGTTGACGACACGCTCCATCGCCTGGGCTTCTTCCGCGCGGTTATCTAGGTCGTTTTGCTGGTCTTTCTGGTCGTTTTGTTCGGTCATGCCCTTGGCTCCGTGCGCGGCCGCACCGGCCGCCATTGATGTGAGGCGTATCGTACAAGAATCGGACAAGAACTTGCGCACGGGTTGCCCGGTCGAATGCCGTGCCCCCCCGTAAAATGATCCGGGGGACGCCGGGAAACACCAGGAAGCGCCAGGAAACGCCCCCACGCATTGCGCTGTAAAGCCAGGCAGAACATACCCTCCGAACCTCATGCCACCCCATTCACGCAAGGCCCTCGCCGCCGTCCTGCTGACCGCAGGCGGCTTCACCTGCTACTGGACCTACCTCACGCTGAACCAGGACAGGCTGCTGTTCGACGCTCGCCGCCGCCCGCCGCGGGACCTGCCCGAGGGCATTTCCGCTTACTCGCACGAAGTGCCGGGCGGTTTCCTGCGCGGCTATGTCTACGGCGCCCAAGGCGTCCAGGACGCGGAAACCGGGGAAACCGTGCGGAACGCACAAACCGCGCGCGACCTGCTGTTCTACCTGCCAGGGCGCGGCGAGGATGTACTGGACACCATGCAATACCTGGCCTGGCTGCCGCCGGGCGTGGGCTTTGCCACCATGGACTACCGCGGACTGGGCCACTCGGACGGCCAGCCCTCCGAAGCAGCCGCCGTGGCGGACGCCAGCCAGTTCCTGCTGCACCTGCGCCGCAGGTTCCCCGGCACGCGCGTGCATGTGGTCGGCCGCAGCCTCGGCACCGGCGTAGCCATCCAGCTGGCGGACCTGCAGGATTTCGAGAGCTTGCAGCTGATCACGCCTTACGACTCCTTGCTGGAGATCGTGCGCAAGCGCTTCCCGCTGGTGCCGCTGCGGCAACTGATGCGCCATCACTTCGACTCGATCTCCCACTGCAAGAAGGTGGTGCAGAGCACCAAGGTGCTGCTGGCCGAGGTCGACGAGGTAGTGCCCCACGAATGCTCGGAGCGCCTGATCGCGGCCTGGCCCGGCCACGTAGCGCAGCAGATGATGCCGGGCACCAACCATTTCACCATCATCGAGCAGCCCGAGACCTGGCGCGCGCTGGCGGAGTTCGCACAGCAGGTGGGCCGGCCCGGCGCCCGGCCGGTTACGCCGGAAGTGCCCCGGGCCGATGGCGTGGAGCCGGCAGCGGCGCAAGCCCCGGATGGCATGCCCGGCTTCCCGATCTTCGCCCCAAGGTAGAATGCGCGCATGAAAAGAGTCGTTGTAAAGGCAGCAAGCGTCACTCTGGCGCTGGCTGCAGCCTCCACCCTGTTAGTTGGGTTCGCCGCCGTGGTGAGCCTTCGTCAACTCCCCGCCGTCGATGCGCTGCGGGACTACCGCCCCGACCTGCCGCTGCGGATCTTTACCAGCGACAACGTGCTGATTGGCGAGTTCGGCAACGAGCACCGCGAATTCGTCCCGCTGGAGCGCATGCCCAAGCAGATGTCCAACGCGCTGCTGGCGGCGGAAGACGATCAGTTCTACCAGCACGCCGGCGTGGATGTCCCCGGGATCTTCCGCGCCGCGCTCGCCAATATCGGCGAGGGCTACGCCCAGGGCGCCTCCACCATCACCATGCAGGTGGCGCGCAACTTCTACCTGTCGCGCGAGAAAACGCTCTCGCGCAAATGGTATGAAATCCTGCTGGCCTGGAAGATCGATCGCTCCCTGCCGAAAGACCGCATCCTCGAGCTGTACATGAACCAGGTCTACCTGGGCGAGCATGCCTATGGCTTTGGCAGCGCAGCGCAGGCGTACTTCGGCAAGCCGCTGGATGCGCTGTCGCTGGCGGAAACCGCGATGCTGGCCGGCCTGCCCAAGGCGCCGTCGACCATGAATCCCGTGGTCAATTTCCCGCGCGCCAAGCTGCGCCAGCAATATGTGCTGGGGCGCATGCAAGCGCTCGGCATGATCTCGCACCAGCAGTACCAGGCGGCCCGCGCGGAAACGCTGAAGGTGGCCGGCTCGCATAACGGCCGCTTTGACGGGCACGCCGAGTACGTGGCGGAGCTGGCCCGCCAGCTCGCCTACGACCGCTTTGGCGAGGCCGCCTATACCCGCGGCCTCAATGTCTACACCACGGTATCGTCGGTGCGGCAAAGCCTGGCCTATGAGGCCGTGCACGCGGGCCTGGACCAGTATGGCAAGCGCCATGGCCAGCAAGCAGCGCCGCAGGCCGCGCTGGTTTCGCTGGACAGCAAATCGGGCGCCATCGAAGCCATGATCGGTGGCGCGGACTTTGCCACCAGCCGCTTCAACCATGCCACGCAGGCGCTGCGCCAGCCGGGCTCGACGTTCAAGCCGTTCATCTATTCCGCCGCGCTCGAGCGCGGCGTGTCGGCCACCACGCTGATCAACGATGCGCCGCTGGATGCCTCGTCGCGCTGGCAGCCGGGCAACGACGATGGCCGCTTCCTTGGCGCCGTGAGCGTGCGCCAGGCGCTGGCGCAGTCACGCAACCTGCCTGCCATCCGGACCTTGCAGGCTATCGGCATTCCCTATGCGGTTGACTATGCGGGCAAGTTCGGCTTCTCCGAGCAGCGCCTGCCGCGCTACCTGCCGATGGCCCTGGGCACCGGCACCACCACGCCGCTGCGGCTGGCCGCCGCCTATGGCGTCTTCGCCAGCGAAGGCTATCGCACCGAGCCCTACCTGATCGAGCGCATCAGCGACGGCGCGGGCAACGTGCTGTTTACCGCCGACAGCGAACCCCAGCCACACCGCGTGATTCCCGAGCGCAATGCCTATGTGATGAACAGCCTGCTACGCAGCGTGGTGACCAGCGGCACCGGCGCAGGCCTGGAACGCTACCTGCGGCGCGCGGACGTGGCAGGCAAGACCGGCACCACCAACGATTCGGTCGATGGCTGGTTTGCCGGCTACGCGTCTGGCATCGTCACGGTGGCGTGGATGGGGTTCGACGACAACCGCAGCCTGGGCCGGCACGAGTTTGGCGCCACCACGGCCCTGCCGATCTGGGCCAGCTATATGGAAGGCCGCCTGGCGGGCCAGCCCGAGGCGGAATTCGTTGCGCCCAAGAACCTCGTGCGCAACGGCGACGACTGGGTCTACCCGGAATACGCCGACGGCAGCCACGGCATTGCCGCGCTTGGCTTCCCGTCCGCGCCGGCGGACGCCGATCCGGGGGCGGCGACGGCACTGACCGACACTAGCGGCGGTGGTGGCACTAGCAGCACTAGCGGCACTACCGCCGCGACCAGTGCAACCAGTGCGACCGGCGTGACAAGCACCGCGGGCACCACCGGCGGCACCGAGTCCGTCAGAGCGCTGAGCCCTGCCCCGGCCGGGGTGCCGCCCCGCGCGTCGCAGCCCACAACCTGAACCACCACCCGCCACAAGCAAGGCTCCGATGCCATTCTCCCCATACAGCGGCCCCTTGATCTGGGCGGTGGCAGCCGCCACCACCATTGGCGTCATCACGCGGCCGTTCCGGCTCCCGGAGGCCTTCTGGGCGGTAGCTGGCGCCCTGCTGCTGTGCGTCACCGGCCTGCTTGCCGTGCCCGATGCCATGGCCGCCGTGGCGCGCGGGTATGACGTCTACCTCTTTCTCGGCGGCATGATGCTGGTGTCGGAACTGGCGCGCAAGACCGGGCTGTTCGACCATGTAGCGGGCGTGGCGGTGCGCCAGGCCGGCGGATCGGCACGTCGGCTGTTCCTGCTGGTCTATGGCTTCGGCACCCTGGTCACCGTGTTCATGTCCAACGATGCCACCGCCGTGGTGCTCACGCCGGCGGTGCTGGCTGCCACCCGCGCCGCCAAGGTCAAGCATCCGCTGCCCTACCTGTACAGCTGCGCGTTCATCGCCAACGCCGCCAGCTTCGTGCTGCCGATCTCGAACCCCGCCAACCTGGTCATCTTCGGCGAGCACATGCCGTCGCTGATGGGCTGGCTGGCGCGCTTCACGCTGCCATCGCTGGTGGCCATCGTGGCCACCTTCGCCGCGCTCTACTGGACCCAGCGCGACGCGCTGCGCGAGCGCATCGCGACCGACGTGCCGGTGCCGCCGCTGTCGCTGGAGGCCAAGCTGACCGCCGCCGGCATCGTGGTCATGGGCCTGGTGCTGCTGACGGCCTCGCTGCTGGGCGCCGACCTGGGCTGGCCGACCTGCCTGGCCGGCGTGGCGACGCTGCTGCTGGTCTGCGCCTGCCGGCCCGGCTTGTGCCTGCCGGCGCTGCGCGAGATTTCCTGGGGCGTGCTGCCGCTGGTGGCAGGGCTGTTCGTGCTGGTGGCGGGCCTGGAGCAGACCGGCCTGATCGGCAAGCTCGCCCACGTCGTGCAGGCGCTGTCGCAACAGTCGCCCACGGCCGGTGTCTGGGTAACCGGCGGCACGGTGGCGCTGGTGTCCAACGTGGTCAACAACCTGCCGGCCGGGCTGTTCGCATCCTCGGCGCTGGCGGCCAGCCATGCCTCCACGCAGGTCACCGACGCGGTGCTGATCGGCATCGACCTCGGGCCCAACCTGTCGGTGACGGGCTCGCTGGCGACCCTGCTATGGCTGACCGCGCTGCGGCGCGAGGGCCATCACGTCGGCGCGCTGCAGTTCCTGCGCATCGGCGCGCTGGTGATGCCACTGGCGTTGGTGCCGGCCCTGGCCACGCTGCTGCTTTAGGCGCCCAGCTTGTCGAGCAGGCTGTACCAGGCCACCCCCGCTGCAATGTAGAAGCGCTGCAGGCCATGCAGCGGTATCCCGGCCACGGGCGTGATGGGATATGGGAAATCCCCGCCCTTGCCCGCCAGCCGTGCCGCGATATGCTGGCCCAGGCTGGTGCACAGCGCGATGCCCCGCCCATTGCAGCCCAGCGCCATGACGACGCCCGGCGCGGGCTCATGCACGTGGGGCATGAAATCGCGCGTGATCGCGATACGCCCAGCCCAGCGGTACTCGTAGGAGAGCGGACCGAGTTGCGGAAACAGCAGCTCCAGCGAGCGCTCCAGGTGTGCGAAGTCCTGCGGCCCGCGCGGATCGGCGAAGAATCCTCGGCCCCCCATCAGCAGGCGCCCCAGCGCATCCTTGCGGAAATACAGCAACAGCCGCTGCGAGGTGGATGCCGTCTCGCCTTGCGTGAGGATGCCGTGCGCCTCGGCATCCCGGAGCGGTTGCGTGGCCACGATGAAGCTGTTGGCCGACAGTACCGTTTGCGCCAGGCCGGGCCACAGCGGGCCGGTGTAGCCGTTGGTGGCGATCACGACTTGCGTGGCCGTCACCGTGGTGCCCAAGGAAGTCGTCGCCACCCAGTGCGTGCCCTGGCGCACCAGCGCCGTCACCGGGGTGCCGCCATGCACCGTGGCGCCCGCCTGCTGCGCGGCGCTGACCAGCCCGCGCGTATAGGCCAGCGGCTGAATGGCGCCAGCGCGCCCATCCAGCCAGCCGCCGGCGAAGGCCTGCGTGCCCACGCGCCGTGCTACCGCCGCGCGGTCCAGCACTTCCACCGGCGCCCCGCGGCGCGCCCATTGCTCGGCGCGCGCGTGCATGGCGGGTACGGCGCCTGGTGAATAGGAAAGCTGCAGCCAGCCGCTGCGCACGGGCTGGCAATCGATGCCGTGACGCGCGATCAGGTCGAACACCAGGTCGGCCGAACGCGACACCGCATCGAGCAACGGCTCGGCCCGGGCGGCGCCGAACAGGCGCACCAGTTCGTCGGGATCATGCTTGAGCGTGGGATTGACCTGGCCGCCGTTGCGCCCGGACGCGCCCCAGCCCGGCTCGTTGGCCTCCAGCACGCACACGCGCGCGCCGCCCTCGGCCAGGTGCAGCGCGGTCGACAGGCCGGTGAAGCCGCCGCCGATGACCAGCACGTCGGTGGCGAGCGATTCGCGCAGCGCGGGCGTGGGCGGCGCAGGCGGGGCCGTAGCCGCCCACAGGGAGGACGGCAAAGGCATCGCGGTGGCCGGGGCCGGCCGGTTTGCCGTGAACTGGCTGGAGGTCATAGCGCCAGGTCCCCCGCGGCTTCCACTGGCTTGTGCAACACGCGCCGCAGGAAATCCTGCGTGCGGGCGTGGCTGGGCGCGCCCAGCACCTGCGCGGCGGCGCCTTCCTCAACGATGGTCCCGCTGTGCAGGAAGCACACACGGTCCGCCACTTCCCGCGCGAACCCCATCTCGTGCGTCACCACGATCATCGTCATGCCCTCGCGCGCCAGGTTGCGCATGACTTCCAGCACGTCGCCCACCAGCTCCGGGTCGAGCGCCGAGGTGGGCTCGTCGAACAGCATGGCTTCGGGCCGCATCGCCAGCGCGCGGGCAATCGCCACGCGCTGCTGCTGTCCACCGGAGAGCTGAGGCGGATAGGCCTGCGCCTTGGCGGCCAGGCCGACCTTTTCCAGCAGTTCCATGGCTTCGCCGCGCGCCTTGTCCCGGCTCTCGCCCTTCACGTACACCGGGCCTTCCATCACGTTTTCCAGCACGCTGCGGTGCGGGAACAGGTTGAAGCGCTGGAACACCATCCCCATGCGGCTGCGCAGCCGGTGGATGTCCTTGCCGCCGCGGTCCACGCGCTCGCCAAAGGCACGGATCTCGCCGCCCTCGTAGGACTCCAGCCCATTGATGCAACGCAGGACGGTGGACTTGCCGGAGCCGGACGGGCCGATCAGGCAGACTACCTCGCCCGCGTCGACATGCAGGCTCACGCCGCGCAGCACGTGGTGGTCGTCGAAGTACTTTTGCAGGTTGTCGATCCGGATCATGGCTTTTTCCTCCCCACGCCAAGGCGACGCTCAAGCCGGCGCAGCCCGAACACCAGCGGCAAGCTCATCAGCAGGTAGAGCAGCGCCACCAGCGTGTACACCGTCATGTTCTGGAATGTGGACGAGGCGATCAGCTGGCCCGCGCGCGTCATCTCCGCCACCGTGATGGTGGACACCAGCGACGAGTCCTTAAGCATCATCACCAGCGTGTTGCCGTACGGCGGCAGCGAGATGCGCAACGCCTGCGGCAAAATCACCCGGCGCATCACCAGCGCCGGGCGCATGCCCATGGCCTGCGCGGCCTCGCGCTGGCCCGGGTCGACGGCCTCGATGCCGGCGCGGAAATTCTCAGCCTGGTAGGCAGAGTAAGCGATGCCCAGGCCGATCACGCCGGCCTGGAAGGCCGTCAGGTGAATGCCCGCATCCGGCAGCACAAAGTAGATGTAGAACAGCTGCACGATGATGGGCAGCCCGCGGATCACGTTGATCACGCCGGACGCGCCCCACGACAGCGTACGCGCAGGCGACAGCTTCATCAGCGCCAGCGCCAGCCCGAGCAAGCTGCTGAGCACAAAGGCGAGGACGGTCACCTCGACGGTGACCACCGCGCCCTGCAACAAGATCGGCAGGAACTCCTGCGCGTGCTGGAAAAAGTTGGCATCCATGGGAACTCACATGTTCCATTTCTGGATGATGCCGGCCAGCGTGCCATCGGCCTTGATCTTGGCGATGGCCTTGTTGATGCGGGCCAGCGTCTCGGTGTCGCCCTTGCGCACGACCAGGCAAACGTCGCCGACGTTGACCGGCTTGTAGCTGGCGGCCAGCTTCACGCCCGGGAAGGCATTCTGGCGGATCTGGTAGGCGATGATGGGCTGGTCGCCCAGGCCAGCCTTGATGCGGCCCAGCGTCAGGTCGCGCGTCATGTCCGCCACCGAGTCGTAGCTGCGCACTTCCTTGAAGATGCCCTTCTTGTTGAGCATGTCGAGAAAGACCGTGCCCACCTGGGCCCCCACGACCTCGCCCTTGAGTTCGTCCAGCGAGGCATAGGGCTTGTTGTCGTCGCCCTTGACGATCAGGCCTTCGCCGTAGGCATAGACCGGATCGCTGAAGTCCACCACCTGCTGGCGCGCCGGCGTCTTGAGCATGGCAGCCGAGATGATGTCGATCTTGCTGGAGGTGAGCGACGGGATCAGCGCGGAGAAAACGGTCTGCTGCACATTGACGTTGAAGCCCCCCGCCTTGCCAACGGCCGTGACCGTATCGACCATCATGCCCTGGATGGTGTTGGTCTTCACGTCCAGGAAGGTAAACGGCACGCCGGTGGCCGTCGCGCCCACGTTGTAGGTCGGCGCTGCCCCCTGGGCCCAGGTGAGCGAAACGGTGCTGGCGGCGCACAGGATGAGTGCGGCGCGGCGGGACATGGTGAATCGAGACATGCGGACACTCCTAGCGGAAGGGAACAAAAGGCGCCCGGATGGGGCGACCCACCGACTTATGCAATGAGCATGCCAATTTTCAATTACAGATGCTCGAAAATTAATTGTCGTTAACCAGTAATTGCTTTATTGAAATCGATATGCGATTCTATATCACGATAAAATGACTTTTGCAGCACAAATATGTCGCAATCTGAAGCCAACGATTCCGCCAGCCTCCTGTTCAACCAGTCTTTGGAGAAAGGGCTTGCCGTGCTACGCGCGTTCAGCGCGCAGCGCCGCACCATGACGATCGCGGACGTGGCGGATGCGGCCGGCATCAACAAGAGTTCGGCCCAGCGCATGGTCTTTACGCTGGAGCAGCTCGGCTATCTGCGTAAGCATCCGCAGACGCGGCGCTACCAGCTGACGCCCCGCGTGATGGAAATCGGCTTCAACTACCTGGCCGCCAACCCGCTGATCGAAGTGGCCAACCCTTTCCTTTCCGAGCTGACCAAGGTCACCACCGAGACTTCGTGCCTGACAGAGCCGGACCTGCTCGACATGGTCTATATCGCGCGCTTTGTCAGCGCCCACTTCGTGCCGGTGCATATGCCGATTGGCAGCCGTATCCCGATGTACTGCACCGGCTCGGGGCGCGCCTACCTGAGCGCGCTGCCGGAAGACGAAGCGCGCGCCATGATCGAGCGCTCGGCGCGGACCGCGCATACGGTCCACACCTGCACTGCAGTGCAGGACATCATGGAGAAGCTGCGTGAGACCCGGCAGCGCGGGTACGCGGTCAACAGCGAGGAACTGTTCCTTGGCGACATGACCCTCGCCGCGCCGGTGATCGGGGGCAATGGACGGCCGCTTGGCGCGATCCATCTGGTGGCGCCCACCGGGCGCTGGACCCGCGAGGAAGCGGAGCGCAAGCTCGGGCCGCCGCTGTTGCAGTGTGCACGGGCAGTGAGCAGTTCGGCGCGGGCGATAGGCTAGGCGCGGCTATTGCCGCGCGGACGATGCCGCTGGCGGGGTTGCCAACGGGGTTACCAACGGGGTAGCCGAGGTCAGTGCCTCAGGCCGGATCAGGCGTGGGCTGTCCGGCACCTTGCCCGCTCTCTTGCTGCCGGTGAAATTGCGTGTGGCGGTACAGGCCGTAGATGCTGGTCGCGGTAAAGCCCAGTTGCTGCACGAACAGGCCGTAGGTGCCGGTCACCAGGGCGAACACGCTCCACACGATGTTGGAGCACAGGTAGGCGATCCAGCCCCAGCGCGACGCCTTGTTGTGCAAGGCCACCAGCAAAGAGCCGCTCATCGCCAGCGCGCAGCCGGACCACTCCAGGCCATTGAGCAGATTGGGAATGTACTGTTGCGCCAGATCCATTGCGCTTGTCTCCTGATTGGGTTCAGATTTATTTTGCGTTCATTTTTTGCATACAATGCAGGGCGAAGCTTAGCGTGACAGTTCGGGCGGAGCAAGGGGTTTGCGGGGATAGTTGGCGCTGATGACGCGCTTGGCTTACTTGGTCAGGCAGATGACGATCACCATGACCCCGAGGCCGGCGAGGGTGAGCAGCAGGAAGGCAAGCATTCGACGGCAAATAGCGTTGGCGTATCTCCAGTATGGAGTGGCTGGCACGACACTGCCGTAGGGGGGATTCTGATTAGGGTGGGGTGATGTCCTACAGGGAGAGCCGCGGGATGCACGGGGCCTTGCATCCCGCGGCATGGCTACTGCCGCGACAGGATCTCCGCCAGGGCTTCCAGCGCCAGTGGCTTGGTCAGGTGGGAATCAAAGCCTGCCGCCGCGCCCCGAGCCTTGTCGGTTTCCGAGGCATAGCCGCTCAATGCCACCAGGCGGGTGCACGCGAAGGCGGGCAGCTCGCGCAGGTGTTGCGCCAGCTGGAAGCCGTCGATGCCGGGCAGGCCGATATCGATCAGCGCCACGTCGGGCGTGAACCCTTGCGCGATCTCCAGCGCGTCTTCGCCACTGGCGGCAAGCTTGACTTCGTGCCCGTCCATCTCCAGCAACATGCCTAGCGCCCGCAGGGCTTCGGTGTTGTCGTCCACCAGCAAGATGCGCATCGCCGCAAGCGTGCCTGCCTGCCCGGCGTTGGGCGCTCCCGCATGGGCGCAGACCACGGGCAGGCGCGCCTGCACCGTCGTGCCCAGGCCCTTGCCATCGCTGTGCACCGTCACCGTGCCATTGTGCAGTTCCACCATGCGCTTGACGATGGCCAGGCCCACGCCAAGGCCGCCGCCTTGCGATTCGCTTGCGTACTGGCTGAACATATCCAGCACATTGGGCAGGAACGCCGGATCGATGCCGATGCCATCGTCCTTGACGGTGATCACCAGGGTATCCATGCGATCGGGATCGATCTCCGGCGCCGACGCGCCGCCAGCGTTGCCGGCGTCGTGTTCTGCCGGCGCCTCGCCATGGGGCGATGGCTCTACCCGGACCGACAGGTTCATGGCGCCGCCGCGCGGCGTGTACTTGATCGCGTTGGACAACAGGTTGGTGACCACCTGCGTCAGCCGTGCCGTATCCGCGTTCACCATGACGGGCGTCTCGGGCAGGTCCGTGGTCAGCACGTTGCCGTGCCATTCGATATCCGATGCCACCGAGGAAAGGGCATCGGCCACGATGTCCTGCATATTGCCGTGGGTGCGCACGATCGGCACCTTGCCTTGCTTGATGCGCGAGGCATCGAGCAGGTCGTCGGTGAGGCGCTTGAGCTGGCGCATCTGCCGCTCGGCGATATCCAGCATGTCGGAGCCAGCCTGCTGCACCTGCGCGAGCCGCTTGCTGACCTTGATCGCGCTGTCGATGGCAGCAATCGGGTTGCGCAGTTCATGCCCAAGCATGGCGAGGAATTCGTCCTTGCGCGTATCCGACAATTGCAGCGCTTCCCGCGCGGCCCGGGCCTGCGCGGCTTCGGCGATCGCGGCATCCTTGCTGCGCGACATGCTGAGCACCGCGCCGGCAAAGCTGGCCAGGCTCTCCAGCAGACGGGCATCTTCTTCGTCAAACACGCGCTCGTGCTCATGCGTCATGACCCAGATGGTGCCCCAGGGCTCGCCATCGCCGGGGATCGGGACGACGAGTTCCTCGACCACCTCGGGTGACAGCGGCGGCAGGCAGTTGAAATGCCGTTGCGGGTAGGCCAGCAGTTGCGGGCTGCCAAGTTCCAGCGCAATGCCCGACGGGCTATCGTCATAAGGCACGGCATGCCCGACCAGGTCATTGCACAGGCCGGCCGTGGCGGTCCAGTGCAACGTCTGCGCACCATCGCCGGCGGCCTCAGGCAGGCTGATGCCGGCGCTGCCGGCGCCGCAGAGCTTCAGCGCCGAATTGGCCAGGGATTGCAATAGAGCCAGGTCAGACGACACCAGCGCCCTTGCCAGGCGCCGCAAGGCCACGCATTCCGCCCCATAGTCTGGAGAACGGCCGGCGCGCTGGCCAAGCTCATCGGTCTTCAGGATGCCCGCGCTGCGTGCCCGCAGCAGCGAAGCGGAAGGGGAAGCAGGTGCCGCAGCCATGGAGTGTCGCTTTTGCTTTGCCTTTGGAATGCAGGACCAGTTGCCTGCAAGGCATGGTAGCGGATTTCCGCATCCGACCGTACAGGGGGCAATCGCGCGGCCGCAAGCACGGCGGGCGCGCGACGGTCGCTATCGCACGTCCAAGGTGATAGCGCGCTGGTGAAAACCCGCATCCGCAGGCCCCGGGTGTGGCTTTTCAGGACGGAATCGACGATGCCGGCTGTCCAGTACGCGAATCTACTTAAGAACTATCCCTAGGCACCGTAAAGCCAGTCTGAACTTAAGATACTAATAACAGCCCGAAGGGCAGGAGGGCAACATGCGCCCGCACTATGCAAACGAAAAAGACAGTAAAGAAGTACAGGATCTGCTCCAGGCTTGCGGCTTGCCGGTTGACGGCGTAGCCGAGCAAATCGGCAATTTCCTGGTGGTACGCGACAACGCTGGCCTGCTCGGTTGCGCCGGCGTGGAGAACTATGGGCAAGTGGCCGTGCTGCGCTCGGTCGCCGTGGCCGGGCGCGCGCGCTCGGCGGGCCTGGGCGAATTGCTGGTGGCTGCGATGCTGGCCGAGGCCCGCACGCGCGGCGTGCAGTCCGTAGTACTGCAAACCACCACCGCCGTCGACTATTTTGCCCGGCTGGGCTTTGAGCGCGTGGAGCGCGCCTGCATGCCCCCGGAATTGCTCAATACCGCGCTGTCCCGCGAAGCCTGCCCGCCGTCCGCCACCTTGATGCAGGCCGCGCTGTAGCCATCCCTGCCAAGGGCCTGCGCCCGCGATGCGGCCCAGCCACGTCGTAATCTGGCCGCCCCCCTCTTCCCATCCCCCGCGCTGTTGCGCGCCATGCACCCATGGCTAGCCGGTGCCGGCGCAGGATATTGTTGTAAAGTAAGCGCAAAGCGCAGACCACAGGCGACCAGAGGCCTTCCGGGCCAGCGGTGGATCGGCACGCCATGCCCGCCTGCTCGCCAGCCCTTCAACGATCCTTCAACGACAGCCACGAACCGCACGATATGGAATCCGACCACCAAGCACCCGACCCCGGCCTCGACGAGGCCTTGGGTAGTGTGTCGACCCGCATACGGTCGCGTTTGCAGGCGGCGCGCGAGCGCTTCCACGCCAACGACAATATCTCCGCGTATGTCGAGCCCGGCGAACTGGACGAGTTGCTCGATGAAGTGCAGTCGCGCATGGAAGAGGTGCTGCGTAGCCTGGTGATCGATATCGATCACGATCACAACACCCGCGAGACCGCGCGCCGCGTGGCCAAGATGTACCTGAAGGAGATCTTCGCGGGCCGCTACGTCAAGCAGCCCAATGTGACCGAATTTCCCAACGCGGAGCGCATCAACGAGCTGATGATCGTGGGCCCGCTGCGCGTGCGCAGCGCCTGCTCGCATCATCTGTGCCCAATCATTGGCAAGCTGTGGGTGGGTGTGATGCCCAACCAGCATTCCAACCTGATCGGCTTGTCCAAGTACGCGCGCCTGGCCGAATGGATCATGTGCCGTCCGCAGATCCAGGAGGAAGCCGTGACCCAGGTGGCCGACCTGCTGCAGGAAAAGATGAGCCCGGACGGGCTGGCCATCGTCATGGAAGCCGAGCATTTCTGCATGCACTGGCGCGGCGTGCGCGACACCGATGCAAAGATGACCAACAGCGTGATGCGCGGCTCGTTCCTCAAGGACGACAGCCTGCGCCGCGAGTTCCTGACCCTGCTGAACCGGACGCGCGACTGAGCCAGCGCGATTCAATGCCTCGCACGCAAACCCAGTGGAGACAACATGCTCGTACGCCTGCTCTACGCCAGCCGCGCATGCCAGCCGGCCGATCCCGCGCTGGTAGACGCCATCGTCGCTACCAGCGTGGCGAATAACCCAAAGCACGGCATCACCGGCGTGCTGTGCTACGGCAATGGCATCTTCATGCAGGCGCTCGAAGGCGGCCGCACGGAAGTCTCGCGCCTGTACCAGCAAATCGGCCGGGACACGCGCCACGAGGACGTGGTGCTGCTGCACTACGAGGAAATCCTCGAGCGCGAGTTTGCCGGCTGGGCAATGGGCCTGGTCAATACCGGCAAGGTCAATATGGCCACCATCCTGAAGTATTCCGCCCACGGTGAGCTCGATCCCTACCGCACCAGCGGCCACGCCTCGCAAGCGCTGCTCAAGGAACTGATCGCGGGTGCGTCGATCGTGGGGCGCAGCTCGGAGCGGCATCGCTTCTGAGCGCTTTCGTGCCGCGGCCCGGCCAGCCCTCGCTATTCAACAACCCATCATCCATCACCGATCACCCAGGAGAATTCGTGAGCGAACCCTTCAACCCCGGCCCCGCGGCGATGCTGCTGACCGATGCCTGCCGGCGCGGCGTGCAATTTGCTGACCTGCCCGCCGACGCCAAGCCGGCGACGCTCGGCGGCGGTTATGACGTGCAGGACCGCTTTATCGCAGCCCTGGGGGACCCGGTGGTGGGCTGGAAGCTGGGTGTCGGCAGTGCCAACGCCATGCGGCGCGCAAAGCTGGCGCGCCCGCTAGTGGGCCAGGTGGGGGCATCGCGCTGTTATGCCTCGGGCGACACCGTGCCGGTCCCCGCGGGTGCGGTGGTGACCATCGAATTCGAGATTGCCGTGCGGCTGGCGCGCGACGTCGCGCCGCTGCAGGCCGAACTCGCGCCGGCAGCGCTGGCCGATCTGATCGAAAGCGCGCAGGTTGCCGTCGAGGTGGTGCTGTCGCGCTATGAAGACCGCATTGCGGTGGGCATGCCGGCTTTTGCCGGCGATAACGTGGCCTTGCACGCGCTGGTGCTGGGCGCGAAGATCGACACCGACAGCATGGAAGACGTGCGCGCAAGCGCCAGCGTGGCGCTTGATGGCGTGGCTTGCGCGCAACCGCTTGCCGGCGACGATGCGGTCTACCCGCTGGAAGCCCTGCAATCGCTGCTCGCGCATGCCGCCGAGCGCGGCGTCACCTTGCGCAAAGGCACCGTGGTAACCACCGGCACGCTGACGCGCCCGTTCGACGTGCCGGCCGGCGCGCATACGATCCAGGCTACCTATGGCGGCGGCGAACTGGTGGTAACGCTCGCGCCGCAAGCCGCGGGCTGAAACCGGGGCCCTTGCGGCCCAATTCCTCGCGTTTCTTTCTCGTCACCCAGGCTGCCGCCCGAGGCGCTTCGCGCGCACTCGCGGCCTTGGCATTTCCAGCGGATAGGCTAAAACTATCACAAGGGCCTGGCCTTCAGGCCGCTGGTGAGAAGGAGCCGTTCATGGAACTCCATTTGCATATGCAGCCGCACCATTTCGCCCGCCGCGCGCCGGACTGGCGCGCCGCTGCGATTGCAGGGCTGATCGCGGGCACGCTGTACGTCGTACTGGAGCTGCTGACGGCACGCTTTGTGCTGTACCAGGGGGCGTGGGGCACGGTAAAGATGGTGGCTGCCCTCATGCTCGGCCGGCAGGCGCTGGCCTCCGCCGACGCGTTCAGCTGGACCATCGTGCTGGCCGCGGGCATCGTGCACTTTGGCCTGTCGATCGTGCTGGCGACGATCCTGGCCATGCTCATTGCCTCGTTCCGCTTTGATTCCAGCATCGGCATGGCCACGCTGGCGGGCGCGGTGTTCGGGGTGCTGGTCTATCTGGTGAACTTCTACGTGATGGGCCGGTACTTCAACTGGTTCGACGAGGCGCGCGGGTGGGAAAGCCTGTTCGCCCACATCATGTTCGGCGTGATCGCGGCGGATGCCTACGCCAACCTGGAACGGCGTGAGCCGGATGCGCCCGACGTGGCACGGGGCGGCTGAGCGCGCACCCCGTCCGTCAAGGCATCGGGGCATCGGGGCATCAAGACATCGACGCATCGCGCCCGCTGGCTACAGGTAGCACTCACCACCCAGATAGGCCTTGCGCCAGCGCGTGATGCGCACCTCGGCAAACAGGCCGGCCTGTGTGAACGGGTCGGCATCGATGAATTGCTGCGCCGCGTCGCGGGTGTCGAGGTCGACGATGTAGAAGCCGCCGCCAGCATCGCTGCCGTCATCGTTGAGCTTGGCCCCGCAAGCCAGCAGCAGGGCCTTCTGGGCGTCCAGGAACGCCAGGTGCCCCGCTCGGGCCGCTTGCCGCACTTGCTGGTGCTGTGGCCTGTCCCAGGTTTCGATCAGGAATGGCATGGTGTTGTCCTCGGGTGATGGTGGGTTGGAATAGGGCATAGGGTATCGCGGGATGGGGTATCGCGGCATGGGCATGGCGGCAGCCAGTGCCATGCCCATCACTCCCGGCGACGAGTTTCGCCGATTCCGCGCTGGCAGCACAAGCCGGCAGGACCTGCGCACCGGACGCCGTCGCGCCCACCGCCGCCAGCAAAAACCTGGCCCCGGGGCTTGACAAACCCGCCGGGCCTCACATTTCCCCTGCTGCCGCCCGACAGTGTTATCCACACTTTATGTGGATAACACTGTCAACAAGCTCCGCAAATGGCTCTAGCACGCGGACCCCATCGGACTGCCCACAAAACGGGCAACTGCAAGCCGGCCAGGCAGGCAAGTCCGTCATCCGCGCTGCCTACAACGGAATCACAGCGTCGTCAATGGGGCGCCGGCGCAACGAAGCCGGTGGTCTGGATGCCAAAGTAGTCAAGGATGCCGATCACCAGCGCCACGTTCAGCGTGACCGTGATGATCGTGATGACCGGGCTCAGCCGGCCAGCTTCGCGGCCGCATCGCGCAGCGCGGTGCGCAGGCCCTCTTCCACCACCGGGTGGTAGTACGGCATGGCCAGCATCTGCTCGATGGTGAGTGCTTGCTGGTAAGCCCAGGCCAGCAAGTGCGCGATATTCTCGGCGCGCGGGCCGGTCCATTCCGCACCGAGAAAGCGCCCGCTATCCTTGTCGGCATAGACGTGCATCAGTCCACGGTTCTTGAGCATGACGCGGCTGCGGCCCTGGTCCTCGAAACTCACCTCGCCGGTGACAAAACTGTCCGGCTCGAGGTCGGCATGGCGCTGGCCCACCATGGCGATCTGCGGGTCGGTGAAGACCACGCCGATCGGGGCGCGGCGCGACAACGGGCGCACCTCGGGATAGGCCGCGGCGTTCTCGCCGGCTGCCTTGCCTTCGTCGGCAGCTTCGTGCAGCAGCGGCAGGACATCGTTGGCGTCGCCGGCGATGAAAATCGGCGCCGTGCCGCATTGCAGGGTGGCCGGGTCGAATACCGGCACGCCGCGCCAATCCAGTGCCAGGCCGGTGTGCTCAAGCCCGAGGCCGTGCACATTGGGCTGGCGGCCGGTGGCGGCGAGCACGTAGTCAAAGCGCTCCGTCACGGTGTTGCCCGAGAGATCGGTAAAGCTGATCACCGCCTCGTCGCCATCGCGGTGCATCTCGCCCAGCCTGGCGTCCGGGTCGAGGTAGAACTCCTCGCGGTAGCTAGCCACCGCATTGGCCTTGATGGCCGGATCGGTCAGCGGGCCCACGCCGCCGCGCAAGCCGAACACGCGCACCTGCACGCCCAGGCGGGACAGCGCCTGGCCAAGTTCCAGCCCGATCACGCCAGGGCCGAACACGGCGACGCGGCGCGGCAGGTCGTCCCAGGCGAAGACGTCGTCGTTGACCACCAGGCGATCGCCGAACACCTTGAACGGCGGCGGGATCGCCGGGCTGGAGCCGGTGGCGATCACCACACGGCTGGCACGCACGGTGGTGTGCTCGCCAACCTGCAGCACGGTGTTGTCGATGAAGCGGGCATAGCCGCTCACCTTGTCCTCGGCGGGAATGCCGTCCACGCCGCGCACCACGAAGCCGACAAAGCGGTCGCGCTCGCGCTTGACGCGCGCCATGACTTCGCGCCCGTCGATGCGGATCTCGCCATCCACATGCACGCCGAAGGGGGCCGTGTGGCGCAGCTCATGCGCCGCCTCGGCCGCGGCGATCAGCAGCTTGGAGGGCATGCAGCCCACCCGGGCGCAGGTGGTGCCATAGGGGCCGCCTTCGATGATGACGGCGCGCTTGCCGGCGGCGCGGGCCGCGCGGTATGCGGCCAGGCCCGCCGTGCCGGCGCCGATCACGGCGACATCGGTCTGGATGGTTTGCACGGTCTTCACGTTCTGCAAGTTCTGCGCGTTTTGCACGTTCTGCGGGGTGGTCATGTCGGCGTTCCTGGTAAAGGCTGTGTCAATCAACGGACCGGATGGCACCGGGTGGCGTTGCCATCGGGTCCGCCGACTGGGGCACGGCTGCCGGCCTTGCCGGCGGCCGTGCCCTGCGGCGTTCAAGTGTTTTGCGTATTGCGTATTGCGTATTGCGTGTTGCGTGTTGCGTGTTGCGTGTTGCGTGTTGCGTGGCTGGCTAAGGCTTAGCGAACCAGGTAGGTCTCAAGCGCGTCGGCGCCGCCGATCAGCTTGCCGTTGATGAAAATCTGCGGCGCGGTCATGTCGCCCGACAAGGCGCCCAGCACCTTGCCGCGGATCTTGTGTTCCAGCGGCACGTCGATGTACTCGAAGCCGTGGTCCGACAGCATCTGCTTGGCCTTGGCGCAGAACGAGCAACCCACCTTGGAGAACACCACGACCTGGTCGGGCCTCTTGGCGTTGGGGGCGATGTAGTTGAGCATGGTGTCAGCGTCCGACACCTTGAACGGGTCGCCCGGCTCTTCCGGCTCGATGAACATCTTGTCGACCACGCCGTCCTTGACCAGCATCGAATAGCGCCAGCTGCGCTTGCCAAAGCCCAGGTCAGCCTTGTCGACCAGCATGCCCATGCCTTCGGTGAATTCGCCGTTGCCATCGGGAATCATCACGATGTTTTCCGACTCCTGGTCTTTCGCCCACTCGTTCATCACGAACGTGTCGTTGACCGAGACGCACAGGATCGCGTCCACGCCATGCTTGGCGAACACCGGCGCCAGCTCGTTGTAGCGCGGCAGGTGGGTGGACGAACAGGTCGGGGTGAATGCGCCCGGCAGCGAGAACAGCGCGATGGTCTTGCCTTCGAACAAGTCAGCCGTGGTCACGGTCTTCCATTCGTTGTTCTCGCGAACACGGAACGTGACATTGGGAACGCGTTGACCTTCACGGGATTGCAGCATGGGTTAGCTCCTGGGTGACTTGGGGGTGGATGGCCGCGTGTTGCAGCGAAGACCCGATTTTGTCCGCGCCCATGTGATTTGTACAATTCATCGTTACAAAGACAACGATTGCTTTTCACTATGGATGGTGCATAGCCGGGCCCTATCTCGATATAAGAAGCCTCCTAAGCTGGCTTGTCACGCCTTAAACATCACTTTCATGTGACAGTGTCACGGGATGTGACCTGCCCGCATCGGATTTTCAGCGCGCCAGCCTCGGAAAGTTCTGCAGGTCTTTTCAGACATTTCTCAAATCTGCGCGCAAGCGCGGCCCGTACATTTGGGCCAAGGCATGCACTTCCTAGCTGGCGCTCGGCGTCGCCTGGAGGCTGCAACCCCATGCGTGCGCAGATCCGGCACGCCTCCCTCCTCGAGAATCCCTTATGTGCATCTGCAGTTCCCCGCATCCGGCGGACGGCTCGCCCACCGCGAGCCGGTACGTGCCGGCCAACTGGTGGCGCCGACAACTGTTTGTGCTGCTGCTGGCGCTTTGCCAGGGCGCGCCAGCGCTGGCTACCTTGCCTGCCGAGCCCCTGCGCACGTTGCGCCTGAACGCACAGGTGCGCTTGGACCCCGGCGGCCCAAGCGATGCCATCGACCATGCCGCGGCGCCCCAGGGCGACGATACGGCGTTGCATGCATGGCGCCGCGCGCACAAGGCCTTGCGGGTGGGCGTGGTTGGCAACTACCTGCCGCCGTTCGACCTGGTCGACCTGAGTGGGGACTACCGCGGGATTTCCGCCGACTACCTTGCCGTGGTAGTGGCCAGGCTTGGCGTGCCGGCGCAGATCCAGCGCTACCCCTCGCACGAACTGGCACGCAGCCATCTGGCCAGCGGCGCCATCGACCTGATCACCACCTCGCTGGACAACCCGGGCACCGGCGCGCGAACCGCGCCGTACCACGACCAGCGCCTGATCGAGGTCGTGTCGCGGCGAGACGGTGCGCGCAGCCAGACCAACCGGGCCATCGGCTACCTGGCGGGCGAAGTCTCGCCGGCCTCGCTGCAGCGAGCCTACCCTGGCGCGCGGCTGCTGCCGTTCGAGAACCTGCTCGGCGCGCTCGACCAGCTCTCCCGGGATGCGGACTTCGTCATGGTCACCAACGCCACCGCGGCCGGCTACCTCGTCGAGCAATACCGCTACGACGAACTAACGGCGCGCAACTTCGCGCCGCTGGCGCACGAGGGCATCACGTTCGCCGTGAGCGACCCCGCGCTGGGCCGGATCATCGACCAGGCGCTGGCGCAGATGCCCGCGGCGCGCAAGCGCGAGATCGACGCCTTCTGGACGCCCAGCTCGCTCGAATTCGATATCACCGACAAGCTCAATCTCTCCACGGCAGAGCGCGCCTGGACAGCCCTGCATCCGGAGGTGCGCTACCTGGCGGCGCGTGACCAGGTGCCCTTCCTGTTCGTCGACGCCGGGCAACGCCTGAACGGGCTCACCGAGCAAGTGCTGCGAGTGATCGCGCAGCGCACCGGGCTGCGTTTCGTCCCTTACTGGCCGGCCCGCGCCGCAGACGTGACCGCCGCGCTCAAGAACGGCACGCTGGACGTGGTGCCCGTCCTGCCGCTAAACCATGCCGCCACCGTCAACGCCCCGCTCTCGGTTAGCGCGCCCTATTTTTCCGGCAACTGGGTCGTTGTCACGCGCGCCGGCAACGACAGCATCAAGAGCCTGTCCGACCTTGCCAACAAAGTCATCGCGGGGCCGCCGCTCAACGGGATCAACGATCTCGTGCGGGCCTGCTACGCGGTGAGCCAGCGCGAGACCAACTCATACGATGAGGCGTTCCGCATGGTCGCCACGGGACGCGCGGATGCCACCATCTCCAGCGCCTTCATGGCCGACCACATGATCAAGCAAACCTATGCCGGCCGGCTCAAGATCGCCGCGGCCGCGGGCGGCGTGCCGCTGGAAGTCGGCGTGGGTGTCAGCAGCCAGCACCCGGAATTGCTGGGCATCATCAACAAGGCCATCCTCAGCATCTCGCGCGACGAGCTTGGCGCCATGCGCGCGCACTGGACAGAACCCAGGGCGCCGGGCTTCGCCTGGCGCCAGTTCTTGCCATGGCTGATGGCTGGCGCGACCGCGCTGCTGCTGGTCAGCCTGCTGTTTCTGGCGTGGGTGACCTCGCTGCGCCGGCAGGTGACCCAGCGCACCGCGGCCGAGCGTGCCTTGCAGGACCAGGTCGCGTTCCAGACGGCGGTGCTCGACGGCATTCCCCAGCCTCTCTACCTTCGCGACAACCAGCTCCGCATGATCACCTGCAACACCGCCTACGAAACGGCGCTGGGCACGACGCGGCGGGCGCTGGCCGGGACCGGGCCGGCCTTCGTGAGCTCCGTCGTCAACCTCGATATCAGCCACGAAGAACTGATGGCCGTATATCAACGCGTGCTGCGCACCGGCCTGCCGTCCAGCGCCGATCGCCAACTGACCATCGGCAACACGCCGCGCAGCGTGATCAGCTGGGTGGTGCCGCTGCGCCGCGCCAATGGCAGCACGGCCGGCATCGTCGGCGGCTGGATCGATGTGACGGAACGCCAGCAGATGCTGGCCGAACTGGCTGCCGCCAAGAACCGCGCCGAGGCGGCCAACCGCGCCAAGTCGACATTCCTGGCATCGATCAGCCATGAGATACGCACGCCGATGAACGCCATCCTCGGCATGCTGGAACTGGTGCTGACGCGCCCGCACGCCCAGCACGAGGATCGCGAGCAACTCGGCACGGCGCATGGCGCGGCCACATCGCTGCTGTCGCTGCTGGACGATATCCTGGACCTCTCCAAGATGGAGGCCGGCCAATTCACGCTGCAACTCCGTGCCGCCAGCCTGCGCCAGGGCCTGCATGAAGTCACGCAGATGTTCGGTCCCGTCGCCGCCCAGAAGGGCGTGGCCTTGAACGTCTGCGTGAGCGATGCCGTGGCGCCGGCGCATCGCGTGGATATCCTTCGCATGAAGCAGGTCATCAGCAACTTTCTCTCCAATGCCATCCGCTTCACCGAGCGCGGCAGCGTGGATATCCGGCTCGACGGCTCTGGCGCGCCGGGAGCCTCGCAAGCGCTGTGCCTCAGCATCACGGACACTGGCATCGGCATTCCCGCGCAGGCGATCGGCAAGCTGTTCCGGCCCTTTTCCCAGGTGGAGTCAACCGAGCGCGCGAACACCGGCGGCACCGGCCTCGGCCTGTCCATCGCACAAAACCTGGTACGCAAGATGGGGGGCGAGATTACCCTGGAGAGCGAGCCGGGACGCGGCACGCAGGTGCTGGTGCACCTCAACCTGGAGGTTTCGGCTTCGCCGCCCCCGGCAGACGCACCGCCTGCCGGCAACGCGGGCATCGCGCTGTTTGCACCAGGCACTCGTGTGCTCATCGTGGACGACCACGCGCCCAACCGGTTGTTGATGGCGCGCCAGCTGGAGCGGCTTGGCCTTAGCGTGGCGACGTCGGAGAACGGCGCCATTGCCTTGCAGGACCTGCAGCGGTGCCCTGCGGACCTGATCATCTGCGACTGCATGATGCCGGTGATGGATGGCTTCAGCCTGGCCAGGGCGATACGCGCGCGCAGGGATGCGCTGGGCCGCATCCCCATCATCGGCTGCACCGCGAGCGCGCAGAGCGAGGATCACCAGCTTGCGCTGGCTTCGGGAATGAGCGAAGTGATCGTCAAGCCGGTGGGACTGGCCACGCTGGAACGCGCGTTGCGCGGGCATCTGCGCAGCGGCGCGCGCACAGCCAAGGGCAACGCTCAACCGGGCTAGCTGCCGGGGCAGCGGTTGTGATCGCGCTTAGAGTAGAGATAGCGCTCAGGCCGCGCGGGGGGGCGGGCGCAGCGCCGCCAGCGACGCGTCGAGGTGCGCCAGCGTTGGGGCAAGAATCGGCAGCAAGGCTTGCGCGGTGGCGAGGTCGCCGAACTGGGCGGCGGATTCGAGCCGGCCGCAAAGCGTGACCAGGGCCCCGCACTCCAGGATCCTGGCCGAGCCCTTGATGCGGTGAGCCCCGCTGCCAAACCGCTGCCAGGCGCCATCCGCCAGCGCCGTGCGCATCATCTCGAGGTCAATGCGATTGGTCTCGACCAGGCTGTCCACCAGGTCCCTGACGATATCCGCATCACCGCCCGCGAGCGTATCGAGCAGCGTGCCGACGGCCGCGCATTCGCCGGGCGACACCGCGACAAACCCGTGCTCGGCCAGCGCGTGCGCCAGCGAGCTGACGTTGACCGGCGCGCTGAGCGTGGCATCGAAGGCGGCGCCACGGGCCGCATCAACCACGCTCGCGTCCGCGCCGGCCTGAACCACCGAAAACAACAGACTGTCCGAGGACAGGCCGAAGTCGCTGCGGGCGAGCTCGCCGGCATGGTCATCGGCCAGCCAGACCAGTGCCAGCCTGGGCGGCTCGCTTTGGACGCGCCCCGGATCCGGGCTGGCCAGGCCCACGTGCTCGACGGAAAAGCCCAGGCCCGCAAGCACGGCCGCCAGCCCGCTGATTTGCAACGCTTGCACGCCACTCTCGGTAGTACTGAGTAATAGCGCACGGATCATGTATTTGCCTCTGTGAACAACTGCATATTGTTACCCCGCTGCCAATGAGCGGCCACTGGCTGGCGTCATTGCGAAGGCGTCAGGCGGCAGCGCCGTGCTAAGTCGACCAAGTCCACCAGCGAGGTAGCCCGCAGCTTGCCCATGATGCGGGTCTTATGGCTGCTCACCGTTTTGTTGCTGATAAATAAGAGGTCTCCGATCGCCTTGTTGGACAAGCCCCTGACCAGCATCTGCAGGATGACAATCTCTTTGTCCGAGAGCAAGGCGAGCCGCTCTTCATCCGGCCGCTGGTTGAGCTGCGGCAGCTCGCGCTCATAACGCATTTCGGGAAACACCGTGTAGCCGGCCATCACCCATTCGAAGCAGCGCACGATTTCCTTCATGTCCTGCATCTTGCTGACAAAGCCCTGGGCGCCCGCCCGCCGCACCCGCGGCGCGAAGACGGCCTGGTCCTGACCCGAAATCACCAGGATCCGGATCGGCGGATAAATCCGCTTCAGGCGCGGGATCACGTCCAGCCCGCTGATACGGGGAATATCCAGGTCCAGCACGGCAAGATCGGGCTCGAACTGCCGTGCGACTTCAATGGCAGTCTGGCCGTTGTCGGCTTCCAGAATATGGCTGACCCCGAGCACTTGCGACAACTGGGTCTTGATCACCAGGCGCAGTGCGGGATGATCGTCGACGATCAGGATAATTGCCACTCGCGCTCTCCCCAAGACTGCCAAAAAAACGAACTCACCTGCGTCGGGCGACAGCCGGCAACTAAAAGGTGAAGCGCGGATTATGTGGTGAAGTTGCCCCAAAACTGGCGTGAAACTTCCGAATGAGCCGTCGGAAATTTCGCAAAGCAGAGGAAACTCACCCCTGCATCGTGCGCGGGCACGTCGTTTCGGCACTTGGGAATACCAGGAAAAGTGCTAAAAAGTCACTTTTTACGAGAGACCATACAAGGGATGGCGACGTCCCTGCGCTTTCCGTTGGGAAGTTTCCTAGGCAATCGGGGGAAAAACCTGGGGAGAAAGGCGCTAATGAAGCCCCGCAGACTGCCTGGCAACTCCGCCAGCACGGGGCCTCGGCGCAGCGGTGCCGCAGGAAATGTCTCCCCAGGCAACGACAGCGCTGAATCAAACCCCAGAATTTTCTGCTTTGGACACCATTTCCGCGCAGTTCCCGGCTCGCCCTCGCGCTTGCGGCGAAATGAGGAAATTTCTCAAACCGGCATCGCGTTCCCAGCGATACAGTCAGCAGTCACAAATCAGGAGCGCAAGGAACTCTGCCATGAGCGACGTCACCCCTCTTTGCCCACGCCAGTTGCCGGGGCCAACGGAGCGGTCCCCGCGATGCGTGCGCTGCCGCCGATTGTCGTCGTGGATCCGTGCCCATGCCGGCTAACCGCTCGTACGCCAAATCCCACATCGTCATCGCCGACGACCATCCCGTCATGCTGCTGGGCTTGAGAGGCTTGCTGGCGCAGTTCGATGGCATAGAGATCGCCGGCATCGCGAGGAACTCCACCGAAATCCTCGCGGCGCTCAGCCGGAAACCGTGTGACATCCTGCTGACGGACTACGCGATGCCAGGCGGCGCCCATGGCGACGGCCTGCACATGATCGAGTTCGTGCGGCGGCGCTATCCCGCCCTGTCGATTCTGGTGGTCACCATGCTGGACAACCCCGTGCAGATCGGCAGGCTGGTCCGGTTCGAGCGCTTGTCGGTGGTCAGCAAGCTCGACGATGCCTCGCATATCGCGGTTGGCCTGTCGCAGGTGCTCGACGGCGTGCGCTACCTGTCGCCGACGATCCGGCAACTGCTGGACAGCACCGGGCCGGACGTGGACGTGCGCTCCCGGTTCAGCGCCCTCAGCCCGCGCGAGACCGATGTGATCCGGCTCTACCTGTCGGGCATGTCCGTCAGCGAGATCGGCGTGAGTCTCGGGCGCAGCGTCAAGACCATCAGCACCCAGAAGGTGTCCGCCATGCGCAAGCTCGGGCTGCGCGGCGACCTGGATCTCTTCAGCTACGCCATCTCCGTCGGCCTGCTCGGCCGGCCCCGCAAGCGGGCCGCAGGCAAGCTGGTGCCACAGCCAAAGAACAGCGGCCCGCGATAGAGGATAGAGGAGCGCGGGCGCCCAGGCGCTGGGGGGAACAAGGGACACCTGCAAAGCGCTTTCAACGGATTCACTGGACTTTCCCATGGGGGGCGGCGACCATGGACGGGCACGTATCCCCGCTTGACGGCTGCCGTGGCGATCCGTCGAGCCCTGTCACGAACTATTCATCAGCAAGCGCCTGTCATGCCGCGCGGGCAAGGGGGCATCAAATGAACCGTCTTCGATACTCGGTGGACCTGTCGTATGAAGTCCTGGATGCCGAGGCTGACTTCCTGTTCAACATCGAAGCCGCCCGTACCGCCCGCCAGAGCATTGTTTCCGAGCGTCTGACGGTGCCGCCCGTGCTGCGCATGGACCAGTACACCGATGCCATGCTATGCAACCGGCTGATCCGGCTGCGCGCCCCCAAGGGGCATCTGGCGATCCACTATGAAGCCGTGGTCGATATCGACCATCGCCTCGACGATCCTTCGACCTTGCACGAAGTGCCGATCGCGCAACTGCCCTTCGAGGTGCTGCCCTACCTGGCGCCTAGCCGCTACTGCGAATCCGACCGCCTGATGGAGTTTGCCCTGCGGGAGTTCGGCAAGGTGCCATGGGGCTACTCGCGCATCGTGGCAATCCGGGAATGGGCGCGCAACCATGTGCGTTTCCTCTCGACGTCCACCAATGAGCGCACGTCGGCCGTGGATACGATCGTCGAGCGCATCGGCGTGTGCCGGGATTTCGCGCACCTGATGATTGCCATCTGCCGGGCGCTGAGCATTCCCGCACGCATCTCCAGCAGCCTGGACTACGGCGCGGATCCCGCGCTCGGGCCGCCGGATTTCCATGCCTTCGTGGAAGTCTTCCTGTCGGGCAGGTGGTATCTCGTCGACCCCTCCGGCACCTCCATTCCCACGGGCCTGCTGCGCATCGGCACGGGACGGGACGCGGGTGAGATCCCGTTCGCGGCGATCTTCGGCAAAGTGGAGTCCGAGCGGCCCTTCGTGCAGATCCATGCGGTGACAGATACGGCGCTCGGCCTGGAAATGCCGCTGTACACCGACTGGGGCATCTGCACCTGGTAAGGCGTGGCGGCCGGCCTATTCATTCCCGGCTGGCACCTGCGGGGGCATCCGGGGTGGCGTATCCGCCGCCACCTCCGCCAGCAGCCAGGACACGAAGACCCCGACCAACGGGCTATGCCACTTGTCCTCAAGGCAAACAAAGTAATAGGATTTGGGAGAGACATAAGTGGCGTCCAGCAACCGCACCAACCGCCCCGCCTTCAGGTCCTCCCTCACCACGTAATCGGGCAGCAGGGCGATCCCCATGCCGCTGAGCGCCGCTTGCAGCCCCATGGCCAGTGAAGCATAGCGCGGCCCGCGCAGGGCCCTGCGCTCCGCCATGCCGATCACGTCGAAGTAGCCCGCCCACGCCTCCAGCGCCTCCGCCTGGTGCAGCAGCGGCAGGTGCTCCAGCGCAGCCTGGGCGGACTCCGCCTGCGCCAGCAGTTCGGGCACGCACACCGGAAACAAGGCCAGTGGCATCACCTTGACGCCGACATGCCCTTCGGGCAGGCCCGTGCAAACCTGGATCGCGCCGTCCAGACCGGACGCACGCAGATCCACCGTGCCTGCCTTGGCGGTGACGTTGACCTGGATCTGCGGATGGGCCTTGGCAAACCCCGCCAGCCTCGGCAGCAACCAGATATTGCCTAGCGAAACCGGCACGCGCAGATCGAGCCGGCCACCGCTGCCCCTGCTTGTCAGCACCTCCAGCGTGGCTTCCTCCAGTTCGGCAATCACCTTGCGGACCGCGCGCAGATATTGCTCGCCTGCCTGGGTGGGCGAGACCGCGCCCTTGCGGCGGGTCAGCATGGGCACGCCGAGGTATTCTTCGAGCTCGGTCAACTGCTTGCTGACCGCGCTCTGCGTCAGGCATAGCTCGTCGGCCGCGCCGGTCACGCTGGCTAGCCTGACGGTAGCTTCTAGCGCCACCAGGTGGGACAGCGCGGGCAGGTGCCTGCCGTTCGTGCTTCTCATGAGGCCGTTCTGGTCGATAAAGGGTGGAGAAGATGGCGGGCATGCCGCGTGCCCGCACGAACACGCGGGCACGCGGCGGCGCCCATGGCCGCTACGCAGGCAAACGTCGAAGACGGCGGGTCAGCCGATGCGCCAGGCCGGCACCGTGCCATCCTCCGGCGCGCTCGCGCGCAGGTAGTCGCTGGTCTCGGCGCAGCGCTCCCGGTTGCTACGGCGCACCTGCAAGCCATTGAGCACGCCGCCGATCACGTTGGCGTGGGCCCGGTCCAGGTACCTGAGCGCCTCTGCCACCTTCTCCTGCGGCGTGATGTCGGCGCGCACGAACAGCAGCGTGGCGCCGGCAACGCGGCTGACCAGCGCGGCGTCGGCCACCGCGAGGATGGGGGGCGTATCCACGAGGACCAGGTCAAAGCCCGCGGCGCAGGTGAGCAGCACCTCCCGCAGGGCGGGCAGCATCAGCAGCTCGGATGGATTCGCCGGCCGCGTGCCGGCCGAGAGCAGCCACAGCCCGCCGACAGCGGTGGGCTGGATCGCATCATGCAGCGTGAGGGCCCCGCCCAGCAGGTCGGCCAGCCCCAGCGTGCCCTCCAGGCCGAACTGCCCGGCCACGCGGGCACGGCGCAGGTCGGCGTCGACCACCAGCACGCGCATGCCGGCCTCCGCCGCCAGCACGGCCAGGTTGACCGCGCCAAAGGTCTTGCCCGCGCCCACGGAGGCACTGGTGATGGCCACGATGTGGTTGGCAGCGCCGTCCATGGCGAAGTGCAGCGACGCGCGCAAGGTGCGCAGCCCCTCAACGGCCGGGGCATGCGGATACTGCCGCGCGAGCAGGTACCGGTCGTGCAGCACCGTGTCTTCATGCGCCGCGCCGGGGTGCACCGAAGCGGTGGACACGCAGTGCCGCAGGCTCGCCCGCGCCGCGTCGTCCGTGCCGCGTGCGAGCCGCACCGTCTGGCCCGGCTCGCACGCGGACAAGACCGGTGCGCGCAAGGGGCGCGGCTGCGCCAGGCTCTTGCGCTCCAGCTCGAGCTGCTCGGGGCTGAACACGACCTCGCCCACCATCGGCAACGCCAGGCTCCCCTCGATCGCGGCAGCGCTTTCCATGCCCCGGAACGCGCGGCTCTTGCGCGCCGCCAGCCCGGAGCCGGCCAACAGGCCCAGCAGCGCCGCCAGGCCCGTCACCAGCGCCCGATTCGGGCCGGCCGGCAACGCAGGTGCCACCGCAAGATCCACGAGCCGCACGTCGCTGCTCTGGTCGGACTGCGCCAGAGACAGCAACTGTGCCTGCCGGCGCAAGGACATGTACATGTCCTCGGCCACCTTCACGTCGCGGCTGAGCGCCCCCGACTCCCGCTCCGCCTCGGACAGCCCTTGGCGCCGGCTATCCATGCTGCGCCTGTCGCCGCGCAGCTGCTCGATCTGCTCGTCGATCGCCCGCACTTCCTGGCTCTGCGGCATGTAATTGCGCAGCAGGCGCGCGCGCTCGAGCCGCAGCCCGGAGATCTGCCGCTGGTACTCGATGCTGCCGCTGAGGTAGGACTGCGACTCCTGGGAAGGCTGCAATGACCCGGCGCGCGCGCGGTACCGGGCCAAGGCCGCTTCGGCCGCCTCCAGCTCGGCCTTCACGCGCGGCAGCTCGCTGGAGACGAAATCCAGCTGCTGGTTGTCCTGCTCGCGCCGATGGCCAACCTGCGTATCGACAATCGAGCGGGCCACGGCATTGACCACGGCCGCGGCATGCTCCGGGTCGGCGTCGCGCCAGACGATGCGCACCGCGTCGGCGGCTGCACCAGCGGCCGCGCCAGCCGCGCCGCCCGCCGCTCCACCATTCGGCCCGGTTGCCGTGGCCGTGCCGCGCTGCGGCTCCAGCTTGAGTCCGCGCGCCAGCAGCTCGACAGCCGTGATGGCGTCGCGGCGCATCACCACGAACTCGGTTCCCGCGCGCGCGGTGAGCTGCGCCAGCTTGAGCGAAACACCATTGCCCCGCGCGATGTCGCCGACCTTGCCCGTCAGCAGCAACGCGCCGTCCTCGCTCAGCAGGCGAAAGCGCTGGTCGCCCAGCGCCACCAGCGTCAATGGCTGGTTGAGCAGCGCGTCGGGCACGTTGAGGGCGATCAGGTCGATCCGCTCACCCCCCCAGGCGTAGGCGGACAGGCTCTCCAGCGGCGCGGCTAGCGGCGTCGACAGCGGCCTGGAAGGCTGCCCGAACTGCGCGCCACCGGCAAACCGCGCCCATAGCGCGCCGGCCACGGGCACAGTACGCGCAGCCGCGGTGATATCGAGCCGGGTTTCCCGCACCACCGGCGTCAGCACCGCGCGGCTGGTCATCGCATCCGGCCGCAGTTCGTCGGCGGGCTGCCCCGCGCTGGCCGTGCCCTGCGCATTCAGCGCAAGGCGCCTGGCAGACTCCGGGCGCACCAGTACGTCCGCCTCGTACATGGCAGGCAGCGACCACGCATACAGCGCGCCGCACAGCGCGCCAAGCAGCATGGCGGCAAGGATCCAGCCGGCATGGTCAAGCAGTGCCCGGGCCGCGCCCCAGCGCGCGCGGGAACCCGGCTGCCGCGATGCCGCGGACAAGCCCACTTCGGTAAAGGTAATCACGCTCAGCTCCCCCGCATGCACTCCATGCCCTTCATGCCCTTGATGCGCTCAGTGCGCGTGATGCGCGCACACAGCCAGCGCGCGGGCGTGTCCCACCCGTTCCGTCAAGGCCGGCCCGTCATCCCCGGTGGACAGCAAGCGCCCGTATTCGCGCCTGACGAGGCCGTAGCACTCGCAGACGTGCAGCTCCAGCCGGACCCGGTCGATCACCGTGATGTGGCCGCGGCTGTAGTGGATCAGCCCGAGATCCGCCAGTTTCCTGGCGGCCTCGGTCACGCCCTCCCGGCGCACGCCCAGCTTGGTGGCAATGACCTGCTGGGTGATGGCGATCTCGTTCGAGCAAAGGCGGTCGACGGCGAGCAGCAGCCAGCGGCAAACCTGCTGGTTAAGCGAGTGATAGCGGTTGCACACCGCGGTCTGCGCGATCTGCGTGAGCAATGCCTGCACGTACAGCAGGGTCAGCCGCAGGATTGCCGGCGAGCGCAGCAGTTCTTGCCGCAGCTTGTTCGCCGCCAGCCGGTAGCCGAACCCGGGCGTGTGCACCTCCAGCCGGTAGGGCATGGCATTGCCCCCCGTCACCACCGGGATGCCGACCATGCCCTCGTTGCCGACCGTGGCGATCTCGACGGTAGTGGCGTCCTCCAGGAAGGACAGCATGGAGACGACCGCCGTGGTCGGGAAATACACATGGTTGGTATGCTGCCCGCAATCGGTCAACAGTTGCCCGGGGCGCAGGCGCACCAGTTCGAGGTGGTTGGAGATGGCCTCCCAGTCGTCGCGCGGCAAGCCGCGCAGGAGGTGATTGACGTCCGGAGCGAATCGCTGGCTGTGCATCATGTGTTCCCCCTGCAAGACCCCAACTACCCAACTGCCTGCCCCCCAGCCCTGGTTTATTTGCCCAGTTGCTTGGTGAAGAACAGGGTCTGGATGGTCGGCGTAATCTGCTCGAGCACCCGGTTAAAGCGCACGGCATCCGACGTGCCCACATACACCACGTCGAGCGGCTCCATGCGGAACTGCGTCGACAGCAGCAAAGCATCCACCTGTGTCATGTCAAGCCGGTACACGGCTGGCTGGGTCGGGTTCTCGCGCGCGCCGCGGATCACGAAGACCTGGCGCGGGTCGGCAGCGCGGATGTCGATGCTGTTGACGCCGGCGAGCGCGTCGGCCAGCGTGAGCCGGCCCTTGTTCATCAGCAGCGAGGTCGGCTTGACCACTTCGCCCATCACGAAGATCCGACTGGAGAGCCGGTCGGGTACGTTGATGATGTCGCCGCCCTGCAAGAGGAAATCACCCACACCATTGCGCCGCTCGGTCAGCGTATCGAGGTCCAGCTCGTAGACCTTGTCGCCGCGCGTCAGCCTGACCTTCTGCACGTCGGCATCGGGCAACGTGCCGCCCGTGCGCGCAATGGCGTTGATCATCGAGAGCGGCACATCGGTGACCTGCAACGATCCCGGGTTCTTCACCAGCCCCGTGACGTCGATCCGGCTGTTGCGGTACGACACCACGCGCACGTCGACCCGCGGGTCCCGGATCTCCTTGGACAACGCCGTGGAGATCATGCTGCGCACCTGCTCCACGGTCTTTCCACCAACCCGCAGCATGCCCACGGGCGGATAGTAGACCTCGCCATTGGCGCCGACGCGAAACCCGTTCTGCTCCAGCGGCGCCTGCTGTTGCGCGCCGTCGGCGCCGGGCGCGATAGGAATAGGTTGCATGTTCGCCGCGCTGGAGCTCAGTTGCGGGTTGTACAGCACCGTGACGCCCAGCAGGTCCTGCGGGCCGATGCGGTATTCATACTTCGCGATGCTCTGGGCAAGGTTCGCGCCCGTGGCGGGTGTCACCTGGCTGTTGGTCGTAGCAACCGCGTCAATCTGGCGGGAGATCACCGCCGAGTTGATCAGTTGCACCGGGTAAGCTTCCGTACCAGTCTTGGCGCCGATGTCGTCATGCAGGCGACTCGAGTCCAGTGCCGGGCCCGGCGCCCAAGCGCATCCGCCAAGAACGGCAACGAATGCAAGAGCGGGAAAGATCCTGGTTGCCATGGCAGCGTCTCCTTGTCGTGAACCGCATTCAAGTCGTTCGAGGGCGCTGCGCCTGCAACGATCCATCTGGGGTTCCGCCCCCCCGGATAGCCGCAAGATTCGCGCCAATACCTGGTCTCTATGTACGTTAGGCCACAGTCGCGCAGGCACGCCCGCGCCCAAGCCTGGCCCCCGAAGTCACTCCTCCCGCAAGGGCTCCAGGCCCTGCGCCGCAGCCGCCATGCCCGCGCCCGCCAGCGTCATCGCTTGCTCAGGCTCGCGTGCAGGCGCCCTGCGCTGCGGCATGCCGTCGCTCGTGTAGGTCGCGCACGGCATGCCAAGCTCCCGTGCGATGTGCCCGCCCAGGCGCAATGCCAGCGCAGCAATGGTGATGGTGGGAAAATTCGCGCCGACGGTCGGGAACACCGAACTGCCGGCCACGTAGAGATTCGAGATGCCGTGGACGCGGCTATTACGGTCCACTACTCCCATTGCTGGCGAATCATGCATGCGTGTGGTGCCCATGTGGTGCCAGGTACCTTCGAGCGCGGCCGGCCAGGGCTGGCCCTCCACGGGTGGATCCAGCGTGACTTGCGCCACGCCGCTGCTTTGCAGCTCCTGCGCCAGCAGCGCAAAGGTGCGGTCAAAGGTACGCTGCACCAGGCTGCCCACGCGCCAGTGCACCCGCACTCGCGGCACGCCGAGCCGGTCGCGGTGTTCGGACAGCGTCACCCGGCTGTCCGGATCGGGATCGGCCTCCACGATAGCCTGCATCTTGACGTCGGTGATCAGCGAGCGCGGCTGCATCAGCCGGGTCAGCCCGAAGCCCACGGTGTCGACCGGATGCGCGGCCATGGTCAGCAGGTCCCGGGTGAGGCTGTGGCCTGGCTGGTCCTTCTTCAGCAGTGCCTGCTTGGTGCGGAACAGCGCCTCCGCGCCTTTGCTGCCTTCGCCATAGAACATCGAGAAGAACCACACCCGCGCATTGAGCAGGCCTTCGCGCTCCAGCACGGCGGGCTTGAGCGCGAATTGCGAGGAGACATAGGTGCCGTTGGCACTCACCGCCGCGTTCTGGTAGTGGTACTTGATGTCGTAGAGCTTGTTGCGCGCCCATCCCTTGTTGAAGCGGACACTGCCGGACATCAGCCGCGGATGGTCCATGAAATAGCGGCCCACCAGGTCCGCGCCATTGCCCAGGCCGGCAGGCTGCACCTTGTTCGATGCCAGCAGCAGGCGCGCGTTTTCGATGCCGCCCGTGGCCAGCACGAACAAGCGCGCCGCCACCTTGATGCGCCGCCCGCTGAGCGTGGCGACCGAGACCTGCGTCACCGACGTGGCATCGGCATTGGTGCCGATGTCGACCACGTTGGCGTAGAGATACACCTTGACGCGATGCGACTGTTCCAGCGGCTCGCGGTACAGCTTGCCAAAGCGGGCCGGCGGGCTGAACTGCGAGATCGTGTCGCGGATATGCTCGCCGATCAGCGGCAGGCGCCGCACGTCGGGACGGCGGATGGCTGCCTCCCAGTAAGCGGGATCGAAGTTGTTGGGCCCGAGCTTGAGCAGCGCATGGGTGCGCTCGTAATATGGGGTGAGCTCATCGAGCCCGAACGGCCAGCCGCTGTGCGCCACCCAGCTGCGCTTTTCCAGGTCCCACGGGTCCAGCGGGCGGCACCAGCCGCCCCAGCAATTGCTGCTGCCGCCGAGAAAGCGGCTACGGCTGCCATCGGCGAAGGTATAGGGCAGCCCGATGTTCTCGCCGCGATAGAGGTCGCGCGTGTCGTCGTCGGCCTTGTAGCCGCCACTCTCCAGCAAGCAGGCATCGATGCCAAGCCGCTGCATCTCCAGCGCCAGCGTGATGCCGGCCACCCCGGCGCCGATGATGCAGACGGTAGTGTGCACCACGGCGTCCTCTTCGAGCTTTCTGGTGTCGATAAACATCTACTGCTCCCCCTGTTGGCCGGTTTCAAGACGGATTGCCGCTACCCTTCCCGCTTCCATCTTCGTACGACGCCCTCGCTCGCGTGCGCCAACATTGCGCTAACCGCGGCCAAGCGCGTGCGTTGCCGGACGCATCCCGCATCCCGCATCCCGCATCAGGCATCGCGGCCCAGCCACTCGGGTTCCATCACGGCCTGCGCCGGCTCGCCGGACTGCAGCACGCGCAGCAGGTCGCGAGCCATGCTTTCCACGGTGAAGCGCCGGTTGAACGTTGCCTTGGCGCAGGCGCGCATCTGCACGCGCTGGGCGTCGTCCATGGAGAGCCAGCGCCGCAGCAGCGCCTCGCATCCCTCGACGGTGTCGGGCGCGGCAAGGCCCGCGCCGTCGCGCTCGATCTCGCGCCAGATGTTGACCTTGTCGGAGATCAGCGCGGGCACGGCGCAACCCAGCGCCTCGGCCACCGCGATGCCGAAATTCTCCTGGTGCGAGGGCAGTGCGAACACATCGCTGGCGTAGAACGCGCCCCACTTCATCTCTGCGCGCAGCATGCCGGGCCAGCTCACGCGTGCGCCGATGCCACGCGCTGCGGCCTGCGACTGCAGCCGCGGCACCCATCCCGCGCTATCGGGGCCCGCGATCACGAGGTGCGCCTGCGGGTCCAGCGCCGCCACGCGGGCAAAGGCATCGATCAGCAGGTCGCAGCCTTTCTTCTCGTGCACGCGGCCAAGAAACAAGACGATGCGCTTGCCGCGCAGCTCGGGGTATGCCGCCAGGAAGCGCTCGCGCAACGCCACGCCGTCGGCGTCGTGCTCCGGGGGCGGCGACTGCGTGCCAAGGCTAACGACCGATTCCCTGGCGCGGTACAGCCAGAAGGACTGGCTGGCCAGGCGCCGCTCTTCCTCGGCGGTAAACAACACGGCTCGCGCATCGCGCAATACGCGGTACTCGGCCCACGGCCAGTAGAGCCACTTCTTCAGGTGCTTGCGCGGGTAGGCGCGCTTGAACCAGGGATCGAGCATGCCGTGCGGGTAGACGTAGTACGGCACCTGCAGCTTGCGCAACGCGCGCCATGCGCCAAAGCCATGGTATTGCCACAGGCCGTTGATGATGACCGCGTCGAACTCCTGCGCATGCTCGCGCAGCCAGGGCACCAGCCGCGGCGAGTAGTGGTAGTAGCCGCGCGCGGGCCCCAGCACGTGCAAAGGCAAGGGGAAGTCGGCCAGGTAGGGCGCATCCGGCGGATCGAGCGACAGCACCTCCACGCGATGGCCCTGCGCGACAAGCTGGGCGCTGCCCTGGCGCACGCATTCCACAGGTCCGCCTAGCCTGGGATCGATCGATGAAAGCAGGTGAAGGATGTTCATCGGTCGACTCCTTGCGGGGCAAATCGCAGACGCTTGGGCGCACGCTCGGGCTGGTCGTCGCCGGCCGCGTTGGCAGCCGGCGCGTGGGCTATCGTTGTCAGCATCGGTGGATAGGTCCCGGGCCTGAGCGCGGGCGCCCCCGCCAGCGGGGCTCGCCTGGGCCTTCCCTGTTTTGCCTGTCGTGCCTGCCGCGCGCGTTCGGCCGCCGCGCCCTGCGCGGCGAGCTTCGCGGCCGTCGAGCGGGCCAGCTGCGCATGCGTGGCCACCAGCAGGCCCAGCGCCACGCCGTACACCACGCCGGAAAAGCGCGGGCCCAGCGGATTGCCGCCGATCGACGTGGCCGGCAGCGCCGCCAGCACCAGCAAGGCGCGGCCCATCACGGCCAGGTTGGGCGCGTTCGGCGCCACGCGCCGCCAGTGGCGATAGGCCATGCTGCCGCGATAGAGCGAGAACAGCACGATGGCGGGAAACGCGATGCCAAACAGCAAGCCGCCAGCGAACAACTGGTAGACCCAGAAGTTATGCCCCGCCGTCCACTCGTTGATGGCATAGAACTCTTTCTCGCTCATCTGCCCGGAGAGCGCCTTCAGGTAAGCGGGCGAATAACGATAGAAATGCCCGTAGCCTTTGCCGACCACGAGCGACGTCGTGTTCGAGATGACCTGGTCATACTGGTCCTTGAGCTCGGCGAGCCGGGTGGCGGTCGTCGGGTCGATGCCGGAAGCGGTTGCCTTGCCCGCCGCAATCCGCTGGGTCCAGTGCGCGGCGACGCTCGGAAACAGCGCCGAGCCAATCAACGCGGTGCCGCCTACCAGCACCGTCGTGATGACGACCGCGCGCAGCACCGCCTTGAGCAGATGGCGCAGCGACGCCGCGCTCAGCCACGTGGCAAAGCAGAACAGCAACGCCGTGCCGACCAGCAAGCTGCGCGTGACGCTGAGCATCTCGATGGTCACGGTGCCGATGAACAGCAGCACGGTGAACCTGGTCACGCGCCTGGCAATGACGAACTCGTGCAGCAGCACGCCCTGCGTCGCCAGAAAGACCACCGAGACAATGCGAAAGCGCACCGTCTCCAGCCCGCCCCCCACCGCCATGCCATAGGCAAAGCTGAACAGCAGCGACGTCACCATGGCGGCGAACATCGCCGACTCGATCTGCGTCAGGCGCTCTTGCGGCCACGGATGGCGCGCGGCCAGGTAGCCGATCAGGAACAGCATGAACGGCAACAGCACGCGCAGGTAATTGCCAACATCGTTGCCCTGGATCAATTGCGGGACGATGCTGCCCGGCACGGTCAGCAGCAACGCGGCCATGACCGCCGAGCTCAACCGGGTGCGCGTGACAAAGCGCGGCGCGATCAAGGCCAGGGCAATGCCCGCCGCGATCACCGGCAAGGTCAGCAGGATCTGCGTCAGGCGGCTGCCGTTTTCATCGACGCTTTTGAAATCCACTGCCAGCGGGCATAGCATCAGCCATATCCAGATGGTCGCGAAGCGGTTGCGCATGGCGGGCCCTCCTTCATCCGTTGGAGGCTTGCACCGGCACGGCCGGTGCCTGGGCCGCCGATGCGGGCGGCGGCACAGGCGGCACCACGGAAAGCACTGCGGGCAGCACTACGCGCGGGCGCGCCAGCCGGCGCCGCAACTGCCGGCGCATCGGTTCCTCGACATAGCGGTAGATGGCCAGGCTCAGCAAGATAGACAGCGCCACCGCCAGCCAGCCGGCCTGCTGGCGCCAGCCGGCCAGGTAAGCCATGCGCGCCAGCGGTACGTGAATCAGGTAGAGCGCGAAGCTGGCTTCACCAAGCGACACCAGCCAGCGCCGGTGCAGCACGCCTGCCACCGGCCGCTCCAGCAAGGCAAGGCCAAGGATCAGCGCGCCAAAGAACGGCGCCTGCAGGTAGAAGGCGGGACTGAGCGGGCGCAGCACCGCCAGCGCGCCGATCGCGCAAACCGCCACCGCCACCAGGGCCATGCCGAGCGCGTGCCGGCTGCCGCCGGCGCCACGCAGCCGCGCGTAGGCAATGCCCGCGCAGACACCGAGCACGAACTCGAAAAGGTGGGTCAGCGGAAACTGCGCCACCAGAAAGCCATGCCGCGACGGCGGCAGCACCGCCAGCAGCAGCGCGATCCAGGCACCTTGCAACAGCCACAGCGCCAGGCACAGCAGCGCCAGCGCGCCGCTGCCACGCTTTTCCAGCCGGCGTAGCAGCAACGGAAACAAGGCGTAGAAGAAGGCCTCGCAGGAGATGCTCCAGGCCGGTCCGTTCCATGGCTGGTTGAGCGCCGAGAACGGCAGCCACGCGGTCAGCGCCAGCAACTGGGCAACGAGGCTCACCGCCAGCATCGCGACGTACGACCCCTTGAGCCCATACCACTCGCGCAACAGCTCGCTGTCGCCCGTATGCAAGAGCCACACCGTCACCGGCAGCGACAACAGCAGCGACAGCACCAGCACCGGGTAGATCCTGGCGAAGCGCGCGGCGTAGAACGCGGCAGCGCCGCCTGGCAGGCCGATCTTGTCCCGGTAGGTGAAGGTCAGCACAAAGCCGGACAGCACGAAGAACAGCGAGACAGCCGGCCGGCCGCCGTCGGCCAGTTGCAGGAACCACACCGGGCCGTTGAGCACGCCGATCTCGGTGAAGTGGCAGAGCACGACGGTCAGCGCCGCCAGGAAGCGGATGCTGGTGAGCGCGGGCAAAGTCCCCACGGCGTGGCTTGCCGTCGCCGTGCCGTAAGGCCGCGCTGCCGCTCGGCCTTGTGCTGGCGCCGCGCCTGGTTGTGTCGCTGACATGCTTCACCTCCCCTGTCTTTTTTTTGCACTTGGTTCTGCGCCTGCTTTCTTGTTGTTGCGTGCGCGACGCCCGGCCTACGCCGCCTACCGCACCTACCGCACCTACAGCACCTACTCCACCTTCTCCGGCTGCAATACGTTGGCCGGGAGTTCGTCCCCGACGCGGGGCTCCCCCGCCGCGGGCCGGGCCGAGCCTTCTCCACACAACGCGCGCAGCCTGGCGTCGAAGCGGGACAGCACGGCGGCGGCGGACAGCGTGGCCTCGGCGTAGCCGCGCGCCGCGGCCCCTAGCTCCGCACGCAGCGCGGGCGATGCCGCGAGCCGCTTGATGGCGCCCGCCAGGGCCTCGACGTCGTCCGGGGGCACCGCAACCCCGCGCGGCGATACCGCCGCGAACAACTCGGTCCCCGGCAGCGCCATGGCGACGATGGCGCGCCCGCTGGCAAACATGCCGGTCAGCTTGGAGGGCATGACCAGGTCGGCCGCATCGCCACGCTGGGGCAGCACATGGATGTCCGCCAGGTTCAACAGCTCGTTAAGCCGGTCGACGGGCTGCAGCGGCAGGAAGCGGCAGTTGTCCAGCCCGGCGCAGTGGGTTTCCAGCATGGCCCGGGCCGGGCCGTTGCCGCAGAAGACAAAGGTGATGCCGGCATTGCCGGCCAGTGCGGCAACCGCGCACACCAGGATTTCCAGGCCTTGCTTCTCGCCCATGTTGCCCGCATAGAGCACCACCTTCTGGTCCGGCGCAATGCCGAGCTCCTCGCGATAGGTGCTGGGCCGCTCCAGCGGGTAGATGGCGGTGGTGTCCACCCAGTTGGGCAGGCGGAACACGCGCGTGCTGGCCACGCCCTTGCGCACCGCATGCTCGGCCATCTTCTCCGAGATGGTGGACACCACGTCGAAGCGGCGCATCAGGAGACGCTCCGTGGCAAGCGCCGCGCGCCGCAGCCTTGCGCCTTTAAGCATGCCCAGCTCGAAGGCAGCATCGACTTCATAGTCCTGCACGTGGAGCCAGGTCCTGGCGCCGGCCAGGCGCGCCACCATCCATGTGGCGGGCACGCTCATCAAGTTGGGGGCAATCGCCATCACGGCGTCCGGGCGCCATAGCACCTGCCTGAGCAAGGACGGCAGCGCGCCAAGCGCGAAGCTGGCGAGATGCAGCAGGCGCGTAGCGCCGGTCGGGCGCGCGGGCACCCACAACGGCGCGCGATGCACCTGCACGCCGCCGCGCAGCTCGCGGGTGTAGCGCCAGGCGGAATATCCCTCGCCCACGCGCCAGCCGGGGTAGTAAGGGGGCGCGCAGACCACGCGGACCTCATGCCCGCTGGCGGCCAGCGCTTCGGCCATCTCGGCGGTGTATTTGCCGATTCCGGTCAACTCCGGCGCATAGTTCTGTCCGCAGATCAGGATTCTCACGGGACTCTCCATTCGGTTCTGCGTGTGTCACTCCGGCAACGTGACGCCTTCCTCCCGGCCAGCCGGCCGACCAGGGAGCGCTGCGCATGCAGCGAACACGCGCAACCCTCCCTGCAATGGCCGCAAAGGCCATCGCAAGGTCAAGACACGCGGCAGGAAGAAAAGCGGGCTGGTCCTGGCTGGGTCCTGGCTTAGGTCTGCACGCCCGTTCGCTGATGCACTTCCGGCTCGCTCAGCATCGCGGCGCAGCCGCGCGCGATATTCGACGCGGCGTTCGCCGGATCGAAGCGCCGGATCACGGACAGGCACCGCTCCGCGGTGGCCTGGGTATCCGCGAACGCCGCCACCGCGCGGGTCATGCCGGCCTGCAGCGCGGCGGCGCTGCGCGCCGGCACCGCAAACCCGGTCTCGCCTTCGAGCACCAGTTCCGGCACGCAGCCGCAGTTCTCGCTGACCACCGCCGGGCAGCCATGGGCGAGCGCCTCGTTGACCACCAGGCCCCACGGCTCGCTATGGCTGGGCAAGACCATGCAGGCCGCCCGGTAGTACTCCTTGGACAAGCCTTCGTCCTGCAGGCTGCCGACCTGGCATACCGCGGCCTCAAGGCCGAGCTCCGCCGCCATCTGGCGCAGGGTGCCTGACATCGGCCCGGTGCCGACCAGCCGCAGCGTTGCCGACGGCATCGTCTTGTGCACGCCGGCGAAGGCTTCCAGCAGGGTGTCCAGCCCCTTTTCTTCCGACAGGCGGCCCACATACAGGAACACAGGCGCACCGTCGGCGCGGTGCTTCAGGCGCTGCTGCAGGGCTTGCTCCGGCTTGTAGGTGGCCGGCATGGCGGCCGCCTGGCAGGGCGTGAAGATCCGCTCCGGCTTGGCGCCGAGCGACATCAGGTATTCGCGGCTGCGCTCGCCAAAACCGAAGTAGCCGTGGCACAGCGAGAAGAACACGCGCTTGGGAATGGAGGTCAGCATGCGCCGCGGCCGGTCCCGCCCGGTGGAGTCGCAAAACACCGCGCGCCGCTTGCCGGTGACGATGCAGGCCAGCAGCATCGCCCAGTATTCCGGGCGGTGGTAGCCCGGCAGCACCACCAGCTCACCCTTGGCCTTGAGCACTTCCCAGGTCAGGCGCGCAGTCATCTTCCAGCGCGGCACATCCTCATAGCAGCCGGCGTACAGCTGGTGCATGGGATAGTTGTGAAACGAGTAGTCGACGTCCGAGAAGCCGAGCCGGAAGTGCTCCGTCTCCGCGATCTGCACCATGTCGTAATGGATCGAGCTTGCCGCAGACTGGCTGTGCAACGCCGAGAACACCGCGCCCTTGTGGCGCGACCAGACTACGTTGTGGAATATCGTGACTGAGCCTGACATTGTTATCTCCTGTTTGCGGTCACTCGATAACGGCACCGGAGAGCGCTGTTGCCCCTGCCTGCTCGACCCTGGGCAACCCCTCTTCCATGCGCCGCGAATACTCCTGGTAGATGGCGGAAATCCCTTCATCAAGGCCGATCGCGGGCCGCCAGCCGATCTGCCCCAGTTTCGAAACATCAAGCAGCTTGCAAGGCGTGCCGTCCGGCTTGGAGGTATCGAACACAAGTTCGCCCTCGAAGCCGGCAATGCGGCAGATCCGCTCCGCCAGCTCGCGGATCGGCAAGTCCCGGCCCGTGCCTACGTTGAATACGCCTTGCGGCACCTCGCGCTCCAGCAGGAACAGCGTGGCCGACGCGAGGTCATCCACATGCAGGAACTCGCGGCGCGGCTTGCCGGTGCCCCAGATGGTCATGCTTGGGGCGCCTTGCCGGGTTGCCGTGCAGGCCTTGCTGATCAGCGCCGGCAGCACGTGGCTGGTGGCGAGGTCGTAGTTGTCGTTGGGGCCGTACAGGTTGGTCGGCATGACCGAGAGATAGCGGGTGCCGAACTGCCGGTTGTAGGCCTCGCAGAGTTTCAGCCCGGCGATCTTGGCGATGGCGTAGGCCTCGTTGGTGGGCTCCAGCGCGCCCGTCAGCAGGTACTCCTCGCGGATCGGCTGCGCGCAGTCGCGTGGATAGATGCAGGAAGAGCCAAAGAACACCAGCCGCCCCACACCTGCCTGGTACGCGGCGTGGATCACGTTGGTCTCGATGACCAGGTTCTCGTATAGGAAGCTGGCCGGCCGCGTGGCATTGGCAAGGATGCCGCCGACGCGCGCAGCGGCAAGCAGCACCACCTCGATGCCCTCGTCGGCAAAGAAGCGGTGCACCGCGCCCTGGTCCGTCAGGTCCAGCTCGGCGCGGTCCCGCGTCACCAGGTTGCGGTAGCCATCGGCCCGCAGGCGCCGCACCAGCGCGGAGCCCACCATGCCGTTGTGGCCTGCGATAAAGAAGACGGTGTTCTTGTCCATGGCGCTTACTCGTGGTGTTCCAGCGCCTGGAAGCCGGCCAGCGTCACCAGCGCATCGCGCCGGGCAATCTGGAAGTCGGAGCGGACCATCTCCTTGACCAGCTTGGAGAACGGCGTACGCGGCGCCCAGCCCAGCTTGGCATGGGCCTTGGACGGGTCGCCCAGCAAGGTCTCCACCTCGGTGGGCCGGAAATACGCCGGATCCACGCGCACGATCACCTTGCCCGGGGTGAGCTTGGTTTCCTTGCCCCTGACAGACTCCACGATCCCGACCTCATCCACGCCGCTGCCCTCGAATCGCACGGTGACGCCTAGCTCGGCGGCGGCGCACTGGACGAACTCGCGCACGCTGTACTGCTCGCCGCTGGCAATCACGAAGTCCTCCGGCTGGTCCTGCTGCAGCATCAGCCATTGCATCTCCACATAGTCGCGCGCATGGCCCCAGTCACGCAGCGCGGACAGGTTGCCCAGGTAGAACTCGTCCTGCAGCCCGACCGCGATGCGCGAGATCGCCCGCGTGATCTTGCGGGTGACGAAGGTCTCGCCGCGCACCGGAGACTCATGATTGAAGAGGATGCCGTTGCAGGCGTACATGCCGTAGGCCTCGCGATAGTTGACCGTGATCCAGTAGGCATAGAGCTTGGCCACCGCGTAGGGGCTGCGCGGATAGAACGGCGTGGTCTCCTTCTGCGGGATCTCCTGCACCAGCCCGTACAGCTCGGAGGTGGAAGCCTGGTAGAAGCGTGTTTTTTTCTGCAGCCCGAGGATGCGGATGGCCTCCAGGATGCGCAGCGTGCCAAGGCCGTCGGCATTGGCCGTGTACTCGGGTTCCTCGAACGAGACGGCCACATGGCTCTGGGCCGCCAGGTTGTAGATCTCGTCGGGCATCACCTGCTGGATGACGCGCAGCATGCTGGTGGCATCCGTCAGGTCACCGTGGTGCAGGAAGAAGTGCCGGTCGGGATCGTGCCGCTCGCGGTAAAGATGATCGATGCGGTCTGTATTGAACAGGGAGGTGCGGCGCTTGATGCCGTGCACGTCGTATCCCTTTTCGAGCAGCAACTCAGCCAGATAGGAACCGTCCTGCCCGGTAACACCAGTGATCAGAGCAACCTTGCGCGTCATTGTCGTTCTCCCGCCTTGCGTTGGTAATGCTTGGTATGGATGTCGAGTCAGCGGCCCCCCTCGGCCCTACTTCACCCGTCCTTCGTAGCCGTAGTACTCGGTGTAGCCCGTGCGCAGCAGCAGTGGCGGCTTGGGGACATCGGTCAGCAGCACGCCATGCAGCGTCACGCCGCCGTTGGCCAGGCGCCGCGCGGTCTCGGTGACCTCGGCCGCGGAATGCCGGCCGTGGCGTACCACCAGCAAGGTGGTGCCCGCGTGCCGCCCGAGCAGCGTGGCATCCGTGACCGCGAGCACAGGCGGCGTGTCGATGATGACCATGTCGTAGCGTTGCTTGAACAGGTCCAGCATGGCGTGAAAGCGATCGCTCATCAGCAGCTCCGCCGGATCGGGCGGCAAGCTGCCGCGGGTCAGCACATCCAGGCCCGGCAGCACCTCGCGGATCACCACGGAGTCGATGTCCGTGCCCATCAGCGTGTCCGACAGTCCCGGCACCTGCGACAGCCCGAAGTGCACATGAACCTCGCCGCGCCGCATGTCGCCGTCGATCAGCAGCACGCGCTTGCGCCCGGACGCGACCAGCGCGGCCAGGTTCACGGACAGGAACGACTTGCCGGCATCCTGGCGCGAGCCGGTCAGCATCACGACGTTGTTGCGGGCGGTGTGCAGCGCGTACTGCAGCGTGGTGCGCAAGGCGCGCACGCCTTCCACGGCGATATCGTCCGGCGCGCGTGCCGCCAGCACGCCCAGCCCGCTGCTGCCGGAGGCGCGCAGCTCGCGCTGCAGGCGCAGCTGCGTCTGGCTGCGCGGCACCACCGCGCAGACCGGCACGCCCAGCATCCGCTCGATCTCTTCCGGATGCTCCACGCCGCCATACAGGGCCTTGCGCAGGAACGCCAGCAAGGCCCCCAGCACCAGGCCGATGCCGCCGCTGATCAGCACCAGCATGGCGCGTTGCGGGCGGATCGGGTCGTCCGCGGGTTCGGCGAAGTCCACCACGCGCACGTTGCCGACCTGGCCCGCCTTGACGATGCGCAGTTGCTGCGCGTTGTTGAGCAGGTTGGTATAGAGCTCGGTATCCACGCGCACGTCCCGCTCCAGCCGCAGTGCGGTCTGCTCGGTATCCGGCAACACGGAGACACTGCGGCGCAGCGTGCTTTGCTGCGCGCTCAGCGTTTCGATCTGTGCCATCAGCGCCACCACCGCCGGGTTGGCGTCGGTGTAGTGCGTGCGGATCTCGGCCAGCCGCGTCTGCAAGCGGGCCAGGCTGGTCTTGTTCTCCACGATCTGCTGCAGCAGCAGCCGGCTTTCCTCGCCGAGGTTGACGGTGCCCTGCCGATTGCGAAAGGAGTTGTAGCGCTCCTCCGCCAGGTCTAGCTCCTTGCGCAGCGCCGGCAGTTGCTGGTCCAGGAACGCCAGCGTGTGCTCGGCTTCGGCGGAGCGCCGCCCAATGTCCTGCTGCACGAACTGGCGCGCGACGGTGTTGACGATGTCCGCGGTGAGCTTGGGGTCCGGCCCTTCCAGGCTGGCGCGGATGATGCCGGACTGCAGGGCGGACTCGGCCACCGCGAGCGCGCGCTGGATACGCTCCACCGTGCCGATGGTGGATGCGCGCACCAGTTCGAACTGCGACCCGCTGCGCCCGACCAGCGCATCCACGCGGATGCGCACGGGGCCAAGCGCGGTGGTGCCTTCGGCCTCCTCGCCCACCCGGCCCTGCAGCACCGTATTGCCTTCGGGATCCCGCAGGGTATAGGTGTGCGCGCTGTCGGCGATCAGCTTGAACACCTTGCCGTAGTACTTCTGCGGCGTGTCGAGCCGCGAGATCGTGATGGATTCCGCGCCCCATGCGTACTGCGACAGGCCGAGCAGTTCCGTGGGCGGTGCCAGCCCGCTGTTGTACGCGGCCAGCCACGCGCCGATCACCGGGAAGTAGCGCGGCCTGGCCGCGATATCCAGATGCAGCTTGCGCACCGCCTCCTCCACCACCAGCCGGGACCGGATCAGCTCGATCTCGGCCGCCGTGGAGGAGTTGGGATCGAAGATCGACGACAGCGTCTGCAGCGACGAGCCCTGGTTGGCATTGGCGGCGTTGCCGCCCTTGCTCTCCTCCACCTGGATCATGGCGTCGGCGCGGTAGACCGGTTTCTGCAGCAAGGCATAGACGGTGCCCAGCACCAGCGCCAGCAGGGTGATGGCAGCAATCATGCGCCAGTGGTCGACCAGCGTCACCAGGTAGTCGGACAGCCGAAGCTCGGCCGGGCCGGAGACATCGGTGTATTGGGTTTCGAATGAGGTAGCCATGTCTTGTTGACTTCCATCTAACGATCGCTTCCCGCCGGCAACGCGCTAGCGCCTGCCGCGGCCCTGTCCTTGCGCTCCGTACGGCTCAGTACGGCTCAGTACGCGTTGCGATGCACCAGGCCCTTGACCACCGTGGCGGCGATGATCCGCATATCGAGCGCGAACGACCAGTTGCCCAGGTAGTACAGGTCGCAGGCGATGCGGCCCTCCATCTTCTCGATGCGATCCGTCTCGCCGCGGTAGCCATTTACCTGGGCCCAGCCGGTAATGCCGGGCTTGACGCGGTAGCGGTGGATGTAGCCGCTGACCAGCTTCTGGTACTGGTCGTCATGCTCGATGGCATGCGGGCGCGGCCCCACCACCGACATGTCGCCGCGCAGCACGTTGAAGAACTGCGGCAACTCATCCAGGCTGGTACGCCGCAGGAACGCGCCCACGCGCGTGATGCGCGGATCGTTGCGCTTGGCCTGGGTCACCACGCCGGCCGCCTCGGCATGCGTGCGCATGGAGCGGAACTTGTAGATGGTGAAGATGCGCCCGTCGGTGCTCTTGCGCTTTTGCTTGAACAGCACCGGCCCGCGCGACGACAGCTTGACGGCAATGGCGATCGCGATCAGCAGCGGCGACAGGCCGATCAGCGCGGCTGCGGCGAAAAGGCGGTCGAACACGTCCTTCTGGCGCAGCGCGGAGGCCGATAGCGGCGACGCCACCAGGTTGATCGCGGGCATGCCGATCAGCTCGATGGTGCCGCTGTCGAACAACGCCAGGCTGTGCAGGTCCGGCATGAAGCGGACGTTGACCAGTTCGTCGCGGAACTCCTCCACGAACTCCAGGATGACGCGCTCCTCGGACAGCGGCAGCGCCAGCCACAGTTCATGGATATCCTGCGAGCGGATATAGCGATGGAAGGCGGCGCGATCGTCGAACGTCGGCACCTTCGCATTGAGGCTGCCACCCTGCGGCGCCACGTTGAACGCCGCCACCACGCGAAAGCCGGAGGCAGGCGCGGCCACGCCGCGCCGGATGACCGCGCTGCAGTGCGCACCGCAGCCAACCACGGCGACCTTGTGCAGGTTCATGCCTGCGCTGCGTACCTGGCCCAGCACCGCATGGGTCATCAGGCGCGACACGATCAGCATGGCGCCGGTGGAGCCCGTCCAGTAGACGAACCACAGGCGCGAGACGATGTCGATATGGTGCAACGAGAACAACACCATGACGCCGCTGAACTGCACCAGCAGCCAGGCCAGCGCGATATGTCCGGCCAGCCCGATCTTGGAGCGTCCGCGCCAGGACTCGTAGATGCCGAAGGCAGGAAACAACGCCAGCGTGAACGCGACGCAGAGCGCGATGAACACGTCGTAGAACGTGCGCTGCGACATGTCGTTGAAGCGCATGTGCGAGGCAATCGCGGCACCGGCAAACACCAGCGCGACATCCAGAAGGCGCGCCAGCAACCCTTCAATCTTGAGCATGTTCCTCTCCCCGTTCTTCCCAGCCCTTCACGTTTCTTCACCACTCGTTGCCTGACTTCCTTCTTGACTTCCCTCATGTCGCTTTCCAGCGCGCCACGCCACGTATTCCTGGCGCGCCGCACGCGACCTCCCCATGGTCGCGTCCGGCGGCGCCCGCGTGGCCCGGCGGTCCTTCGTTCCTCGTCCCTTGGTCCTTACGCTTGTGGTCCCGGGCAACGGCCGTAGGTATCGTCGACGCGCACGATGTCGTCTTCACCCAGGTAGCCGCCGGACTGGATCTCGATGATCTCCAGCGGGAGCTTTCCCGGGTTCTCCAGGCGATGCAGCACGCCGAGCGGAATAAAGGTGGACTGGTTCTCACTGAGCAGGAATTGCTCCTCGCCACGCGTGACCATCGCGGTGCCGCTGACCACCACCCAATGCTCGGCGCGATGGTGATGCAGCTGCAGCGACAGGCGCGCGCCCGGCTGGACCACGATGCGCTTGACCTGAAAGCGATCGCCATGCTCGATGGAGTCATAGAAGCCCCAGGGCCTGCGTACCTTGCGGTGCGTGTCGGCCTCCGGCGCGTGCAGGATCTTCATGCGCGCGACCACATCCTTGACGTCCTGCACATGCGAACGATCCACGACCAGCACCGCGTCGGCTGTCTCCACCACCACGATGTTGCTGGTCCCGACGCATGCCACCAGGCGCCCGTCGGAATGGACATAGCTGGAGTGCGCGCCTTCGAACACCACACGGCCGCGCCCGGCGTTGCCTTCGGCGTCCTTGTCCATGGCATCCCACACGGCGTCCCACGAGCCCAGGTCCGACCAGCCCGCCTCCAGTGGCACCACCACGCCCCGGCACGGCGAGGCCGGGTTGTCCAGGCGCTCCATCACGGCGTAGTCGATCGAGTCCGACGGGCTCAGGAAGAACTGCCGCGACGCGGGCCGGAAGAACAGGCCCTCTTGCTTGCCTTCGGCCACCGACGCGACGCACATCTCGTGGATCGCGGGATGCAATGCCTCGATCGCCCTCATCCAGACCGTGGCGCGCACGACAAAGATGCCGCTGTTCCACCAGTAGTTGCCACTGGCCACGTACTGCGCGGCAAGCTCGATGGCAGGCTTCTCGACAAAGCGCTCCATGTGGCGCACGCCATCGGGCAGCATCTCGCCAAGCTTGATGTAGCCATAGCCCGTGTCGGGCCGCGTGGGCGGCACGCCAAGGGTGACGATGGCCCCCTCGCTGGCATGGGCGGCCGCGATCGACAGCGCCCGGTGAAAGGCGCCGGCATCGGCAATCGCGTGGTCGGCCGGCATGACCACCAGGATTGCGTCCTGGCCGTCGGCCAGCGCCAGCGATGCGGCCAGCGTGAGCGCGGGCGCCGTATTGCGCCGGACCGGCTCCACCACCAGCCGGCCTTGCATGCCGCTGGCCTGCAATTGTTCGCTGGTGATAAAGCGATGCTCGTCGCCGCAGACGATGATGGCGCTGGGCTCGATCTCGTGGCCGGCGGAGAAGCCCTGCATGCGCAGCAGCGTGGACTGCAGCAGCGAGTCCTTGCCCACCAGGTCGATCAGCTGCTTGGGGAAATGTTCTCGCGACAGCGGCCACAGCCGCGTGCCCGCACCGCCGGCCAGCACCACGGGCGCAATGCGCAAGCGCACGGGCGCGCCCGGCGCCGCCGCGGCGGTGTCCCCGGGTTGCACGGCAACAGGCTCCAGCACTTTATTCGACATGATCCAGCCCTCCCTGGTCGGGCGCCGCGCTCTTGCGCAAGCGGCCCGTGGCGCCAATCGTCTACGCGGGGCAATGCGCGGACCTGCTGGCCCGCGGATACACCGCCGGTCTGCCTGCTAACCCACTGCGCTGACCTTGCTGCGCTGACGGTATTCCGTTGGGGAAATCGACATGCGCTTGCGGAAAATCTTGGCTAGCCGGTCGCCATTGCCCATGCCGCAGCGCCGCGCCACCTTGTCGACAGGCAGCTCCGTCTCGGCCAGGAAACTGCACGCGGTATCCAGGCGGGCGTGCAGCAGGTAGTCGGACGGTGTCACGCCCATTTCCAGCTTGAAGCGGCGCAGGAAGTTGCGCTCGCTCATGGCCGCCACCTGCGCGGCATCGGATACCGAGATGGATTGCTCGCAGTGCTCATGCAGCCAGCGCGCGGCCGCGCGGATCTTGTCGCCCGCGCTGGTCGCGCCGGTATCCGCGAGCCTGGGCATCAGGCGGGCGGTCCAGGCGGGCATCACCCGGGTACCGACCGCGCGCGCCACGTCCAGGCCAAGATCGCGCTTGATCAGCGTCAGCGCACCCCTGACAAGTTCGTACTGCTCGCCGGACTCGTCCGAGGCGTGCAGCCCGAACACGGGATGGCGATGCTCGTCCTCGTGCGGCTTGAGCACGCCGGCCGCCGCCAGCACGGCACGGCCTTCGGCGATGGGCCGCACCGTGGGCGTGCGGGGGGAGACAACGCGCAGCCAGCGCAGCAGCCGCTCGTCCGCCGCGGCGGCATGAGCGCCCGCGCCACCGGCGATGAAGAGCACATCGAAACCGATGAACTGGCGTGGATCGAGTCCGTCGGTCCAGACCCGTACGGACGCGGAGCAGGCGACGCTGCCTCCGTCGACGGAAAGCAGGCGCACGTCATAAGCGGATTCTTTGGCAGGATCGGACGCCGAGCATTCATTGGCGGTCTGGAATAGTTCAGCCACCAAACCCGCACCCAATAATGAAAAACCATCGAACAGCAGAATTCCGACGCGCCGCACGGCGCACTTTGAACGGTTAGTTGAGGTATGAAGCCAACTAACCGTTGCGGGCTCAAGTTGGGCGTACGGCATGATTTTCCCCCAAAGAATTGTTGATCCGTTCTTGCGCGAATTTATTGGTGTTGCAATGCATCGTAGCGATCCCGAATCCGAGAAATGTGTCCGTGTCGGAAAGTAGCGAGATGTTGGCGGAATGCGTCCGCCCGCTCCAAAATTTCGTGCAAGACGTTGTAAATACAGCCTTTTCTGGTTGCGACCTCGCCTCAAATCGCTTGTCCCAGCGCGCTGTTCTGCAACTAGTTCCTACTTTAAGCAGAATGATGCATCGCAGCAAATCCTGCACCGATCCGTGCGTTGCCTACCGAACACAAGGGTCGCAAAAGGTGCATGAGAGCGGGAATCCGACATTAATTCCACGATTTCAGGCGGATCCGCATCCACACCAGATAACATAAAAATAATTTCTAAACATTAAAAATTATGACAAATTAATTAATGCATCGGATCAGCAACGAGGATATATCGCACGATGGCCATCCCGGATTTTCTCTGTCGCGACTTCGATTAATGAAATAATTGCATCTGCCCGGGGCGCAACATGGCTTCGCCGTCACAACACAGACGGCTTGCTTGACCTGGGGGACTGAAAGATGGAGCGCGCGAGCGCCGGCGCGCCGGGTACCTGGCCCGGCACAGCCGGTGACTTACACCGTTGAAGCAAGCGTGCCGGACTAGTCTGTTGGCGCCGCGGTGCGCAACACCGCACGTAGCGCCCGGCCCCGTGCATGCGCAGATATGGGGCAGCAGGCCAACGTCATCCCGGCCAGCGCGCGCGCATGATGTGCAGCACCTCCGCCAGCGCGAAGCCGGCTTCCGCACCTCGCCACTGCGCCAGCGCCGTGACGCCTTCGATGCTGACCAGGTGCCCGGCACCCTCATGCATTTGCGAGCGGTGCCTGCGCAACGCCTCCACCTTGCGCGACCACGTGGCGCTCACATCGATATAGAGCGAGCCCCCCAAGGGATTGACGATGCCGCCACCGCCCCAGCACGTGGCCGGATATTCGTAGGCCGCCACCAGGCGGGAGGCATGCTTGGCGGGGTTCAGGCGCGTGGCGGCAACGCCGGCTTCCCAGCAATAGCGGTGATCCTGGTGCGAAGACGACAGCGGAATCAGCACCTCGTCCGGCTCGAAGCGGTTCTGCAGCGCGTCCAGCATGCCGACCATCTGCGCGCGCGGGAAGCTGTCGAGCACGCCGTCGAGTCCCCTGGTGAGGACCTCGGTTGTCTGTACACCAAGCACGGCCATCGATTCGGAGAATTCGTCCATCCGTTCTTGTTCGGTCACCTCGCGGCCAAGGCAGAGCGACCGGCTCCTTCCTACCGTTGCCAGGGCCACCATCACTTCGCCGCCGGCATCGATGACCCGGGCCAGGTAGGCGCCCACGCCCAGTTCCGCGTCGTCCGCGTGCGGGCTCAGCACCAGTACACGTTTGCGTTCCATATCTCCTCCTGCTCTTATCCCGTGATGCCAGGCGCCCGAGGGCAGCCGTCACGCCATGCTGATCAGCCTGCGCGCCAGCGCGCGGTACTGGTCGGCCGTGTCCTTGAGCGTCAAGCCATCGAGCGAGCGCGCAACCCGTGGCTGCGCCAGCGCCACGGTCAGCGCCGCGCCATAGGCGGCGGCGTCGCCGGTGTCCAGCAGTTGCACGCCGGCGAAGTCGCGTGCGAATGCAAAAGCGGGGATGCCGCTCGCCACGACCGGCATGCCTGTGGCCAATGCTTCGAGAAAGGCAATGCTGTGCGCCTCCGACGCGGACGGCATGGCAAACACGGCTGCGCCCGCCAGCAGCTCCGGGATATTGGTCTGCGGCCCGTTGACCCGCACCTTGCCGGCCAGGCCCAGTTCTTCCACCAGGGCGCAGACCTTGACGTAGTAATCGGGATCCTCGATCACGCCATACATCTCCAGCCGCGCGTTCGGCACGCTCTTGAGCGCCTCGCGAAACGCCAGCACGGTATGCAGCTGGTTCTTGATCGCCGCATAGCGGCCCACCTGGATGACGAGCCGCGACGCCGCCTCACGCTGGCCCGCGGGCCGCACAAAGAAGCGCCGGGTGTCCACGCCATTGGGAATCACCGCCATCAACGGGTGCGTGCCCACCGAGTTGATGTAATCGCGCAGATTCCCCTGCGACACCCCGATCACCGCGCGGGCGCGCGCGGACAGCATCCGCTCGACGTAGCGGAACATGGTGCTCTCGAAATCGTTGGCGGCGGAGTGCATCACGTAGACCACCGGCACCCGCGACGGCAAGGCCCGCGCGTAGAAGGCCGGGATGGTGGCATGCGCGAAGATGATATCCGGCTGGTAGTCGCGCAGCACGCCGCGCAGGTGCCAGAGCCGGCCCGGCAGGCGCTGGGGCTGGTCCGGAAACAGGCACAGCACGCCAGCCGCATCGAGCTGCGCGCGCAGCGCCGCGAAGTCATCCTGCTGCGGCATCAGGGCCGACACGCAGACCGTGTCGCCGTGGGCCTGCTGGTAGATGGCCAGGTCTTTCGCCAGCATCTCCGCGCCTGAAAGGCGCGGTGCCAGCACAAGATGGAGAATCCGCATCACACCCTCCTCATTTTCAGGATCTGGTAGAGCATCCATGCCGCCGCGACCGCCAGGCCCGCCGTCATCGACCAGGCAATGCCCTGCGCACCCCAGTAACGGGTGGCAGGCGGCACCGTGGCCAGCAATACGCAGACCTGGAGCACCGAGGCATGCGTGGCAGCCTTGGGAATGCCCACGGCGCGCAGGTAGGCGACCAGCACGGCAATCAGCCCGCCAATTGCCATGTTGATGGTGAAGATGCGGAACAACGGCACCGCGCCGAGCCAGGCCGGCCCCAGCACCAGCAGGAACAGCGGCTGCGCCACCAGCCGCAGCACCACCACCACGACCGCCAGCCCCAGGCCGCCGACCACCACGAAGCGGCGCAGCAGCACCGCATCGGAGCCATCCTGCTTGCGGAAACGAGCGGCAAAGGTGGGAAACAGGTACTGCGAGATCGCGATGCCCGCATCGGCGAGCAGCATCTGCGCGAACTTGGACGACATCTGGTAGGCGCCCAGCTGGGCCGGGCCGAGCAGCTTGCCAACGATGACCTTGTCGAACTGGTTGAGCAGCAGGTTGACCACGCTGCCCGCCCAGATCCAGCGGCTGAAACCCACGTAATGGCCGATGCCGGCCCACTTGAGGCGCAGAGGCGGCCGCGGGCGCATGCTCAGCCAGGTGAGCGCGGTCTTGACGGATTCGCCAGCGAGCAACCCGATCAGGATGGACATGGCGCCCGCGCCCGCGAAGGCGCACGCCAGGCTGACGCCGCAGTCGGTACCGGCAGCCGCCACCTCGATCCCGGCAATATGCTGGAAGCCCCGGTCGCGCGTTACCACAAAATAGGCCGGCGAGGCCAGGCCGCGGATCAGCGGCAGGGCGGCGGCCAGCTGCAGCAGCAGCAAGGAGCCCGCGAGGTGGAACTGCGCCTCCAGCAGCGGCGCCAGCGCGACCAGCAGCAATGCCACCCCCGCGCCCCGGCACGTCAGCGCGGTCCAGAGCGCACTGAGCTGGTCGGGGGTGGGCGTTTGCTTGTCCTGCACCACCGCCTGGGGCAAGCCGGTATCGCTGAGCGCCTCGGCAATCGCCACGGCCAGCAGCGCCACGGCGGCAATCCCGACCGCAGACGGGCCGAGGATGCGCCCGACCATGAGGAACTTGATGGCCACCAGCCCCCGCACCAGCACCTGCTGCCCCAGCACCCACGCGGCCGAACTGGCATGCAGGCCGGTCAACGGCAGGAAGAAGGCATTCCTCAGGGACCTGGCCATATTGCCTCACCATGGGTTGAGCGCCGAAGCCAGGCACCGGCGCGGCCAGCACGGGCATCCGTGCCGGCCCGGCCGGCGCCGCGCGCCAGCCATGAAGCACAACTTACCGTAGGCGCGGCAACAGGAATCGCCATCGCCTAGCGTTAATCCGTCACATGCGCGCGACGCCCGGGTGGGCTTGCGCAATCGGGCCCCGCCTTTATCCGCCAAGCCGGCCCGCAAATTGGCGGCCGGCGCAAAGACGGCGGTGTTAGTGTGGCAACATCCGCAACCCGCCGCACACCGGGCTCGCCCCACCGTGCCTGGAGACGCGATGTCCGAGCCGACCGCACTGATCATCGAGCACGATTTCACCGGCCACCGGTGGCGCTACGTCGAATGGGCGGTGCAGGCCTACACGGAAGCCGGCTACCACTGCCTGGTGGTCACCGACCCCGGCAACCAGGCGCATCCGCTCGCCCAGCGCATGCTGGCCGCGCAGGATCCCGCCGCCGGCATCGTCGCCAGTATCGTCTTTACGCAGCCACCGCCCGCGGTAGGCAGCGGCCTCGGCAAGCTCAGCTATGTGCGTTTCTGGCGCACTTTCCGCCATGCCTTCCAGGTCGCCGCCGGCCTGCGCGACATCTCGCTGGTGCTGGTGCCCTATGCCGACTACTTCCTCTACGTGCTCCCGCTGCTTGGCTCGCCATTCGCCAAGGTGCCATGGGTCGGCATTACGATGCGCGCAAACTTCCATCACAGCAAGGTGGGCGTGAAGTCCCCGCACCAGCCGCTGGTGAACGCGATCAAGACGTGGTTGTTCCGGCGCGCCGTCGAGTCCGGCGGCATGAAGACGCTGCTGTCGATCGACCCGACGTTGCCGCAGTGGTACCCACGCGGCAACGGCCGCACCGCCCTCGCCTACCTGGCCGATCCCTGCCCCGACGCGCTCCCGGCCGATCCCGCTGCCGCCAGGCTGCGGCTGGGCCTGGGGTTGGGCCAAGGCCCGGGGCACAGCGCCGGCACCTACCTGCTGGTGTACGGCGCGGTCACGGAACGCAAGGGCATTTGCGAGCTGGTCACGGCGCTGGCCGGCCACCCACGCGCGCCCACGCTGGTGGTGGCCGGCCAGCAAGACCCGCAGACGCGCGCGTTCCTGCAGGCGGCCGCGCCCACGCTGTCGCCGCCGCCCGTGATCTTCGACCGCTTCATCACCAACGAGGAAGAGGCCGACCTGTTCTCCGCCTGCGACGCCGTCTGGCTCGGCTACAAGGGCCACTACGGCATGAGCGGCGTACTGGTGCAGGCCTACCGCTTTGGCAAGCCCGTGATCGCCACCACCGACGGCCTGATCGGCTGGTTCTGCCAGGGGCAGGAACTCGGGCCGGTGCTGGAAGACCTGTCCGGCCCCGCCATCCAGCGCGCGCTGGACCAGCTCTCCTGGCCCGTGGCGGCAGCCGCGCCGCCGGCCGCAGCCGCCAGGGCCCACCTGCTGGCCCGGCATACCTTGAGCGAATTCAAGCAGACCCTGCGCCGCGCGGCTGCCTGACGCTCGCTTCCGATACAAGCCGCACCCGTACGGGGTGCCGCTGCCCGCGCAGCCATGGCAACGCCATGGCCACGAATCCATATCACCCAGGGTCGACAGCACGCCGTGCGCAAACGCACCGGCAGGAGGCCCTTTGCATGCATCGCACCGCAGACGCGCGTTCCCACAGCCGCTTCGTCGAACTGGATTTCGTCAGGGGCCTTGCCATCATCGCCGTCATGGGCATTCACTTCCATACCGTCGACACCGGCAGCCGCCTGATCTGGCTGCTTGAATATCCCCTGAAGAATTTTGGGCGGGAAGCCGTCACGCTGTTCTTCACGCTCAGCGGATTCCTGGTAGGCGGGTTGCTGCTGCGGCAGTACGCGCAGACCGGCACCGTGGACACGTGGCGCTTCTTCATTCGCAGGATCTTCAAGATCTGGCCGGCCTACTACCTGCTGATCCTGGTCCACGCCCTGGCCGGCCATCATGCGCGCAGCACCTTCTTGCTGCAGAACGCGACGCATCTGCAGAACTATCTTGGCAGCTCCATCGCGCAGACCTGGAGCCTGGCGGTGGAAGAACACTTCTACCTGCTGCTGCCGATTGCACTGCTGCTGTGCGCGCGCTGGCGGCTGACGCCGGGACGATTGCTATGGCTGCTGGCGACGGCGTGCGTGCTGGTCTTGCTGGCCCGCAGCGCGGCCGTCGCCGGCGGCGACCTCCGGGGCGCCTATGTGTACACGCAGTATCGCGTCGACAGCATGCTGTTTGGCGTGATGCTGGCAGTCCTGTACTGGCTGAAGCCCGGCCTCTACCACAAGCTGGCGGCACGGCGCGGCTGGCTGGCCGCCGCCGTGGCGGGACTGCTGGTATGGCTGTTGTTCTGCCAGGCCGATATCGTGGTCGAGGAGAGCATCGGCTTCACCATCCAGTCCATCGGCTTCATCGCCCTGATCGTGCTGGTGCTGGAGCATTCAGGCCGCCTGCGCGACAGCGTCGCGTACCGGGCCATCGCCTGGATAGGCGTGTATTCCTATGGCATCTATCTGTGGCATACGGTGGCGCGCACGCCCGGCGCCCTGATCATTCATGAGGCTTTGGCACATGGGCTGCCCCCGGCGATGGTCTGGGTGCTGGCGCTCGTCATGCAGTTCGCCATTGCGATCGCGGTGGGCTACCTGACCACCCGTGCCGTTGAACTGCCTTTCCTGCGGTTGCGCGACGCGCTCTTTCCGGCGGGCACGCGCGGCAACGCCGACATGCTTGGCAAGGGCAAGATCGGCGCCTGACCTCGCGGCCATGCCGCGTTGCGCGCCCGGCGTAGTGCGGAGCCGCCAAAACGCCCCTTGCGAAAGGCCAATCGCGCCAAATTGCCGGCCAGCCGCGTTTTCACGTTCGATAATTTTCCCGACAGGAACGTAATGAATGAATTCGCGTTCCCGCGAATGCAGGATGCAGGATGCAGCGCGCAATACGATGGATTCTTCCGCGCGGCGATGCCCAGTATTGCCGAGAGCGCCGCGGGGCCACCCAGTGAGAGGCGGAACATGGATACCGAAGCTTATGCCGATTGTCTCGATGTGGTCGGCGATCCACGCGGGGCTGGCCGTGACAGTAGCCGCGAGGCCAATCGTGAAAGCAGCCGCGAAGGCAACCGCGATGCAAGCCTCGCCAGCACACCGGGACATCGCGTCATCGACCTCACCCGCGCCGGCAAGGGCAACTACGTGCGCCGGCGCAGCCTGCTGGTCGAGGCGGCGTGGTTCCTGGTCGAAGCCGGCATCATCAACAATAAGCTGAATCCGTTCTCCGGGCTGCGCGTCGCCCTGCTGCGCCTGTTCGGTGCGCGTATCGGCCAGCACTGCCGGCTGGTTCACCCGCTGCGCGTCAAGTCGCCCTGGAACCTGGAAGTGGGCGATGGCTGCTGGTTCGGCGTGGATGTATGGATCTACAACCAGGCCAGCGTCCGCATCGGCTCCAACGTCTGCATCTCGCAAGGCAGCTTCCTGACGGCGGGCTCGCACGACCTGGACAGCAACATGGACTTGCATGTCGCGCCGATCGTGATCGAGGACGGTGTGTGGATCACGTCCAAGTGCGTCATCCAGAAAGGCATCACCATCGGCCGCTCGGCGGTGGTCACGCCGCTCTCGGTGGTGCATCACTCGCTCGAGGCCGAAGGCATCTACGGCGGCAATCCGTGCCGGTTCATCCGCAAGCGATTCGACCCGGCTGGCCACGCCGCCATCACAACCCCGTCCGGCACCCTATAAGGAGAACAGCATGGACTACCAGGCAAGCCGCGACGTCAATCCGACCAGCCGGTCCATCGAACTCGATTTCGTTCGCGGGCTGGCGATCATTGCCGTGATGGGAATGCACTTCCACACGGTCAGCACCGGCAGCCAGTGGGTCGCCCTGATCGAGTATCCGCTCAAGAACTTTGGACGCGAAGGGGTCAACCTGTTCTTTACCCTGAGTGGCTTCCTGGTCGGGGGGCTGTTGCTGCGCCAGTACGCGCAGAGCGGCAGCGTGGATGCGCGGCGCTTTATCATCCGCCGCATCTTCAAGATCTGGCCCGCCTACTACGCCCTGATCCTGTTCCATGTGCTGGCCGGCCGCCACCCGACCAGCACCTTCCTGTACCAGAATCTCACGCACATGCAGAACTACCTCGGCTCCTCCATTGCGCAGACCTGGAGCCTTGCCGTGGAAGAACACTTTTACCTGTTCCTGCCGGCGCTGGTGCTGCTGTTCGCCCGCCTGCGCGTGCGCGCCAACACCATCCTGTGGACCCTGGGCACCTTGTGCGTGGTGGTGCTGGCCGCGCGCTGCGCCGCGCTCGCCAGTGGCGAGCTGGAAGCAGCCTCCGCCTACACGCAATATCGCATCGACAGCCTGCTCGTCGGCGTCATGCTGGCCACGGTCTATTGGATGAAACCGGAACTGTACCGCCGCATCGCCGGGCAAAAGCTGCTGCTGCTGGCCGTGGTGGCAGGCACGGTCGTCTGGCTGGTATTCCTGCAGCGCAACCTGGTGCTCGAGGAGAGCATCGGCTACACCATCCAGGCCATCGGCTTTGCCGCGCTGATCGTGCTGGTGCTCGAATACTCCGGGGCGATACGCGGCGCCAGGCTATACCGCGCGGTGGCGTGGATCGGCGTGTATTCCTACGGCATCTATCTGTGGCACTCCGTGGCGCTGGCCCCGGGCGACGTGTTTATTCGCAAGGCAAGCACGTTCGGCATCCCCGTCATGGTGGCCTGGGGACTCGCCCTTGCGCTGCAGTTTGCCGTTGCGATCATCGCCGGCTATGCCGCCACGCGCGCGATCGAGTTCCCCTTCCTGCGCATTCGCGATGCGCTGTTCCCGGCGCGCCGCCGCGGCACGCCTGCCGCACAGCCGGCCGAGCAGCACGCCGCGTGAGCTGACCCGACGCCGTCCCCGCGGGCGTAAGCCACGTGCCGCGCGGGACTCGAGTTACCGACTGCCAACACCCCAGGCCATGGCCTTGCCCCGGGGGAGGAAGGACAGCAACCGAGCGGCAACTGAGGAATCAAGGTGAATCACAGTGGCTAGATATACACAGTCCTTCAAGGAACGCGCCGTTGCGCGGATGCTGCCTCCCGAGAACGCCAGTGTTGCGCAGGTGTCCGCCGAGATGGGGATATCGCCGGCGGCGCTGGAGCGCTGGCGCGCGGTGGCCCTCGCCCCACCCCTGGCTAACCCGCCCGGCGCCGGCGAAGCGCGCCTGGATGCCGTGCTTGCCACCGGCGCCATGGGCGAGTTGCAGAAGACCGCCTGGTGCCGCGAGAATGCGATCGACCCGACCGAGCTGGAATGCTGGCGGCAAAGCGCCGCGGCGGCGCTGGCGGACAACCGCGGGATTGGCGCGGTGCGCAGGCGGCATGAGCAGGATCAGAAGCGGATTCGGGAGTTGGAGAGGGAGTTGAGGCGCAAGGAGCAGGCGTTGGCCGAAACCGCGACGTTGCTGGTGCTGACCAAGAATGTGACTTCGCTGTTTGCCGCGCCTGAGGATAAGTGATTGCGGTGAATGCGGGCCGCTGGCGCGGGTCCGCGACAGCAGCTAGCTCCCCCAAGCCCCCCAGCCACGATCACCTGCGCCGACGGCCGGATGCCCTGGCAAGAGCGGCCTCCCATGCCTCCTACCTCCCCACATACCCCTCCGGCGCCGTCACATTCCCCTGCGCCACGGAAGCATTGGTGGATATCACATAAACCGGCGTCTCCGTCAGAGCCAGTGCAACCTGTCCATTCGCGTAGGCCACGGACGCCGCATTCCCCATCATGTCGACCACCGTCACCTGCCCGCTGGACCCGGGCGCATCCACCTGCAGGCTATAGGCAACGTTATACGTCGCGCTGAACCCCGTAGCCGCGCTCCAGTTGGCATTGTTGTGCGCCCACAATGCCGTCACCACGCTGCCATTGTTGAGCCGCTGGAATGCATAGCCATAGACGCCGAACGGCAGCCCATTGAGCGGCCCCAGCGTATTGGTGCCGTCGATGAGCCGGGTCATCGCCGCTACTGCCAGCGCGGCGGGCTTCGGGCTGATCTTGGCGGGGCCGTAGGTGCCTTGCGGATTGACCAGGTCGAAGAACAAGCCGTAGCCGGCAGCGTCGGTGGGGATGTCCGTGGCGTAGAACATATAAGTCACGTCCGCGCCCTCTCCTAGCAGGATCAGGTGCGTGCGGGCGACCACTGCGCCATGTGCGTACAGGACGTTCTGCGTCGGGTAGTTCGGGCCATAAGCGGTGCCAAGGTCGTAGCTGATGCCAGTCTCGGTGACGAACAGCCGCGCGCCGCGCTTGAGCAGGGTCGCGACGGCATGGCGCAATTCGCGCATGGCGGCCGGCAGCGCGTTGGCGGCGTTGGAGGGATCGCTGTTGCCGACCAGGCGCTCTGGCGGATGCGAGGGCGAAGTGCCTACGTCGTAGTAGCCGTGCGCCGTCACCCCGTCGAGATACTGGGCAAAACCCAGCGGCGCCAGCCGGTTCAGCCAGACGGTGTTCTCGCGCACCATGGCGTTGGTGGTGCCCATGATCACCGCGCTCGGGTCGGTGCTGTGGACGCCCTGGAAGGTGGCCTTGTACATCGCGGTGAAGTTGGCATCGGTATCCAGCCACGGCAGGCCGCCGTTATAGTCGGGTTCCCAGGTGACCTGATAGTAGTTGGCCGATTGCGCGGGGAAATACCGGGTCCGCACCGTGTTCGACTCTTGCCCCACCCGGGTCATGTAGTCCTGGTAAGCGGGCAAGGATTGCGGCGCGTAGCTGTGGGTGGCCACGCCGGTGGGACTCGCCCAGGCGGGAATGCCGTCGAGCTGGATCAGCCGCATCAGGTCGCCGGGCTTGAAGTACGAGGCGAGGTGGTCCACCGCGGGATTGAACGTATTGGGGCCGTTGGGTTCTTCCACGTACCAGTTGCGGTTGTCGTTGGCCCACGACAGGCCCAGCGCGGGATAGAGCGGACGATAGCCGTCGCCATCGCAGCAGCCTTGCCCGGGCAGCAGGTAGGCCGCGCCTTGCCCGCCGAAGCGGTGCAGGTCCTGGCTGGCGTAGCTGACCGCTGGGAGCACCGAAGAAACGTCGGGCAGTACACCGAAGGTCGCAATACCGCTGGGCCGGGTGCCGCGTGCGAGCAGCGAGCCTGCGCCGGAGGCCAGGCTTGCCGACCCGGCGAAGTAGCCTGACAGCGTGGACGTGCAGTTCAGCGTCGACACGATCGCACCGGCGGCGACCGGAAACTGGCCGCTGGCGCGCACCTTGTTCCAGGTGTCGGAGATCTGCCAGTTCACCGTATCCGCGCTGCCGGCGCGGGTGGTCACGCTCACCTGGAAGGTACTGCCCGAGGCGAACATCCGCGTGCCGTCGCCACCCGGGGTATCCATCTCGATAGCATCGCCGCCGCCCGCCGCGGCGACACTGCCGGCAGGCGCGGTGCAACTGAGCGTGCCGCTGCCCGTCGGCGTCACTGGCGTGGTCGGGGTGGTGGGTGTCGTGGGCGTGGTGGGCGTGGTGGGCGTGGTGGTACCGGTGTCCTCGTACGAACACGTCTTGCCGAAGCCGGGTGCGGGATCGCCGAACACGCCGTTGTTGCAGGCCACGCCATTGGTGAAGGTCAGGGTGACGTATTGCGTAGCGGTCCCGTAGCGGACCTGGCGTGTGCCGGTAAAGCTGCAGAAGCCGTTTTCCGAGCTGCAGGCAACCCAGGTGCTGGTGGCGGGGGGCGTCGTCGAGCCGCTCGTGCCGGAGTCGTACCAGCAACTCTTGGCAAACCCGGATGCGGGGTCGCCGAACACGCCGTTGTCGCAACTGGTGCCGCCGGTGAAGGTCTTGATGACGTACTGCGTATCGGTGCCGTACTTGACCTGGTGGGTGCCGGTGAAGGCGCAGGTCTGGTATTCCGAGGCGCACAGCGTCCAGGTGACGTCCGCTGGCTGCAGGGTTGCCGCGGGGGTTGCGCTGGTAGCGTCGCCGCTGCGGTCGCCGCCGCAACCCGCGATGGCAAACAACAGCAGCAACAGGATGCCGGCGCGCTGCAAGGCAACACGTATCCAAGGGCTCCCCGCAGCCGGGGCCGGGTTCGGGCTGGTAAGCGTCGACATGGCTTCCCCATCGTTTGGCCTGCGTCGGGTCAACGCGGGCGCAACAGTAACGCAGTAACGCAGTAACGCAGGGACCCCGCAGGCCCCCGAATGAATGGAAAACTGGCGGGCGCTGGACGCGCCTTGCTCGTGCAGCCTCTGGCCGAGGCGTTTTATTCGCGATGCCCCTGGCGCGGCCAGCCAGAGCAAGGCCGCAACGCAAGGCATGTGAGACGCGCGGCCTGCAAGACCTGCCGCGGCGGGGTTGAGTGAGCCCTCCGGCGTAGCTGGCAGGGTCCGGGCCGAACGAAGCCTGGCGCACCACGGTGGTGAGCACGCCGGATAGAAGTTTACCCACACGCCCCTGGCTCTGGCCGCCAGGATTTAGTGTTTATCGGACGAAGCCCGTGGCCAGTGCGCGCCGGGAACAGGCGGCGCACCGGCGGCACTAGTAGCAAATCACCGGGGCGTAATACGGCGAGTAGTGCCAGATGATCTGCTGGAATGGCGCATGGCGTCCGTAAGCCACCGTACAGAGCCCGAGCAGGGCAACGCCAGCGATCAGGCATTTGCCCAGCCGCTTCGGCGCGCCCTGGCAGGCGCGCAGCACCCAGAACGCGACGGCGCCGCCCAGAAGCCACCCGGCGATGACCTCGGCCGGTGTATGGGCGCCCAGGCGCACGCGGCTAAAGCAGATCAAGGCCGCCAGCATCAGGCCGAGCACGAAGCCGGCCTGGCGCCACGAGGCCCGGAAGCTGCGCAACAGCGAGCCAAGGAACACGGACCACACCGCCGACGAGAGCATCGCGTGGCCGCTGATCACGCGCATGTCGAAGCGCTCCAGCACCGTGCCGCAGCCGGTGTGCAGCAGCTTGCTGGCCAGCACCAGCGCCGCGGCCGCTGCCAGGCACAGGGCCCAGCGCAGCGCCACCCGCCACCCGGTGCTTTGCAGCAGCCACAGGCCGGTGGTCAGCGCCAGCGGCAGCGTCACCGCGGCATCGCCGAGGTCTGTGATCCGGTACCAGTTCATCGTGTTTCCATCTGCTTGCGTTGGCGTGCGGGCGAGCGCGCCGCTGAGCTCGCCTTCGATCACCTTCATCGATCACCCTCATCGATCACCTTCTATGGCGCTGCCGGCTTCCCTGTTGGCGCCTTCCTGTTGGCGCCTCCCATTGGCCACAATGTATGCCCCTCGCGCGAGGCCAGGGCGGCGCGATGCATGCGCTGTCGGAATACAGCGAACTGTTGGCAGATAGCGCGCGCTGCGCAGCGATACGCTGGCTTCGCCACGGCTGGCTCCGGGACCATGCCATGCGGCAGGAGCCGCGCGCGCCAAGGCAACCGACCGGCAAGACGCCAAGCCTTTCAAACCAGACGACGGGGGTAGTTTCATGCTCAAGATCAGGAAAGCCGTATTCCCGGTGGCCGGCCTCGGCACGCGATTTCTGCCGGCCACCAAGGCCAGCCCGAAAGAGATGTTGCCGGTGGTCGACAAGCCACTGATCCAGTACGCCGTGGAAGAAGCGATGGCCGCGGGCATTACCGAGCTGATCTTTGTGACGGGGCGCAGCAAGCGCGCCATCGAGGATCACTTCGACAAGTCCTACGAGGTCGAGGCCGAACTGATGGCGCGCGGCAAGCAGCAATTGCTGGACCTGGTGCGCAGCATCAAGCCGGCCCACGTCGATTGCTTCTATGTGCGGCAGGCAGAGCCCCTGGGACTGGGCCACGCGGTGCGCTGCGCCAGCAAGCTGATCGGGGACGAGCCCTTCGCCGTGATACTGGCCGACGACCTGCTCGACGCGCGCACGCCTGTGCTCAAGCAGATGATCGAGGTGTTCGACCACTATCACAGCTCCGTCATCGGCGTGGAGGAGATCCAGCCGCAGGATTCACGCTCCTATGGCGTGATCGACGGCAAGCCTTGGGACGACCGCCTCTTCAAGATGTCCGGCATCGTGGAGAAGCCCGCGCCGGAAGTGGCACCGTCCAATCTTGGGGTGGTGGGGCGTTACGTGCTGATGCCCAGCATCTTCGAATTCCTCAGCGCGCTCAAGCCGGGCGCCGGCGGCGAGTTGCAGCTCACGGACGCCATCCAGGCGCTGCTGGCGCGCGAACAGGCGCTTGCCTACCGCTATGAGGGACGCCGCTTCGATTGCGGCAGCAAGCTGGGCTACCTGAAGGCCACCGTGGAGTTCGCGCTGCGCCATGCTGAAGTCAGCGCACCGTTCGCGGAGTACCTGCGCACCGAATGCGCCATCGTCGCGCAAGCCCTGGCCCAGGGCAACGACCGGCTGGCGCAAGCGGCAATCTCGACGCCCGGGCTCCAAACCGATGTGCAAACCGAAGCACAGCACGAAGCGGAAACCGAGAGCGATGCGCGCTTGATTCCGCTGGCCGCCTGACCCTGGCCGACGCCATCCCGGCGCGAAGCACCGGGGCCGTCTTGCAGCCGGCCCCGGTCAGCGGAAATATGCCCTTGTGTTCTCGTGCACCTCGCCATGCGCCAGCAGCTCGGCCGGCGTCATCCAGCAATACTCGCTGTGCTGGTCAGGTTGCCCGAGCGGCGCGGCGCCGGGCATGGTCCACGCATAGGCAAGCACCACGTAGTGCGTGGAGATGCCGGGCTCTGCGGCGAAGTTGTCCGGATAGTGATGTTCGAACACACCGCGCGGCGCGGCATCGCCGCGCTCGACCCCGGTGAGGCCAAGTTCGTCCGCCACGATGCGCCGGAACGCGGCATCCAGGCTCTCGTCCTTGCGGATGCGCCCGCCCGGCACGAACCACGACCCTTGGGCCGGCCGGTTACGGCGCCGGCCAAGCAACACCCGGCCTTGCACATCGGTGACAAGCAGGTCGATCGAGACCAGCGGGGTGTTGGCAACCACGGAGAGAAAATCCGATCTGGCAAGCATTGCGCGCGCGACTCCAAAATCGAAAGACTACCATCTGCTTGAACCTGCCTGAGCCTGCTTGAGCTAGCTACGGTCCGCTTCATTCCGCAGCAAGCGTGCTGCCCCGAAAAAAGAACAGCGCCGGCATGCATGCCGCGCAGGGGGGCCCGGGAACACATCGTTCCGCCTTGGGGCTGGACCGAAACCCGTCGACACGACCCTGCCGGCGCAGAAAGACGCCTCGCCCACCGGGGGATAGGCGAGGCGCAAAGCACGGGCAAGTGGGTCAGACCTGTCCGCGACGTATGGAGCCTACCCGCGGCGAGGTGATTCGAAGGTGGGCTAGCGCACCAGGCGTTGCGCCCGGCGAACGAATGGCGGATGGCGACTGCCTGGCGCACCCAGTGCAGGCTATGCCTTAAAATTCTCCCGCCGCTGCCGTTATTTCACTGGCGGCCGACTGTCACTGGCCGCGCGCCAGATTGCGCCACCGCGCGCGACGATGCCCAGGAATTCCTATGCAATACGACCCGATACAGCTCGCCCAGCTCGGCTGCATCCTTATGGCAGTGCTGTGCACGGCACTTGCCATCCGGCGCAACCGCAAGCGGACCCGTGTCGACCATCGCATCTCCGAACTGGAGCGCCAGCTCCGCGAACGCGCGCCAACGCGCCACGACACGGCGGGCGAAGCGCGCATCTTCGGGTAAAGCCATGGGCTGGGCGCGCGCCCGGCGTGATACATGCCCCACGAAGCACACCGCGGCGCAAATGAGCGCGAGAACAGCGAGGGAAAATAGGGGCTTTTCCCCATACGATGCCCCAACGCTAGTACGTATCATCCGTCGCGTGACAAGTTGCAGCGCATAAGTTATTAAATCCGAAAGCTGGGCCACAAGCGGCTTTGCCGCCTGGAACGACTTGCTTGCCGGTCTTCGCAGCGTGACTCCAGCATTGCCCACACAGGCCATAGAGCCAATGGGGCAGGAGCAACGTGGTGTGGATGTCGCGGGGTGTAAAAGGCCATTCTTCGGAATGGCTTTTTTTATGGGCCGGCGCGTCGATGTGCCGCCCCCCCGCACGGCGTCGTACCGGTCCTTATATACTCGGCCACATCATCAAGTGCCCGCACGGGCCGGGAGAGCGGGCGTGGATCGACTGCAGGCCATGAAGACCTTCGTCACCGTGGTGGAGGCAGGCGGCTTCACCGCCGCCGCGCGCAAGCTGGATATCTCGCTATCGGTGGTCAGCCGCATCGTCAACGAGCTGGAAACGCACCTGGGCGTGCGCCTGCTGACCCGTACCACGCGGCTGGTCCGCATGACCGACACCGGCGCGGCTTACTTCGAGAACTGCCGCCGCCTGCTGAGCGAGATCGACGAAGCCGAACTGGCGGCGACGGGCGCGCACGCGGCGCCGCGCGGCCAGCTTGCCATCACGGCTTCGGTGCTGTTTGGCGCCGCCTACGTGATGCCGATCGTCACCGAATACCTGAACCGCTACCCGGAAGTCGACGCGACCTGCCTGTTCCTGGACCGGATCGTGAACCTGGTCGACGAAGGCATCGACGTGGGCATCCGCATCGGGTCGCTGCCGGATTCGTCGCTGCAAGCCGTGCGCGTGGGCCAGGTGCGGCGCGTGGTGTGCGCGGCGCCGTCTTACCTGGCCAGGCACGGCGAGCCGCAAACCCCGGGCGACCTCGCCGGCCATGCGACCATCCTGCCCAATGGCGCCAGCAACACGGCGGAGTGGCGCTTCAACCGCGACGGCACGCCCGTGGTCACCCGGCTGCAGCCGCGCCTGACCACCACCACCAGTGACTCCGCAATTGCCGCCGCCGTGTCCGGCTTTGGCGTCGTGCGGTTGCTGTCGTACCAGGTGGCCAGGCAGCTGCGCGACGGCTCGCTGCGCATCGTGCTGGCCGACTTGGAGCCGCCGCCCCTGCCCATCAACGTGATCCACCGGGAAGGCCGCCATGCCACGCGCAAGGTCCGCGCCTTCCTGGACCTCGCCATCGAAACGCTGCGCGCGGACAGTACGCTGAACGCACCGGCAAGCTGACGGGGGCGCCAGGCGCCCGGATTCTTCTCGCAACGAGAATAGTGCCTTCTCGCCGGGGCCGTTTTTCGTGCTTCGGGACGCACCTATGATCCATCCACGCACACGGACCGGACACGGCGCAGGCAGGCCTTCTCCCAAGACCCCTTCAAGAACCCTTCGGTCCCTGTGCCAGCTGCCACCGGGCGGCGCCATTCACCCAACACGCCGAGGACCACCGCCATGCAAGTCTACTGCCACCCCCTCTCCGGACACTCGCACCGCGTCCGCCTGTTCCTGTCGCTGATCGGCGCCCATGCCGAAGCAATCGAGGTCGATCTGGCCAACGGCGCGCACAAGGCCCCCGAATTCCTCAAGCTCAACCCGTTCGGCCAGGTGCCCGTGCTGGTGGACAACGACACCGTGATCACCGACTCCAACGCCATCCTGGTGTACCTGGCCAAGAGGTTCGGCAAGACGGACTGGCTACCCGAATCGCCCGCCGGTGCCGCCGCGGTACAGAAATGGCTGTCGGTCGCCGCCGGCGAGATCGCCTACGGCCCGGCCGCCGCGCGCCTCGTCACCGTGTTCGGCGCCCCCTACAACGCCAAGGAAGTGATTGCCCGCGCGCACGTCATCCTCAAGCGTGTTGACGACGCGCTGGCCAAGGGCAAGTGGCTGGCCGCGGGCCACCCCACGCTGGCCGATGTGGCGCTGTACAGCTACATCGCCCAGGCGCCCGAGGGCTTTGTCGATCTGTCGGACTACGCCAACGTCAAGGCCTGGCTGCAGCGCATCGAAGCCCTGCCGGGCTTTGTGGCGTTCAAGCAGACGCCGGCCGGCCTCGCCGCCGCCTGATCGGCACGCCGGTCCGTTAGCCTGGCCATCGATTGCCGCACAGCAAGGAGCATCCGCCATGTCCAGCCAAGCCCATCCATCCGCGCAACCCTGGCACGCCGGCGAGCGTAGCCTGCAGGCTCGCGCAGGCGTTGCCGGGCGCATGGAGGACATCGGGCTGCGCGTGGTGCGCGACTACATGCCCGACCAGCACCGCGAGTTCTTCGCGCAACTGCCAATGGTGGTGCTGGGCGCGGTCGCGCCGGATGGCCGGGTGTGGGCAACGCTGCGTGCTGGGAAGCCGGGCTTCCTGAACTCGCCGGACGCCACCACGCTGAACATCGCCATGGCCCGCGAGCCCGCCGACCCGGCGGACGCCGGCATGGAAGACGGCAGCGCCATCGGCCTGCTGGGCATCGACCTGCTGAGCCGCCGGCGCAACCGCATGAACGGCACGGCCCGACGTGCCACTGGTGCCGCCACTGGTGCCGCCACTGGTGCCGCCAGTGGCAGCGACGGCGGGCTGCGGATCGACGTGGGGCAGAGCTTCGGCAACTGCCCGCAGTACATCCAGAAGCGTGTGTTCGAATTCACGCGCGCGCCAGGCACGCCCGCCCCGGCGGCGGCGCAGCACTTCAGCGCGCTGGATGCGCGCGCGCGCACGCTGATTGGCTCCGCTGACACGTTCTTTGTCGCGTCCTACGTGGACCTCGAAAAGGGGGAGCGCCAGGTGGATGTGTCGCATCGCGGCGGCAAGCCCGGCTTTGTCCGGATCGATGCGGACGGCGGCCTGACCATTCCCGACTTTGCCGGCAACCTGTTTTTCAACACGCTTGGCAACTTCGTGGTCAACCCCATCGCCGGCCTCGTCTTTGCCGACTTCAGCACCGGCGAACTGCTCCAGCTCTCCGGCAAGGCCGAGGTCATCCTGGACTCGCCCGAGATCGCCGCCTTCCAGGGCGCGGAACGCCTGTGGCGCTTCCTGCCCGAACAGATCGTGCGACGCGACGAAGCACTGCCGCTGCGCTGGCAGCCGCAAGCCGATGGCGCATCGCCGAACTCGCTGATGACCGGCAGCTGGGACGAAGCGGCCAGCCGCCAGCGCGCCGCGGCGCTGGCCAACGCGTGGCGGCCCTTGCGCGTCGCGCGCATCGTCGACGAAAGCAGCGTGATCCGGTCCTTCCACCTGGAACCCACTGACGGCGCCGGCCGCGTGGCGCATCTGGCAGGCCAGTTCCTGCCGATTCGCGTCACGCTGGCGGGCCATGCGCAGCCGGTGATGCGCACCTACACGCTGTCGGTGTCGCCGGCGGACGATGTGTACCGCATCAGCGTGAAGCGCGAAGGCAGTGTGTCGCGCCACCTGCACGACAACGTCAAGGTCGGCGACCTGATCGACGCCCGCGCACCGTCCGGCGCCTTCACCATCGACACCGCCGAGCGCAGGCCGGCCGTGCTGCTGGCCGCAGGCATCGGCGTCACGCCGATGCTGGCCATGCTCCGCCAGATCGTCTATGAAGGCCTGCGCAAGCGCCGGGTCCGCCCGACGTGGTTCTTCCACTCGGCGCGCACGGTGGCTGAGCGCGCATTCAGCAAGGAGCTTGCGACGCTCGCCGAGAGCGCCGGCGGCGCGGTGGAACTGGTGCGCCTGCTGAGCGACCCGAAGGACGCCACGCGGGTCAAGGACTACGACGTGTCCGGGCGCATCGACATCGACCTGCTGCGCGCGCGCCTGCCCCTCGACGACTACGACTTCTACCTGTGCGGGCCAACCGCGTTCATGCAATCGCTCTACGATGGCCTGCGCGCGCTCAGCATCGCCGATTCACGCATCCATGCGGAAGCCTTTGGCGCATCGTCGCTGGTACGCAACCGCGACGCCGGCCGCCCGGCCGCGCCCACGGCCAGGCCCGCGCTGCAGCCCGTGCCAGTCACCTTCGTGCAATCGGCCAAGGAAGCCCGCTGGACGCCCGCCGGCGGCTCGCTGCTGGAGCTGGCCGAGCAGCGCGGCCTGGCGCCGGCCTTCGGTTGCCGCGGCGGCAGCTGCGGCTCGTGCAGCACGCGTGTGCTGCAGGGCGCGGTGGCCTACGCCACAGCGCCGGAGTTCGACGTGGCGCAAGGCGAGGCGCTGATCTGCTGCGCGGTGCCAGCGGCGGTGGATGCCGACGGGAACCAAGCCGTCGTGCCGCTGCAGCTGGATCTTTGAGCCGGTTTGCCAGAAGAACGCGAACGCCGGCGCTAGAACCTTCCCGCAACCCTTGCCAGCACCGACAACGGGCCATGTGCGCAACAGCCAACAAAGAGCCCACAAAGTGGGGCGCCTCCACCAAAACAATCTACAAAAGTTGTTTTTGTATATATTTTCGCTTAGCATAGACCAACGATCGCGCGACAGCGATTGCCCATTCCAACCCTAGAGAGACAGGAAATCCGATGCGTTACGTCCGCTTTATCCTCGATGGCAAGAAACACCTGGGCGCCCGCGAAGGTGACAAGATCCGTATCCTGGGCGAGGCATCGCTCGAATCGCTGCTGGCCGCCGGCGTGGACCTTGAGACGTACGCGTCGCTGCAGACGGGTGGCCGCCTGGTGTCGGAGGCCGACATCACCTTCCTGCCGGTGCTCGAGCATCCCGCCAAGATCTTCTGCATTGGCCTGAACTACGCCGACCACACCAAGGAAAGCAAGTACGAGCAGCCGACCTACCCAACCATCTTCCCGCGCTACGACACCAGCCTGGTGGGTCACGGCCAGCCCATCATCCGCCCGCGCGTGTCCGACACGCTGGACTATGAAGGCGAACTGGCCGTGGTGCTGAAGAAGGGCGGCCGCCACATCGCCAATGAAGACGCGCTCGACTGCATCGCCGGCTATGCGCTGTTCAACGACGGCTCGGTGCGCGAGTACCAGTTCCTCTCGCCGCAATGGACGGTGGGCAAGAACTTCGACGCCACCGGCGCCTTCGGCCCCGAACTGGTAACCGCCAGCGAAGTGCCGGCCGGCGCCAGGGGCCTGCTGCTGGAAACGCGCCTGAACGGCAAGGTGGTGCAATCCGCCAGCACGGATACCATGGTCTTCGACATCGCCACGCTGATCTCGGTGATCAGCCAAGCCATCACGCTGGAGGCGAGCGACGTGATCGTGACCGGCACGCCCAGCGGCATCGGCTGGGCGCGCGAGCCCAAGCTGCTGATGCGCCCGGGCGACGTGTGCGAAGTGTCGGTGACCGGTTTCGCGCCGCTGCGCAATACCATTGCCGATGAAGCCGAAGCCGGCGGTACCGTCAAGGCAGCCCGGGCCGCCTGACGCCACGCGACTAGCGGAGGAGACAAATGGAAGAAAACAATGAGGCCCGCGAGCGCGAGCCCGCCGTGCATTCGCTCGACCACTACGCACTGACGGTGCCGGACCTGAGCGTCGCGGAGCACTTCCTCGGCGCATTCGGGCTGACAGTCGTCAGGCAAGACGACACGCTGGAAGTGCTCGCTCAGGACGAACGCGTCTGGGCCCGGTTCTTCCCCGGCGAGCGCAAGGCCCTGGCCTACCTGAGCTTCAACTGTTTCGCGGGGGATTTCGAAGGCATCTGCCGGAAGCTGCTCGCCGCCAACGTTACGTTTGCCAGCGACGCCGCCCATGCCACGGCCGAAGGGCTGTGGTTCCTTGATGCCGACGGCAACCTGATCCAGGTCAAGGCCGGGCCCAAGACCTCGCCCAGCGCAAAAAGCCCGCTGAAGAACATCCACGGCCCAGCGGACATGCGCGGCGCGACCTTCCGCAACCGGGTCGGCAAGATCCGCCCGCGGCGCCTGTCGCACGTGCTGCTGTTCACGCCGGACGTATCCCGCGCCGTCGCGTTCTACCACGACACGCTAGGCCTGCGCCTGTCCGACCGCTCGGGCGACGGCATTGCCTTCACCCACGCGCCGCACGGCTGCGACCATCACCTGCTGGCCTTCGCCAAGAGCTCGGCGCGCGGCTGGCACCATGCCGCATGGGATGTCGCCAGCGTGGACGAAGTCGGCCAGGGTGCGGGGCAGATGGCGGTCGCCGGCTACAAGGAAGGCTGGGGCACCGGGCGCCATGTGCTGGGCTCGAACTTCTTCCACTACGTGCGCGATCCCTGGGGCTCGTTCTGCGAGTACTCGGCGGACATCGACTACATCTCCGCCGGCCATGCGTGGCCGGCCGGCGATTACGCGCCGGAAGACTCGCTGTACCAGTGGGGGCCGGATGTGCCGCCGTATTTCATTCATAACACCGAGGCGGAGTAGAAGCCGCGCTAGCCATACCGCGAACACCATCACGGGCGGATAGGCCCGCCCGTGATGGTGTTCGTCCGTTCGTCTGATCGTCCTCTTGTCGGCCACCGCCCCCGCTACACCGCAGCCGCCTTCTTCACCCTCGCCTTCCCCGCCCCCGCCGCCTTCTGCGCGGCCAGATGCGCCATGACGAGATCCGTCGTCACCTGGAAGTGTTCATGGAGCAGCCGGCATGCCCTGTCGGCATCACCCTGCACCGCCGCGTCCACAATGGCTTCGTGCTCTGCCATGACATCGCGCTTGCGGCCTGACTGCGGGATGTTCATCGACAGCAGCCGGTACCTCGCGGTCTGGTCGCGGAGCAAGGCGGAGAAACGGCGCAGCCAAGGCGACTCGCATCCCGCAACCAGCGCCGCATGAAAGTCCGAATGGGCGTCTTCCCAGTCCGGGTTCATCTGGCGGCCTTCGCCGGGCATGTGCATCGGAATCCGTTTGAGGCGGTGATGCGCGGCGATGAGCTGCCCCTCCCACTCCACGTTGGCGCAGGCGATGGCGTCGCGCAGCGCTTGCGTCTCGATCTGCTGGCGCACGCGGGTGATGTCGAGCAGTTCGCTCTCGGACAACTCGGCAACGCGAAAGCCCTTCTGGTCGATGGCAACGACGAAGCCCGTGGCGCACAGGCGCGACAGCGCCTCGCGCAGGGGGATCACGCCCGCCTGGTAACGCTCGGAGAGTTCCTTGAGCCGCAGCTTGCTGCCGGCGGGCAGCTTGCCCTGGATGATCTCTTCCCGGACCGTGAGCTCGAGAATGGACGCCCAAGTGCGTCCGCCCATGTCCGTGGCGCCGGGTTCGGCGACGTCCGGCGTTGCGGTGGTGTGCCCTTTGGTTGAGGTAGCCAAGTCATCCCCGTTTCATAGATATTCTGCATTTTATCTATTTTTAAGGGCCACCCGTACCAGCGGGGCCCCGATGATGCACGGGAATGGCGGCTTCAGTCAGAAGATGTGCTTTATCCCCAGCATGGCGCCGAGCTGGTTGCCGCCCGGTGCGACATTGCTGCCTGGCGAGCCGGAACTGACGGACAGGCCGAGGTTGCCCCGGTTGTCGATAAAGCCGGCGGTGCCGTAGACGGAGGTCCGCCTGGAGAAGGCGTAGGTGGCGCGTGCGGCGTACAGCCAGGCCTTGTTGGCGCTGTTGTGATAGCGCAGGTAGAAAACTTCGCCGTCCACGCTGAACGCGGACGTGATCGCGTATGACGCACCGGCGTACCACAGGTCGCTGCGCGGCGTCGGGCTGCCATTGTTGTCGCGCCGGATCAGGCCGGCGCCGATCTTGCCCTGGCCCACGTTGGCGTAGCCGTTGACGGACAAGCGGTCGTCCTTCAGGCCGCTGCTGGCCAGGCCGCCGAACGCGCCCGGGCCGCCACGGATGGAATCGTAGGCCGCGCCCACGCCCCAGGTGCCGGTGTCGTACTTCAGCAGCGCGGACCATTCGCGGCAGGCGCGCTGGTCAGCGGGATTCTCGCCGCCGCAGTTGGTGCCCGACGGGCTGGGGCCGGCATTGACTGCATCGCGCCCGAAGCTGTAGGTGCCGCCGATGGTCACACCGCCGAAGGTGCCTTTGTACGACACGGCATTGTCGGCCCGCGCATTCGGCAGGTAGCTGTCGAGCGACGACGTGCCAAAGGTGTTCGGGCCTAGCATGTCAGCTTCCAGCGTGGACCAGAACAGCATCGTGTACTGCCTCCCGAACGCGACCTGGCCCCAGTTGCCCGAGAGGCCGACCCATGCCTGCCTGCCAAACAGCCGGTTGCCCTGGTTCGATGTACCCGAGTCCGGGGCAAAGCCGGACTCCAGCGCGAACTGCGCCTTGAGCCCGTTGCCAAGGTCCTCGGTGCCGCGCAGGCCCCAGCGCGACGGCACCGTGCCCGCCAGGCTGTTCATGCGGGTCACGCTGTCCTTGCTGGCGCCGATATTGTTGACGTACTCGACGCCGGTATCGATAACGCCATAGAGCGTCACCGACTGCGCCTGCGCGAGCGCAGGAACCGCGGCAATGCACGCGGCCGCTAGCCATCTGGTTTTCATCAGTCTCCTCCTGTGGTTGATTTTTTATTTGGTGCTTCGGACTTTCGTGTGGGTACCGCATGCGGGCGCGAGTTGCCGGAAGCAAAACGCTGGTTTGCTCCCCTCTCCCATGAAATGGGAGAGGGGAGCTACGGCAGCGCTGGATTTAGCCCAGCGATGAATCGACCCACATGAAAGTCTGAAGCACCTTTTATTTGTTGATGCTGCGGCGATGCTGGCTAGACTTCGGCGCTATGCGCAGCGACTACCGTCGCCGCCGCCTCGCTACGGCCGGTAGCCAGCGCGAGCACGGGCCCGGCACCCGCCGAGGCCGCACCGCGCCATGCCACGTGGTGATCCGGGCGGATCAGCACAAGTTCCGCGCCATAGAGCGCGCGCACCGCGTCGTCATCCACGCGGACGACATCGAGTTGCATGCCGTTGCGACGCGCGGCCTTGGTCCACGCGTGGGGATCGACATCCGTGAATGCCAGAAGCGTGAAGTCCCGGCCGAACAGATCGAACAGCACCTTGGCGCCGACCACCGCGTGCGGCGCGCGAGCGCCTGGGTAAGCACTGGGCACGTAGCGGTTGGGATCGTCGGGCGGCGGGGCGGTGGATTCGCTCGCCACAATTGGGCTGCCAGCGTAGCGCACGCCGAGTTGCAAACCCGGGATATTGAATTCCTTGCTCGCATGGCTGGCCAGCGCCTGGCCCAGCGCGGCGCGGGCGCGCTCGCCCGCAGAGCCTGCCTCGCCGACGTCCGTGCCAACGCGGATGTTGCCGATGCTGTCCGCCATGCGCCTTGCGAACGCGGTGTTGCGCAGCGCGATGGGCCGCCGCTCAGTGTCATAGGTGTCGAGCAACGCGGCGGGCGCTGCCCCTTGCGTCACCGCGGCGAGCTTCCAGCCAAGGTTGACGGCGTCATCGATGGACGTGTTGTAGCCCATGCCGCCGGTTGGCGTGAACAGGTGCGCGGCGTCGCCGGCCAGGAACATCCGGCCGGACGACATGCGGTCCGCCACCAGCGTGTAGCCGGCCACCCAGGGCATCATCGCAATCAGGTTGAAGTCAAAGCTGGTGCCGACCACCGCGCGCGCTACCGCCGCCGGGTCGATGTCCCGTGCGTCGCAGCCAGCTTCGAGCTGGATGGCCAGCAGGAACGTCTCGACGCCATCGATCGCGATCAGCAGGCCGCGCTGCTGCGCGTTCACGGCCCAGTATTGCCATGCGCGGTCCTTGCCCAGCGCCGCATAGAGATCCTTGGCGCGCAAGTAGATCGACAGCATCTGCCCGCCAAAGAAGTCGCGCTGCTCGCCGCCCTGCCCGGAGTACGCAATGCCCAGCGACTTGCGCACCAGGCTGCGCGGCCCGTCGCAGCCCACCAGGTAGCGCGCCCTGACCTGCCAGCGCGCGCCGCCGTCGGCCGGCATCACGTCGACGGTGACACCATCGTCCGTTTGCGCAACCGCCATGGCCTGCTGGCCGAGATGCAGCTGCACGCTCTGGTAGCTTGCCGCCTGCTGGCGCAGCACCGGCTCGATATACATCTGCTGCGCGCGGTGCGGGAGTTCGGGCGTCGGCCACGCGCCGTCGCCATAGTCGCCAACCGAGGCACGGGAGCTGGCCTGCTCGCGTGAAGGGATCTTGAACCGGGCCAGCTCGACGCCGGCAATCTGCGTGCAATAGACCACGTCCTGCGGATGCCCGGGAGGCAAGCCCAGCGCCCGGATGGCATCGGCAAAGCCACGACGGCGGTAGTGCTCCATCGTGCGCGAAGATGTTGCATTGGCCTTGGGAAAGGCGGGTGGATCCAGGTCATCTTCCAGCAGGACGCAGCTAACATTGCGGCATCCTAGTTCGATGGCCAGCATGAGCCCGGCCGGGCCACCGCCGATGATGGCAACCTCGGTTTGCACTGTCTTCACGATGGTGTTTCCAATCAGTTGATGGTGGCGCCAGTGCGCTTGACCATGTCCGCGTAGCGCGGCGTGTCCTTGCGCATCCATTCAGAAACCTGTTCGCTGGTGCTGCCTGCCGGGACAAAGCCGAAGGTGGCCATCTTGGCCTTGACCTCGGGCCTATCCAGCGCCTTGCGCACCGCCTTGCCGATGGCGGAGATGCGCTCCGGCGGCGTGCCAGCGGGCGCCAGCAGCGCGACCCAGGTCGAGGCCTCGATGCCGCGTGGGCCGCCGGCTTCCTCGATTGTCGGGACGTCCGGCAACGCGATGGAGCGCTTGTGATCCGCTACCGCCAGCACGCGCAGCTTGCCCGCCTGGATCAGCGGCCCAGCCGTGGCGTATGAGCCCAACGCCCAGGTGACCTCGCCATTGGCTACTGCGGTGTAGAGCTGTGCGGTGTCCTTGAATGGCGCGTGCAGCATCTGCGTGCCGGTGGCGGCCTCAAGCTGGGCGGCGCCCAGGTGGCCGGGGCTGCCGACCGCCCACGAGCCATACGACACCGCGTTAGGGCCGGCCTTGGCGGCGGTCACGAGCGCGGAGATGGACTTGATGGGGCTGTGTGACGAGACCACGAGGAAAAAGGCGGTCCGGTACAGCCCGGTGACCGGCACGTAGTCCTTCACGGGGTCGTACGGCAGCTTCTTGAACAAGCTGGGATTGATGGCCAGATGGCCAACGTCCGCGATGCCCAGCTCGTACCCGGTGGCCGGCGAGCGGCGAGTGGCCTCCATGGCGATGAAGCCGTTGCCGCCCGGGCGGGCATCGACAATCACCGGCTGGTTCCAGTCCCGGCCAAGCCGGTCGCCAATCATGCGGGAGACGGCATCCGGGCCACTGCCGGCCGGGAACGGGCTAAGCAGGCGGACTGGCTTGGCAGGGAATGTCTCGGCGTGTGCAGGCAGCGCGCCGAATAGGCATGCGGCCGCGGCTGCCGCCGCGAGGGGGCCTCGAATCATCTGTGTCTCCGTCTGGTTTTATCTGGTTTTGATTTTTGTTTTTTCAATGCTTGTTTGACCGGATACTAGATGCGCCATGTAGATGCTGAAAGATGGCAAAATCGCTCCGTCGATGCCTATCGGTTATCACTATGAAACTGCATCACCTGCGCGATTTCATCGCCATCGCCGAAACGCGAAGCGTCAGAGGCGCCGCCCGCAAGCTCGGCCTGTCCCAGCCCGCGCTGACACGCAGCCTGCAAGAACTGGAAGGCGAACTCGGCACACCCCTGCTGGAGCGGCACGCCCGGGGCGTCAGCCTTACCGCTATCGGGCAGGCGTTTTTTAGTCGCGCGCACTCGGCGATGGAGGACATCAGGCGGGCGCAGGATGAGGTGACGCAGATGCTCGGCACGCAAACGGGCGCGGTCTGCGTTGGCCTGTCGAGTGCGGTGTGGCTGGGCATGGCGGCCGAAGTCCATACGGCCTTCCGCAAGCAATACCCTGGCATTCGCTTGCGCATGGTCGAAGGCTTCTTCTCCACGCTGGAAGCAAGGCTGCAGGATGGCACGCTGGATTTCTGTATCGGCCCGCGGCCGGTGCGTGCCATCGGCGATGCGTACCAGATCCAGTTGCTCTTCCAGAACGAGCGCCTCGTGGTTTGCCGCAAAGGCCACCCCATGCGCGCAGCGAAGCGGCTCAAGGAACTGGTGGACGAAGAGTGGATCCTGACCGGCGTGCGCGAACGCGTCGAAGCCGAGTTCGAGGAATTGTTCAGCAGTCATGGCCTGAGGACACCCGTGGCCATGACGCAGGCGGAATCCATGGTCGGCGTGGCAGTGCTGCTCGGCTCGACCGACGCGCTGGCGGTGCTGCCCAGGCAATGGGTCAACTCGCCGCTGCTATCCCAGGTGATCGAGGCGATCCCCATCAGGGAACGCATCGACGGCCCTGATATCGTCCAGATTTCGCGGGCCGGGGTCCCGCTCACGCCGGCTGCGCAGCAATTGGCCACGCTGTTCGAGCGGGCAGCGGGATACTACACTGCCCGCTCCAAGTAGCGGGTCTTTTGACCTCTGTCGATCAATACGTATTGAACATGCGCTGGAGCTCGCGCGGTTCGGTGGTCTTCGTCAGGCCCAGCATCAAGAGGATGCGTGCCTTCTGCGGATTGAGCGTGTCCGAGACGACGAAGCCCTGCTTGTCGTCATCCACCTCGCCGTTGCGGGCCACAATGCCCTGGCCCACGCGGGACGAGCGCACGATGGTGACGCCCTTGCCGTGTGCGGCAACCAGCGCCGGCAACATCCTGGTCGACACGCTGCCATCGCCGACGCCGGCATAAACCACGCCCTTGCTGCCAGCCCCGACGAATGCGTTGAGCGCCGAAGGCGTGACCTCCGCGTAGCTGTAGGCAATATCGACCCTCGGCAAAGCGGTGAGGTTCGTCACATCGAACTCCGTGTCAGCCGTGTTCTTGCGGGTGGACACATGATAGAACTCCGTCCTGCCCCCCTGAATATAGCCAAGCGAGCCCAGTTCCGGCGCCTTGAAGGTGTCCACCGTGAACGTATTCGTCTTGGTGACGTCCCTCGCCCCGAGGATGTGATCGTTCATCACGACCAGCACGCCCTTGCCGACGGCGTTCGGACTCGCCGCCACGGAGACGGCGTTGTAGAGGTTCAAGGGACCGTCCGCGCTATGGGCGGTGGAAGGCCGCATCGAGCCGGTCAGCACAACCGGCTTGCGGCTCTTTACCGTCAGGTTGAGGAAGTACGCCGTCTCCTCCATCGTGTCGGTGCCGTGCGTGACCACCACACCGGCCACATCGGGCTGCGCCAGTGTCGCATTCACTTTCTTGGCCAGGTTGAGCCAGTGATCGACATCCATGTCCGAGCTGTCGATCTGGTAGACCTGCTCGCCGCTGATATTGGCCACCTTCCGCATTTCCGGCACCGCATCGACCAGCCTCTCGATTGCCACCTTGTTGGTCGAGTAGCCGACAACCGTGGTTTTTTCCGCCCCTGTTTCCGCGATGGTGCCTCCTGTTGCGAGGATCACGACGTGCGGCAACGACTTCGTTGCCGCGGGCATGGGTTGGGCCTGGGCTTGCGCCTGAGCACAGTGCATTGTCGAAAACGCGGCAATGACAACAAGCGACCGAATATAGAAAGCGGCTTTCATTTCTGTTCCCTGAATACGTGAATGTCTGAGCGGCTGGCCGGCCTCGCGTCGAGTCGATGCGAGGCCGGCCAGCCATGGTGTTCTCCGCCACCATGCCTTGGGGCACCCGCAGAACACCGGTGAAGATCGACTGACAGCAGCCACGCTGATCCGGGCCAGGGGAATGCGCCAAGCGGGTGCCAGCAGTCTTGAGCGGATAGTAGGAGGCACAAAAAAGGACGTGATGCTGGTACCGCATGCCGTCATGCGGATGAGGCATAAATAGGGTAAACGCTAGCCACCGCACCGGATCGGAGCGGATAGTCTTCCGTGCAGTCGCATCACCGCCGGAGGTATGGACATGGAAGTCAAATGGATCGAGGACTTCATTGCCCTCACGCAGTACCAGAGCTTTTCACGCGCGGCGGAGATCCGCAACGTCACCCAGTCGGGCTTCAGCAGACGCATCCAGGCGCTCGAGCAGTGGGTGGGCGCCGACCTTGTCGACCGGAGCACTTACCCCCCCACTCTCACGCCCGCCGGGCGTCTGTTCGAGGAAGCGGCGGACGACGTCCTGAGCAAACTGGTCGATACGCGCGCCATTATCCGGTCCGAACATCGCATGCCAGGACCCGGCCTTCAGATCGCGGCCGGACACACGATATCCCTGAACTTCCTGCCGGGCTGGTTCAACGCTGTGCGCAGGCATGTCGGCGACCTGCGCGCGCGCGTGATTCCCACCAATGTGCATGACTCCGTGCTCACCCTGGTCAATGGCAATTGCGACCTGATGTTCGCTTACGACCACCCGGGCCTGCCCTTGCACCTGGACCCGGTCAAGTACCCATATCTGAGCGTGGGACAGGATACGTTCATGCCCGTGAGCAAGCCCAACCAGCGACTGGGGCCCTTGCATCGGCTGCCGGGCACGCACGGCCATCCCCTGCCATTGATCTCCTACACCAGCACGAGCTATTTCGGCCGTTGCCTCGCCCTGCTGTTGAGCCGTGCCGACACGCAGCCTGTGCTCCGACTCGACTATGAGTCGGATATGGCGGAGGTGCTCAAGAAGATGCTGGTGGCGGGAGAAGGCATTGCCTGGCTACCGAGAAGCGCGATCGAGGCAGAGCTGGCCTCCGGGGCACTGGTCCCCGCCGGCGGCTCGTCCTGGTCCATCGACCTGGATCTTCGCGTGTACCGGAACCAATACAACCGCAACGAACACCTCGATACGCTCTGGCGCTATCTCAGCACGCTCTGAGCGCGCAGGCACGGGGCGCACGCTCGTTTACCCGAACTATGCGCCGCAGGCATAAGGGCTTGCGGGACTCGCATCACGGGGCCCGCTCCCTTTCGTAGTATCCGTCCATGCACTGACCGCACCGGCCTTCCAAGCCAGGCCCCGGATTCACCGGAGGGGCCGGCGCCGTGCAACAGGCCACGGATTCAGCTCCGGCTGATTCCGGCATGAGACCTCACTGGACGGAGCAAAATGAAAAATCGCCTCACCGCAACCATTCTCGCCGGCATGGTGCTCGGCATCGCCGTCGGCTACGCGTGCCACAACATGGCGCCGGACGCCGACTCGGCCAAAGCCATTGCCGGCTATTTCTCGATCATCACCGACATCTTTCTCCGCCTGATCAAGATGATCATCGCGCCGCTCGTGTTCGCGACGCTGGTCTCGGGCCTGTCCGGCATGGAAGGGACCAGCGATGTGCGCCGTATCGGCATGCGCTCGGTGGGCTGGTTTGTCTGCGCATCCCTGATGTCGCTCACCCTGGGACTGATGCTCGCCAACCTGCTGCAACCCGGCGCGGGGCTGAACCTGACGCCGAGCAGTGCCGATGTCGCCACGGGCCTGAATACGGCTGGCCTCAACTTCAGGGACTTTATAACCCACGCCTTCCCGACCAGCCTTCTCGACGCGATGGCGCGCAACGACATCCTGCAGATCCTGGTCTTCTCGGTGCTATTCGGTGTTGTGCTCGGCGTGCTCAAGAACGACCCGCGAGTGACGCCGCTTGCGCGCACCGTCGATGCACTGGTGCCCGCGATGCTCAAGCTCACCGACTATGTCATGGCGCTCGCGCCGATTGGTGTATTCGGCGCCATCGCATCGGCCATCACCCTGCACGGGCTCGATGTGCTGACGACCTACGGTAAGCTCATCGGCAGCTTCTATATTGGACTCGCCGTGCTCTGGGCCCTGCTGATCGGCGTCGGCTATGCCTTCCTGGGCCGCCCGATCTGGACGCTCCTGAAGGCCGTGCGCGAACCGGCCATGCTCGCGTTCTCCACCGCCAGCAGCGAGGCGGCATATCCGCGGCTGACCGAGAAGCTCGAGGCGTTCGGCGTCGACAAGAAGGTGGTTGGTTTCACCCTGCCCCTGGGCTATGCATTCAATCTCGACGGCTCGATGATGTACCAGGCGTTCGCGGCGATCTTTATCGCGCAGGCGTTCGGCATCGACATGCCGCTGTCGCAACAGATCCTGATGCTGCTGGTGCTGATGGTGAGCAGCAAGGGCATGGCTGGCGTTGCACGGGGTTCGGTGGTGGTGGTTGCCGCCGTCGCGCCGATGTTCCACTTGCCGCCGTCCGGTGTCGTGCTGATCCTTGCGATCGACCAGGTGCTGGATATGGGGCGTACCGCAACCAACGTCATCGGCAACAGCATCGCCACCGCGGCCATTGCGAAATGGGAAACGCGCCGGGCCACGCGCAACGAGGAACAAAGCTTCGACAGCTTGCAGGGGGAAGTGAAATGACTACGACACCTGATGCGCAAGGCCGCCGCTCCTTTGGCGTGATCGGTGGTCTTGGCGCACTGGCTAGCGCCGACGTGTTCTTCAAGCTGATCAAGTCGACGCCTGCACGCAACGATTCGGAGCACTTCGACATCGTCCTGGAGCAGCATCCGTTTCGAAACGCGAGCCTCACCACGGCCGCGACCACGGAGCGCAAACTGTACATCTTCGACATGATTCGTGCCTTCGAGCGGCGCGGCATCGATGCGGTGGTGCTGCCCTGCTTTCTCAGCCACACCTTCATCGACGAGCTGGCGGCGAACTCTCCGCTCCCCATCATCAACATGATGGAGGCGCTGCACAATCATGTGCGGCGCAAGTTCCCGACGCTCCGGCGCATAGGGGTGCTCGGTTCGGACTACACGCGCAGCAAGCATCTGTTCGAGCGCTACTTCGCCAGTCCGGAGTTCGAGGTATTGCACCCACGGATTGAAGGCGGCGTGGATCGCGTGACGCGCGCGGTGTATGACGCCGACGGCATCAAGAGCGGAAACCTGCGTGGCCGCCCTATCGAACTATTGCGCGATGCCTGTGGCGACCTGATCGGCCAGGGCGCGCAACTGATCCTGCCCGGCATGACCGAGATATCCCTTGTGCTCGACGAAATCGGGCCCCTGCCGGTGCCGGTTGTCGACTCGAATCTCGCCTATGCGCAGTACGTGGTTTCAGGTGGGTATGCGGCGCCCGGGAAACAGTTCAAGGTCGGCGTGGTGGGCGGCGTCGGTCCTGCTGCTACCGTTGACTTCATCCAGAAGATCGTACGCCATACGCCCGCGACGCGCGACCAGGACCATATCAAGCTGCTGGTCGAGCAGAATCCGCAAATTCCGGATCGCACGGAGAACCTCGTCGGCGAGGGACCCGACCCGACGATTTCCCTGTATGCCACGTGCAAGAAGCTGGAGGCGGGAGATGCCGACATCGTTGCCATTCCGTGTAACACGGCGCATGCCTTTGTCGAGCGCGTGCAGCCCTATCTCAATATCCCGATCGTCAATATGCTGACGGTCACCGCGGAGTCCTTGCGCAAGGCGTTTCCAGGCCTGCACAAGGTCGGCGTACTGGCCACGTCCGGCACGGTGGCCAGCGGCGTGTACAGGAAAGCCCTTGAAACCCATGGTTTCGAGCAGGTCGTGCCAGGCCCCGGCCTCCAGGCTCGCGTGATGCATGCCATCTACGGTCCTCATGGTGTCAAGGCCGGCTTTACGACTGGCGAATGCGTCGACGACCTTGTCGCGGCGGTCGAGGAAATGGCGGCCCGCGATGTCGAAGTCGTCATCCTGGCCTGCACCGAATTGCCCTTGCTCCTGCCGCAGGCGCAAATGCGCTGTGCCAACGGCCGCGTCATCACGCTGATCGACCCGACGGATGTGCTGGCAAGACACTGCGTCGCCTGCGCGATGGGTGACGCCAAGCCCAATCCGTGAGATTGCACGCCGGTGCCCCCTTCCGGCATCTCCACCCCAACGAGCATGTCAACCTGGGGCAGGGCACAAACGATGTCTACCCCGCCACGCTGAGGGTGGCCGCCTTAATCCACCTTGTTGAACAAGCTGCTCCCATGGTCGTGCAGCAGGGCAATCAGCCGGCCGGCCGCCGGCGATAGCGCCACATCCTTGCGATAGGTCACGCCAAAATTGCGCACCAGCGTGGTCGCCGCTAGCGGCACCTCCTCCAGTTGCCCGCCGCTTGCGCGCAAGGTGCGCCGCGAGACAAAGGTCAGTAGTTCGGTGTTGGCGACCACGCGCGGGATCAGCGGGATGGAGTTGGTCTCGATCTGCGCCACGGGCCGGGGCAGGTCGCGCGATTCCAAGGCATGGTCCAGCCAGGTCCGGCTGGCCACTGCGCGGTTGGGCAGCGCCCACTGATAGCCGGCGAGCTTGTCCAGCGTGACGCGCCGGGTCTTGAGGATCGGATGGCCCGCCACCGCAGCCACCACCACGGTGTCCTTGAGCAGCGTCTCGCAGTGAAACTCCTCTTCCTCCTCGGGCACGAAGCCCAGCACCAGGTCCAGCCGCCCCTCCCGCAGCTCGTCGCGCAGCTCGTAGTTGTTGCGGATGGTGAGCTGCAGCATCACGTTGGCGGCTTGCCCGAGCAGCATGCTGCAGATCCGCGGCAGCAGGTATTCCGCACCGAGCGGCCCGCTGCCAAGGCGCACGGTGCCGGCCACGCCGCGCGCGATGGCGCCCACCTCGTCGCGCAGCAGGTCGGCCTCCTGCAGCAGCGACGTGGCGCGCGCGCGCAGGGCGATGCCGGCCGTGCTGAGCTTTTGCCCTCTGCCCTCGCGCTCGAACAACTCGGCGCCAAGCGACGCCTCCAGCCTGTCGATGGCCTTGGTGAGCGTGGGCTGGCTGCGGTGCACCAGCTCGGCCGCGCGGCGGAAGTTGCCCGCGCTGGCCACGGCAAGGAAGTACTTGAGATCGCGAAGGTCCATGGGAGCGTGCTGCCGGGGCAGTCCTGACTGATTACTTTTTTTGAACAGATGCCAAAAATTATAAGCTGGACGGAAACTATTGAGCGAGCAAGAATTCGGCATCGCACCGGGCCTTTGCCCAACGCCTTGATCAGCCTGAGCGCCATGCCAACTACCGTACTCGTCACCGCCCCTCGCCTGGCTCCGGCCGGCGTCCGCCTGCTGGAAGCAGCGGGCGCGCGGATTCTCTACCTTGCCGATGCGAGCGGCGCCAACGATGCCAGCGAGGTGGCCCGCATCCTCGCTGCCGAGCCCGTCGATGCCGTCATCTCGCGCACGGTCGCGCTGAGCGGCGCCGCCATCGCGGCATGCCCCACGCTGAAGGTCATCTCCAAGCACGGCGTGGGCGTCAGCAATATCGATGTGCAAGCCGCCACCGCGTGCGGCATTCCCGTCTATGTCACGCCCGGCGCCAACGCCCAGTCGGTCGCCGAGCTCACGCTTGGCCTGATGTTCGCGGCGGCGCGGCGCGTGACGTGGATGGACCGGGAGCTCCATGCCGGCCGGTGGTCGCGCGCGCAGGATGGCATCGAGCTGCATGGCCGCACGCTGGGGCTGGTTGGTTTCGGGCAGGTCGCCCAGCGCGTGGCCACCGTCTGCCTGGCGCTCGGCATGCCGGTGGTGGCGTTCGACCCGGCGCTGGCCGGGCGCGCCAGCCCTGTCGCAGGCGTGGCGCTAGCCGATTCCCTCGACGCGCTGCTTGCCGCCAGCGACGTGCTGAGCCTGCACGTGCCCCTGAACCAGCACACCCGCAACATGCTGGCCGCGCCGCAGTTCGCGCGGATGCGGCGCGGCGCCATCCTGATCAACACCGCGCGCGGCGAGGTGGTGGACGAGGCCGCGCTGGTAGCCGCGCTGCAAAGCGGGCAGCTCTACGCGGCCGGGTTGGACACCATGGCCATCGAGCCCCTGCCCGCGCACAGCCCGCTGGCCGCGCTGGACAACGTGGTGCTCACGCCCCATGTGGGTGGCTCCACGCCTGCGGCGCTGGCCACGATGGCAAGCGATGCCGCGCGCAATGTGCTCGGCTTCCTGCAAGGCAAGCCGCCCGCCGCCACCGCCTGCGTCAACCCGCAGGTGCTGGCCGTCCTCGGCGCGTAACACCACACCCCACACAACAGCAAGACACCAGGAACGCTGACATGAGCAACGAAGCCACCCAGGCATGGCCCGCGGGCTACCGGATCAACCCTTGCGCCGCCGGCCCCGCGCCAGACATCGTCGCGGCCTTCCGGGAAATGCCGGTGGCCGCAATTGGCGATGCCATGAGCCGCAACATCGGCACCATCGGCCTGCGCCCGTATCACAGCCGCCCCGACACCGTGCTGTGCGGGCCGGCCGTGACCGTGCGCGTGCGCCCGGGCGACAACCTGATGATTCACAAGGCGCTGATGATGGTCCGCCCCGGCGATGTGCTGGTGATCGACGGCGGTGGCGACATCACGCAGGCACTGGTTGGCGGCCTGATGCGCACCACGTGCGTGGCCAAGCAGCTCGGCGGGCTGGTGATCGATGGCGCCGTGCGCGACGTGCTGGAGTGGGCCGAAGGCGGCATGCCCATCTTCGCGCGCGGCCACACCCACCGCGGCCCGAGCAAGGACGGCCCCGGCGAGGTCAACGTGCCGGTGTCATGCGCCAGCATGGCCGTGATGCCAGGCGACCTGATCGTGGGCGACGCGGACGGCGTGATCGCGGTGCCGGCAGCCGAAGCCGCTGACGTCCTGCAGCGCACCCGCGCCCACCTGCTGAAGGAAGCAAAGATCCGCGCCGACAACGCCGCCGGCACCTCGGACCCCGAGCGCTTCGATGCCGCGCTGCGTGCCAAGGGACTGCCGGTCTGAATCCGGCAGGGCGCGCCCGCAGGGATACCTAGAAAAACAGGAGACAAGACATGCAACGACGCCATTTCCTCCAGGCCAGCGCCGCCATGACGCTAGTCGCCACGGGCCTTGCCCAAGCGCAAGGCCCGTGGCCACAAAAGCCGATCCGCCTCGTCGTGCCCTTCCCGCCGGGCGGAGGCACCGACACCACCTCGCGCCTGATCGCCGAGAAGCTGACCCTGAGCGACCAGTGGACGCTGGTAATCGACAACAAGCCAGGCGCGGGCGGCAACATCGGCCTGGACGCGGTAGCCAAGTCCGCGCCGGACGGCTACACCATCGGCATGGGCCAGGCCGCCAACCTGGCGATCAACCCCGCGCTGTACCCGAAGATGCCGTTCGATCCGTTGAAGGATTTCACGCCCGTTGCCGGCGTGGCGGAGCAGCCCGTGGTGCTGGTGGTGCGCCAGGATTCCCCGCTGCGCACGCTGGCCGACTTCATCAAGGCAGCCAAGGCGCGCGACGGCGACATGGGCATCGCGCAGGCCGGCAACGGCACCGTGGGCCACCTGGCCGGCGAGATGCTGGCGCGGCGCGCGCTTGTGCGGGTGCTGCAGGTGCCGTACAAGGGCGCCGGCCCGGCCATGACCGACCTGCTCGGCGGGCAGGTGGACGCCTACTTTGGCAACGCCGTCTCCGTCATGCCGCAGCTATCCGCCGGCAAGATCCGCGCGCTGGCGGTGACCTCGGCCAAGCGCCTTTCCTCGCTGCCATCCGTGCCAACGGTGGCCGAGCAAGGATTCGCCGGTTTCGAAGCCGCCACCTGGCTGGGCCTGGTCGGCCCCGCCGGCCTGCCGGCCGACATCACCGCACGCCTCAGCGCGGCGACCATCAAGGTGCTGGCGCGCCCGGACGTGCAGCAAAAGCTGGCGCAGGAAGGCAGCGTGCCCACGCCCCAGACCTCGCCGCAATTTGCCGCCCACATCCGCGCCGAACACGCCAAATGGGGCGCGCTGATCCGCGAGGCGCAGATCAAGCTGAGCTGACAGCCCCAACCTGCAGGTATGTGAACCGCCGAGTTCTTGCGAGCGCCCGCCCTCTCCCCCGGCCCCTCTCCCACAAGTGGGAGAGGGGAGCCAACCAGCGGGACCAGAAACGACACGGTCAGACAAACGATTCGGTTCGGCCGTGTTTCCCGCCCCAAGGGGCGGGAAACACCCACGGCGATGCGAAGCGAGCCGTGGAGGTTCACCAAGGCCGTATGGGGCGCCTCGGGATTCGGCGAAAAGAGCGGAAAAGAGGGACCCATGTCTGAGTATCGCCTTAAGGCGATGCGAGTTTGGGTCCCGGCCGCTCTTTTCGTCGAAGCCCGAGGAGGTAGTCGCCCCATCCGGTGTACGAATCAACCACATGGGTAACAAGCGCCTTTTTTGCCTACTTTTTTGGCAAGACAAAAAAGTAGGTCGCTGCCCCGCAGGGGTGGTGAAACTGCAGCTGCCTTTGACTTAAAGCAGTTGCAGTTACAACCAACAACCCAATCCCCCATCAACCAGAACCAAACCAAAATGGAACAAGTTGACTGCGCCGTCATCGGCGCCGGCGTCACCGGCCTAGCCATCGCCCGCACCCTCTCCGCCGCCGGCCGCGAAGTCATCATCCTCGAAGCCGAAAACACCTTCGGCACCCACACCAGCGCCCGCAACTCAGAAGTCATCCATGCAGGCATCTCGTACGCCCCGGGATCGCTAAAGGGCAAGCTCTGCGTAGCCGGCAAGCAAGCGCTATACGCCTACTGCGCCGAACGCGGCATCGGCCACCAACGCATCGGCAAGCTGATCGTGGCGGTGCAAGAGGCCGCCATTCCCGAGTTGCACAAGTACGTGCAGCTCGGCGCCGCCCAAGGCGTCACCGACCTGCGCCTCATCGGCGCCGACGAGGCCCGCGACCTGGAACCCGAGGTGGCATGCGCGGGCGCGCTGCTGTCGCCCTCCACCGGCATCGTCGACAGCCACGGCCTGATGCTGGCCTACCTGGGCGACGCGCAGCGCCACGGCGCGGCGCTGGCGCTGAACAGCCCCGTGCTGGCGGGACGGCCAACGCCGGACGGCATCGTACTGCAGGTGGGCGGGGCAGAGCCGATGGAGTTGCTGTGCGGCACCGTGATCAACGCCGCCGGCCTCGGCGCGCAGCGCGTGGCCGCGGCCATCGCCGGCATGCCTGCCGGCAAGATCCCGCCGCTTTACTACGCCATCGGCCACTACTTCACGCTCTGCCGCCCCTCGCCCTTTCGCCGCCTGGTCTATCCCACCGGCCGCGAAGGCGCGCTGCGCGCGCACGTTACGCTGGACCTGGGCGGGCAGTGCAAGTTCGGCCCCGACCTGGACTGGCGCGACGGCGTGGACTACAGCTTCGACGCATCGCGCGAAGCCGTGTTCTACCAGGCTGTGCGCCGCTACTACCCCGCCCTGCGCGACGGCGACCTGCAGCCCGGCTACACCGGCATCCGCCCACGCCTGGCGGGCCCGGGCTCGTCGATGCACAACAGTGCAACCGACTTCATCGTGCAAGACGCGAGCGAGCACGGGATTCCCGGCCTGATCAACCTGTTTGGCATCGAGTCGCCCGGGCTGACGGCATCGCTGGCGATGGGTGAATACGTGGGTGAGCGCGTGGCGGCGCTGGCGCACTGATTACAAACATATCGCCGGCCCTCATCGAAGCGGCAGGCGATCGGGAAGGTCAGTCCATCTTGATGCCCAGGGGCGCGAGCTGTTTCCGGTATTGCTGTATCTCGCTAGACAAGTAGCTGCTGAACTGCACTGGCGTGGACAGCACCAGCTGGCCGCCCGACGTCTTCAAGAAGGCCTGGTACTCGGGACGTTGCGCAGCAACCGCCACCTCGTGCTGTAGCTCAGCGGCAGCCTGCTGTGACAGGCCAGCCGGCGCAAGCAGGCCGGACCAGGCAGGAATGTCGACGTCCCTGATGCCGAGTTCGCGTAGCGTAGGGACCGCAGGCATTTCCTTGACACGCTGCGCGCTTGAAATCGCGAGCGCGCGTGCCTTGCCCTCCTGGATCAACGGAGCGGCCAGGGACGACGCCATGAATGTGTAGTCGACGTGGCCACCCAGGATGTCGCTGATCGGCGAAGCTTTGTAGGGCACGTGCAATACCTTGATGCCCTCCGAGCGTGCAAACAGCTCGCCAATCAAGTGGGTGGTGTTGCCAGTGCCCCAGGATGCATAGCTCACCGTGCCCGGCCGTGCGTGCGCGTCCTTGATCAACTGCCTCAGGTCCTTATACGGCGAGTCCGTGCGCACAAGAACCACGAACCCTGGTGCGGTGGTCAGCAGCGTGATCGGCGTGAAGTCGCGTAGAGAGTCATAGGGCAGCTTCGTGTACAAGACAGCATTGGTCGAATGTCCGCCTGTTGTGAAAAGCAGCACGCTGCCATCTGGCTTGGCGCGCGCAACTTCGGCCGTGCCGATCAGGCCACCAGCCCCGGGCTTGTTCTCGACGAAATATTGCCGCTTGGTGGTTCGCCGGAGGTTCTCGGCGAGCATGCGCGCACTGGCGTCCAGCGCGTTTCCGGCAGGAAACGGCACAACGATGCGAACCACATCCGGGCTCGGCTGGGCGCTCGCCGCTGAAACCACAAGCGCGGTCGCCACAAGTCCAATGCGGCACAGGGAATGGCGTTTCAGGCGTTTCATTCTGTCTCCTTCTCGTTGATATGGCTAAGTTGGAGGGCTCTTGATGGCCCTGTGGTGGTGAAAAATTGGGATGTGCAACAATTGCAGACGATCTGAAAACTCGCTGCCATGACTACCAGTAAGAAGACCACCCCCAAAACCTCACCTGCCTCAACCCCGGCCAGGCCCGCCCCGGCCACCGAAGCGCGCCCAGCAGCGGACGGTCAGCGCATCAAGCAGAAACGCCTGGAGCGCGGTTGGTCGGTGCGGCATCTTGCGGCCCATAGCGGGCTTGCCATCTCCACCATCTCGAAGATCGAAAACAACAAGATGGTGCCGACGGTGGAAGTGTTCTCAAAACTGCTCGCGGCGCTGCAGACCAACCCCGGTGACTGGTTCTTCGAGGCCGATGCCGAGAGTGCGAAGCCCTTCGTCAAGCTGGTACGAGCCGGAAGCCAGGTCGGCATCGAGCATCCCGCGGTCCACCGGGACATCCTTCTCGGCGGCGCGGAGCACGGCAACATCGTGATCATGCGGCAGGTGTATCGCCCTCATGCCTCGGAGCTCCAGCAGATGGGCCATGTTGGCAACGAGCTGATCTACGTCATTCGTGGCGGCCTGGAGATCAGCATCCGGGGCCGCAAGAAGCTGCTGTTGAATCCGGGTGATTCGTTGCATTTTTCCAGCTCGCTCCCACACCGCTACGAGGCAGCCGGAGACGAGGAATGCGAAGCGCTGATGGTCTGGTGGAAGCAAGACTGAATTCCAGTGGTGGTGCTGCGTTGGTGCTTTGACGAAGCTGTAGACACCTTCGCGGTAAAGGTCGCGGCGACAGCCTAGGCAAGGCCGTTGCAAGCGAGGCCTTGCCAACGACAGTTTCCTATAGGAAACTACGGTTAGCAGCAGGTGTTTCGATTTTTCATCTTCAACAAGATGATTCACGTGCACGCTAGCAACGCATTCCCCCGGGAAGGCACCGGGCCGCCTGTTGCTTGACCAGACTCCCCTCGCATGCAACGCGGGGGCTCTCGCCACCACCAACCCACCCGGCACAATGAAACTATCTATCGATCACTCGTACCATTTCGAGCTTCTTCGCATTCTTGGCCACGCCTACTATGGAGGCTCGGATGTGCAGGAAGTCCTTCAGATTGCGGGCCGCCTGACGCCGGGCGACGATGAAGGCTGGTACGAGGCCTGGAACACTCTGGCAGAAAGGCTCAAGGCGACTGCGGACGAAGCGCAGGAAAAAGGGCATCTGAAGAGCGCGTCGCAGACGTATCTGCGCGCGGCGATGTACTTCATGATCGCGGACTTCTATCTGCATGCGAACACGGACGATCCCCGCATCCTGGCGTCGGGCCGCGCCAGCCGCTCCGCGTTCACAGCCGCGATTCCCGGCCTGGATTTCGAGGTCACGCGCGTAGAGATTCCCTATGAAGGCGCGTGGCTGCCCGGCTATGTCGTCAAGAAGAAGGGTACGCCGGCCGGCAAGCGCCCGACACTCATCTGCCACTCGGGATTCGACGGAAACAAGGAAGAACTGGTGGTGTTTCCCGGCATGGCCGCGGCTGAGCGCGGATACACGGTCGTGGCATTCGACGGACCGGGCCAGGGCGAGGTGGTGCGCGAGACCCGGCGCGCGTTCCGTCCCGACTGGGACAAGGTCGTTTCCCCGGTGATCGACTTCGCGCTCACGCGCGCGGACGTCGACCCCTCCCGTATCGCGCTGCTCGGCATCAGCCTCGGGGGCGTGCTCGCCCCCATCGCCGCAGCCAAGGATCACCGGATCCGGGCGCTGGTTGCCAATGGCGGGCTCTACAGCTTCCACGACGTCGTATCCGCTCGCTTCCCGGAAGCCGTGCCTGCCAACCGCGAACGCTTCGACCAGGCCGTGAACGCTGCCATCAAGACGGATACGATGTCCCGATGGGCAGTCAACCACGGCAAGCTGGTATTCGGCGTGGACAACGCCTTTGACTACGTCAACAGCACGAAGCCCTATGTGGCTGCCGATGCCGCCCAGGTACGGGCGACCACCCTGGTGATCGATTCTGAGCAGGAGGGATTCTTCGAAGGGCAACCGCAGAAACTGTACGACGCGCTGACTTGCGAGAAGACGCTGATGCGCTTCCCGTCGTCGGAGGCCGTCGGTGAGCATTGCCAGGCAGGTGCGGAAGCCGCGGGGGGGCGGAAGATCTTCGATTGGCTCGATGAAGCCATGGACGTGAAGTCCCTGAAGCCCTGAGCTTGACAAGATGACGGAGGCTGCCGGTCGGGCAGCCTCCCGATCAGAACTTGTGCCGGATACCAACGCCGAAAGCGGTCCCGCTGCCCAGGTGGCTCAACTTGTCGTAGAGCACGTTGGCATACAGGTCGCTTCGCTTGGAGAGGAAGTAGTCATAGCCAAACCCAAGATCGCTGCGCCGGATAGTGGCAACGCCGTCGGCTCTGATGACAGTCCGCACTGCGGATGCCATGAATTTTCCATTTCCGTAGGGCACGGTCATCCCAACCTGTACCGTATCGGTCTTGACGCTGTCCCCGCTGTTTCGCGTGCTGTCGTATTGAACAAACGCCTTGAGGAAGTTGAAGTCGTAGGAGACGGCAGCAGCCATTGCGGTCTGTGCCCAGCTCTTTGCAAGAAAGCCAGCGCCCACGCGCGTGCGCTGGATCGCGAAGGTCGCGCCCCAGGGCGCCTTGTCGTATAGCAGCATGGCAACGGCATTGTTGCTGGAGTTGGTCCCGGCCACCTCCCCCAGTCCATAGACGAAGCGGCCAGACAGGCCGTTGATCTCGGGAGTGTAGTAGCCGACCGCATTGCTCCAGCCGGTGTCCGCTGCGAAATAGCGGCCATACGATGGTGTCCAGAGTACATTGAGCAAAGGGGAAAACTTGGTCGAACCGCCAAAGGGGTCGAAGAGCGCGGTAGCGAGGAACATCGGGTTAGCCAGCCGGCCGGTGCGTATCTCGCCCACTTTGCTTTCCATGCCGACGTAGGCATTGCGTGCGAACAGCGCGTCGCCCGCGGCGCGTCCGCCGGCGCCGGTATCCGCGAGAAAGTAGGACTCGATCCGGAAGTTGACTGTCAGGTCGTTGCCGAGGTCTTCACTGCCGGCAAAGCCCCAAAAGGACGTCGTCATGCCACCACTTTGGACGCCGAGCACGGATTTCGGATCGCCGCTGGCCTTGCTGCTGCCAAGGAAGGTGTCGACGGCGCCGTAAAGCTGGGCGCCTGCGGCATGCGCCGCCCCCTGGGATCCCAGGAGTATCGGGAGTAGTGCGAGGATTCGTCTGCTTCGTTTTTGCGTTATTTTTTTTATCATGATTCTCCTCCATTGTTACCAGTCAAGGCATGTTGTGATCATTTAAATAATTGATGTCTTATCTCGTGATGGAAAATTTGGTGAAAATCCTCCCTTGCCGATGCGTGGATCGGAATTGTTGTTTCGATACGGAATAGGTTTCGAACGAGGAAGCGTTCAGGTATCCGCTGGACGCGGAGGAGACATCCTCAGTGTCCAGCGATGTGGCGGCTAACAACCGAGTGTGTTCACAAACCAGATCAGCGCCGGGCTTCCGATTGACGGTCTTCCAGGAATCGGCTTCGCCAGAAGATCAGGGGAGACGCCGATTCTTCGTGGAACTCAACGACGCGGCCCACAAACATGATGTGGTCTCCGAGGTAGAGACTATGCTCGCGTCGGCAGTGGAACCAAGCCATGGACTCGTCGAGGACGATGCCCCCGCCGTCGAGCCTGCGTTTTGCAACGCCGTCGAACCTGTTCTCCGTCGGCTTTGCGAACCGCTGCGCGAGGCTGGCCTGTCGGTGGCTGAGCACGTTGACGGTGAAGCAATCGGCGGCCTGGAAAGCACTGCGATATCTCGAATCGACAAACAGGCTCCACGCTAGCAGCGGCGGGCTCATGGATAAGGAGCTGAATGAATTGACGGTAAGGCCCACCAGCGTGGCATCGGGCGCTGTGGTGGTGACGATGGTGACGCCCGTGGCAAATGCGGAGAAGGCCATCCGCAACCGCTTGGCTTCTTCCGCGGAAGGCTTGCTTTGCGCGGCATCCTCGCCCGGCGCCGATTGTTGGCATTGGACGTTTGACGACATGGAGGTTCTTTGTCTCATAGTCACAGCATGGGATTCGTGACTTGCCCCCCCAGGGCATGCTGGCCAAACGCGCTACCGGCCACATCAAAGGCAAAGTTCACATGAGACTGAATAGCATGCGCGTCCCGGAAACAACGTTGCAGCGGACTGTTTTCATAGAGTCCGTTGGCCCCGGTCATGGAGAAAATGGTATCGACTGCCTGCGTGCACAGTTGCGCGCAGAACGCCGCGTTCTTGCGGTACTTCAGCTTCGCGTGCAGGTCAGGAACCTGGCCGCCACGGGCGATCGCCATGACCTCGGCCGCGTCCGCCCGCAACAGCGTGCGGGCTGCGTCGATTTGCGCCGAGGCGGAGGCGACCTTGATCTGCACGGCCTGGAAATCGCTGATCTTGGCCGCCGTGTAGTGCGTCTTGCGGCTTCGGTTGCTCTCCAGGAAGATCTCGAGCGCCGCTTGCGCGTTGCCAAGGGCGGGGCCGGCAAGGGTGTGCCCACCCAATGCCACAAGGGGAAGCCGGAACAGCGGTCCCGGATTCGCCGCAGACGCGGGATGTTCGCCGCCACGGATGTCGGCCATGCAAAGAGCGCGGTGCATGGGGACAAAGATCTCATTGCAAACGACCTGCTTGCTGCCGGTGCCTTTCAGGCCGGCCGCGAACCAGTTGTCGACGACCTCGTAGTCGCGCTTGTGCACAAGGCACAGTCGGTGATCGGTAGGCGGCGCATCGGGAGCACTCCTGATGGTGACGGCCAGCATGTTCCATTCGCTTGCGTCGACGCCGCTGGAGAATGGCCAGCTGCCGGAGATGACGAAGCCGCCGTCCACCTTTTTGCCGCGTCCCGCCGGGAACGCAAGGGCCGAGGCAATCAGGTGATCCGGCGACGCGCCCCAGACATCCTCTTGCGCTTGTTGCGGGTAGAGCGAAAGCAGGAAGTGATGCGAGCCAAGGTTCGCCACGTTCCAGGCTGTCGACGGGCACCCGCGTGCGATTTCGGCGGAGATGTCGATGATCGCGACGTAGTCCAGTTCCATGCCGCCGCGGGACTGCGGCTGATGGTAACGAAACAGCCCTAGCTGATGCAGATCTCGCAACGTTTCGGGCAAGGGAACCCGGGCGGCTTCACACGCCGGGGCGCGCTCTCTAAGCGTGGCGACCAGGGAGCTGGCGCGCTGCATAGCTTCATCAGCGTTGACCATGGAGAAGTTGGAGGGAACTTCGGCGCGCATGTTCATGTTGGCTTCGAGTAGTGAGGGTTGACTGGGGGTTTATTGGTTCGGGAAATTGAGCTCGATCGAGACGCCATCGGGATCGGAGATAAAGATCTGTTCAAGGCCGGATTGGGGCAGGCTGCGCCGGCGCATAGAGATCGAAAGGCGTGTGAACCGCTCTTCAAACTCCACGAGCCCGGAGGCGAAGAAAGCAATATGGTCCACCGCACCGCCCCCGGTCGGAGACGCTCCGGGCTTACGGTCGAAGTAGGCCAGCAGTTGCTCGTCATCGCTGGCGCAGGCCAGATGCACGCAGACGTGGGATCCGATGGCAAGCCAGTACCCGGGGAATGGCGCCCATGGACGATGGCCCTCGCGCATGCCAAGGGCGTCGACATAGAAGCGACGCGACGCCTCGATATCTTTTGCGATAACCAGAAAGTGATTGAGGTCCGTCAGTGGCATTTTGGATAACTCAGGATGATTTCGTGAAATAGATGGAACTTATAGTGAATGCGATTTAGTTTATTGAAATCGCATATTTTTTTGACTGATATTTATTATCGTTGCATAACCCTGCGGTTATTTCACATCGGGAACTTGAATCATGACAACGTCTGGTCGTCTTCAGCACAGTTTGGCCACCCGGCTCAGATTCCGGCATCTGACCTTGCTGCTTGCACTGGAGAAGCAGCGCTCTGTCTCGCGCGTCGCGGCTGAGATGAACCTGTCGCAGCCGGCTGTGACAAAGGCGCTTCACGAAGTCGAGGAGATATTCCTGGCGCCGCTGTTCATTCGCGCGCGGCGAGGGCTGGAGCCAACCGCGACCGGGGCGGCCGTGCTGGCCCACGCGCGCCTGGTGATGGCGGATACGGAGGCGCTGGGACACGAGCTGACCGCCATTGAGGCAGGCCTGCAAGGACGGCTACGTCTTGGTGTGATCCCGTACGTGTCCACTGCGGTGTTGGATGCGGTCTGCGCCCACTGCCTGGGGCAGACACCCGCAGTATCCGTGCTGGTGCATGAGGGGACGACTGACGAACTTGTGGCAGCGTTGCGCGCGCATGAGCTCGACTGCGCCATTGCGCGTATCTACTGCTCTCCCGGTGAAGATATCGTGCAAACGCAGCTCTATGCCGAGGAGCCCACGATTGTTGTGCATGCGGCGGCGGCTCGGCGCTTGAACGCGTCGGCTCTGAACTGGGCGCAACTGGCGGGATTAGATTGGATCCTTCCCCCGAACCACACGCCAATCCGGCGCACGATCGATACGCTGTTCGCAACGGCCGGCGCGGCTCCGCCGGTCGCGATCGTGGAAACGTTCTCGATCAAGACAATGGCCGCACTACTGCGCATGCGGCCGCGGGCAATCACCATCGTGCCGCGTGGCGTGGCAGAAGAACTGGTCGCACTAGGCAGTGCCATGCTACCTCACGCGCTGCAGTGGGATTTGCCTGCCGTGGGAGCAATCTGGCTACGCCGCGCGGAGCATAGGGGGGCGCTGGAGGGATTGGTTCTCGCTCTGCGTGCGGCAGTAACCTAGCCAGGGCTGCCCAGGAAGCATGCACGCAAGCGCGCATGCAACACGCTCAGGCAGGCCGCGCCCCATCAAACGCATCCTGCAGCAACTGCCGGATCGCCGCCCTCTCCAGCGGGCGCGGATTCGGGTACTGGTTCAGCAAGGCAAGCTCGCAAGCACGATCCAGATCGTAGTCCTGCATGCCGATATCGCGCAGCGCAACCGGTGCGCCATTGTCGCGGGCCAGATCGAACAGCGCTTGTGGCGCGCTGAGCACGCCAAGCGCCGATGCTACCGTGGCGATCGCCTCCGGCGCGGCACTCGCGTTATAGGCCAGCGCATGCGGCAGCACGATGGTGTGCACCTCGGCGTGCGGCAGGTTGAAGCTGCCGCCCAGCGTATGGCACAGCTTGTGATGCAGCGACATGCCAACGTTGGCCAGCACGCTGCCGCACAGCCACGCGCCATACAGCGCGTCGCTGCGCGCGGCCAGCATGTCCGGCGCGCTGCCGCTGGCATGCGCCTGGCGGATGGCGGGAAGCGCACGGCCCAGCGCGGCGATGCCTTCGCGCGCCATGAGGCTGGTGACGGGATTGGCATCGCTCGCGTAGAGCCCTTCGGCGGCGTGCGCGATGGCGTTGATGCCGCTGGTCACGCTCAGCATCAGCGGCAGGCCGAGTGTGAGCTCGGGGTCGTACACCACGGTGCGCGGCAGCACGCGCGCGTCGCGGCCGGTGCGCTTGATGCCGCCTTCGGTCAGGCCGAAGATCGGCGTCATATCGGACCCCGAGTAGGTGGTTGGCACCGCCACGATCGGCAGGCCCGACTCCAGCGCGATAGCCTTGCCCAGCCCGATGGTGGAGCCGCCGCCGATCGCCACCGCGCCATCCGCGCCCAGGCGCGCGGCCTGCTCGCGGGCAGCGCGCGCGGATTCGATCGGCACGTGCATCACGGCACCGTCGAAGACGCCCACGGCACGCTCGCCCAGCAGGTCCGCCACATGCTCGGCCTGGCCGCGCTGGCCTGGCGTGGACAGCACCAGGACGCGACGCGCGCCCAACGCGTCGATCTCGGCGCCGAGCCGGGCCAGCGCGCCGGCGCCAAACACCACGCGCTGCGGATGGCTTTGGTAGACGAAGGATTTCATGATGCGATGCTCAGTCGGCCACGATATTGCGGCTCTTGATCACGCGGGACCAGCGCTGCGACTCGCTCTTGACCAGTGCATTCATCTCCTGCCGGCCACCCGCCACCACCTCGAAGCCGCCGTCGGCCAGGCGCTGCGCCACCTTGGGGTCGCGCAGGGTAGCGCTCATGTCAGCCGCCAGCCGGTTCAGGATGGCCTCCGGCGTCTTGGCCGGTGCGATCATGCCGACCCACGAATAGACTTCGAAGCCCTTGTAGGTCTCGGCGATCGCCGGCACCGCGGGCAGGTGCGCATCGCGCTTGGGCGAGGTCACCGCCAGCGCGCGCAGCTTGCCGCCCTGGATATGCGGCAGCACCAGCGGCAGGCTGGCGATCATCGAATCGACGTGGCCGCCAAGCAGATCCGAGATGGCCGGGCCGCCGCCCTTGTAAGGGGTGTGGATGCCACTGGTGCCCGCGGTCTCGTGGAACAACTCGGCCGCTAGCTGGTTGGAGCTGCCGGCACCCACCGATGCATAGGAAACGGTGGCCGGCTTCTTCGCGGCGGCCACGTAATCCTGCAGCGTCTGGAACCGCGAGCTGGCCGGCACCACCAGCACCATGGGCGAGCGCACCATGTATGACACGCCGGTCAGGTCACGCTCTGGCGCGTATGGCAGCTTGGGGTACATCGAGGATTCGGTGGCGAACGAGTCGAAGATCATCCCCACCGTGTAGCCGTCCGGCGCGCTGCGGGCGATGGCGCCCGTGCCGATGGTGCCGCCCGCGCCAGCGCGGTTCTCGATGACCACCGTCTGGCCAAGGCGGCCGCGGAAGTCCTCCTGGACCATGCGGCCTACCTTGTCGACCGTGCCGCCGGCCGCAAACGGGATAATCAGCGTGACCGGCTTGGCCGGGTAGGTTTGCGCGTTGGCGCCGCCAACAAGGCCGAGCGCCAGCGCGGCGGTGGCCGCCAGGCGCCGCAGCAGCGCCTGGCCGCGTGCGGCGTGGGGTTGATCGGAATGGCTTGTCTCCAGTCTTGTTGTCATTTTGTCTCTTCCTGTTGCGGTGACCGCGCCTCGCCATCGTGCACGCCGAGGCAGGTGCACGATGGCGTGCTTTTGCCAAAATTGCGAAGATAGCCCGGGCGAAAGGCGTGGATTCGATGCTAACCTGTCGCATCGGCCGGGGCAATCCGGTCCGGCCGCGAAACGCCTTTGCACAGGACGCACAAATGGAATCGGCAAAATTTGCGGAGAATCTTTCGATCTTTGTCGAGGTGGCGCAGGCGCGCAGCTTTTCCGCCGTGGCCCGCCGCAAGGGCATGGTGGCCTCATCGGTGGCCCGCCAGATCGACTCCCTGGAGAACGAGCTGCAGGTAGCGCTGTTTACCCGCTCCACCCGCGCGCTGGTCCGCACCGACGCCGGCAACCTGCTGTTCGAGCGCGCGGTCAAGATCCTGCACGACATGACCGACGCGCGCAGCGAGGTCACCTCGCTGGAGCAGGGCGTGAGCGGCCTGCTGCGCGTAAGCTGCCTGCCCGCCTTTGGCCGGCGCCACGTGGTGCCGCACCTGGCCGCCCTCTATGACAAGTATCCGCGCCTGGCCATCGAGCTGGACCTGACCGAGCGCATCGTCGACCCCGTGGTGGAGCGCATCGACCTGGTGATCCGCGTGGGCCAGCAGGCGGACAGCAGCCTGATCGCCCAGCGCGTGGCCAGCCAGCGCTACGTGATCTGCGCCTCTGCGGCTTACCTGGCGCGCCATGGCAAGCCGCGGCACGCCAGCGAGCTGGGCAGCCACCGGCTGATCGACCGCCGCCACAGCACCAGCATGCGCGGCTGGCGGGAGTTGCTGGACAGCGACGTCGCGCAGCAGGCCATGTTCGCCTTCGAGTGCGACGACTGCGATGCGCGGCGGCTATCGGTGCTGCAAGGGCTGGGCATTGCCCTGATGCCGGACTGGTCGATCGGCGGCGATATCGGCGATGGCCGCCTGATCGAGCTGGAGATGGATGGGCTGGCCCCGCAACCGGAAACCGGCATCTACCTGCTGCGCGCGCTGCCGCGCGCCAGCGCCAAGGTGCGGGCGTTCTGCGAGCACCTTGGCGCCAGCATCGGCAGCCCGCCGCGCTGGCAGGTGGCCATGGCGCCGGTGGGCGAATAACGCCGGGCTGGATGACACGGGAGCGCGCAGGATCGCGCGGGCGCCCCTGGCCGCGCCGGCCGCGCTATTCGCCTGGCAGCAGCCCCAGGGCAATCGCCGTGCGCACCGCCTGCAAGCGGTTTCCCACATCCAGCTTGCGCATCACGTTGCGCATGTGGTGGGAAATGCCATGCTCGGAGATGCCGAGGATCTGCCCGGCCTCCCAGGAAGTCTTGCCCAGCGCCACCCAGCGCAGCACCTCCAGCTCCCGCGCCGTCAGCGACACCGCCGGCTCAGCGCGCCCGCGCGCGATCGCGCAGAAACGATCGAGCACGGCTTGCGTGATGGCCGGGCCGAACAGGCGCGCGCGACAGACGGCGGCCTCGTCGTCGCCCGCGCTGCCATCGAGCGACAGCAGCGCCAGCGTGCCCATCTCGTGGCTTGGCATGCTGGCGGAAAAGGCAATGGCCGCGGTCAGCCGGCGGTCCAGCTCGGCCCGTGCCAGCGCCGCGTCATCGGGGGGCCGCACCAGGGGTTCCGCGCTGCTGCACACCACCGGCCCCAGGGAATCGCGCGCCTTGACCACCAGCGCCGCGAGGGCCTCGCCGTGGGCTTCCAGCGCCAAGCTCGCGCCACCAGGCAGGCTGGTCAGCGAACCGGCATGGGCCGCGCCGGAGCCCGGCAGCCCCTTGTAACGCAGATAGAAATGATTGAACCCGAGCAGCCTGGCGGCGGTGCAGACAGCACCCGCCAGCCCCTCGATATCCTGGGCACGGTCGATGTCGCCCAGCAGCACGGCCAGGGCGGAGGGCGCATCCGCGGGAATCGCGGCGCCAAGCGAAATATCGGGAGAACGCATGTGTGAAAACCGCCGCTCTTGCTGCGGGATGGCATCTATCAGACGCCAATCATAAGCGCGTTTCACGCACAGGCAGCGTAAAGCGGAATGTGGCGCCCGGACCCGGCTGCTCGTCAACCCAGATGCGCCCGCCGTGCGACTCCACCACCGAGCGGCAGATCGACAAGCCCATGCCGAGGCCCTCGGGCCGGGTGGTAAAGAATGCGTCGAACAGGTTCGGGATGTTCGCCGGCGCGATGCCCGGACCCGTGTCCTGCACCGTGCAGAGCACCCGCGGCGGCGCGGCGCCGAGCCGTTCGCACCGCACCAGGATCGAACGCAGGCCGGCTGGCACCGCCGCGCAGGCCTGCATGGCATTGAGCAGGAGGTTGATCAGCACCTGCTGCAGCTGGATGCGATCGCCCAGCACCGCCGGCAAGCCCGGCGCCACATGGGCGGACACCGCCACGCCCTGGTTGCCCATTTCCGGCATCAGCAGCGCCAGGGATTCAGCCAGGGCGGCGCCCAGGTCCACGGGCGCGCGCTGCGGCACGCTCTTGGCCGCCAGCGCGCGCGTGCGGCCGATGACGGCGCTGGCGCGCCGGCCCTCGCTGATCATGCGCTGCACCGCGCTGCGCGCCTCCTCCAGGTTGGGTTGCGCCCGGTCCAGCCAGCGCAGGCAGGCTTCCCCATGCGTGATGATGCCCGCCAGCGGCTGGCTGACTTCGTGCGCGATGGATGCCGTCAGTTCGCCCAGCACGGCGATGCGCGACACGTGCGCCAGTTCCGCCTGCGCCACGCGCAGCACTTCCTCGGCGCGGCGGCGCTCCGTGATATCGACCACGGTGCCGACAAAGCCCAGGCTGTGCTCGCTGCCCCGGCGCGGCTGTCCCACGCAGATGAGGTGCTTCTCTTCGCCGTTGTGGCACAGAATGCGGAACTCCTGCTGGAACGGCGTGCCCTCCTTGCACGCGCGGGCCATGCCGGCGAGCACGCGGGCACGCTCGCCGGCATGGATCATCGCCACCAAGGTGTGCATGCCCGGTGCGCCAGGCGCGGGGTCGAGCCCGAATAGCCGGTACATCTCCGCCGACCAGCGCATCTCGCGCCGCGCCGGCCACCATTGCCAGCTGCCGGTCTTGCTGATGCGCTGGCCCTCGGCCAGGGAGGCCTCGCTTTCATGCAAGCCGCGCCGCCTCGCGCGGGCGTTGCCCAAGCTGCCTTTGCGCAGCGAATGACGCGGGGAATAGGGTCTGCGCATCGTGATCACGCCTGCGCCGCCGCGTTGGTCAGGCCGAGCACGTGCGCCATCACCACCAGTTCGGCAAAGGTCCGCGCGCCCATCTTCTTCATGGCCTGCGCGCGATGGATCTTGACCGTGACCGTGCTCAGGCCCACGTCGTCGGCAATCTGCTTGTTCATCAGGCCCGCCGCCGCCAGCGCCATGACTTCGCGCTCGCGCGATGTCAGCGTCTCGAACGCAGCCTTCAGTTCGCGCCCGCGCCGTTCGCAAGCGCGCCGCTGCACGTCCCTGCCGATGGCCTCCGTCACCGCATCGAGCAGGTCCTGGTCGCGGAACGGCTTGGTCAGGAAATGCGTTGCGCCGGCCCGCATCGCCATGACCGACATGGCAACGTCCGCGTGGCCGGAGATAAACACCACCGGCACCGGGCAGCCCACCTCGGCCAGCATGGCCTGCAGTTCCAGCCCGCTGGCCCCCCTGAGGCGCACATCCAGCACCAGGCAACACGGCACATCGGGAATCGGAAAGCACAGGAACTCGGCCGCGGAAGCAAAGGTCCTGACCTGGATATCCATCGAGCGGAACAGGCTGGCAATGCCATCGCGCAAGGCCGCGTCATCGTCAACGACCAGCACCACGCCGTCGTCGACGAGCCAGGCGCCGCCGGGACTGGGATAGCTGCCGGATATCGCCATGCCGCGTCCTATGCCCGGCACCTGGAGAAAAGGCATGCGACGATCATTTGAATCCTCTATTCTCAAACTCCGGGAAAAGCGGCAACGCGAGATGCGCCAACCTGCATGGCGGGCAGCGCGATTCTTCCCTATCCGCATGAGGCCGGCCATTGTCCAGGGGTGTGCACAGCCCATCCCTGGGTGTAGCCGGGGCGTGAGCCCATGCAAAGGACACCTCGCCAGCTTCACAACTCCGGCTGATTCCGGCTGCCTCGCGTCGATTTTGCAATCGTTTGCATTGTGAATGAAAGCACCGAAAGATCAAGGCCGAAAACGCCGCCGCGCCGGGTCCGCACAATCCGGAAATGGGCTGCAGCCCTTGCTGCGCATGGCTTTGAAGCCGACGGCCCGTGCCCACTACAAGGATGTGTAGTTGACCACCGTTGCGATTCCCGGAAAATGCGGGTTGCTACCTGCGAGAGCGCACCTAGTGCGCCGGCGGTGCCGTCGAGCCGCGTACGATCAGCTCCGGGCGGAGCACCACGCTGGCAGCCTCGGCCTTCGCGTTCTCGATGCGCGCCAGCAGCAGCGTCGCCGCCTGCACGCCCATCTCGTGAACGGCAATCCGGATGGTGGTGAGCGCAGGCGTGAGCGCATCGACAAAGGGCATATCGTTGTGGCCGATCACCGAGACGCGCGCCGGGCATGCAATCCCGGCCTCGCGCAGGTAGTCATAGCATCCCAGCGCCACCAGGTCGTTGCCCGCGGCGATCGCGGTCAGCGCGGGAAACTGCGCCAGCAGCGCGCGGCAGGCTTCGCGCCCCGCTTCGCGGCCGTAGCTTGCCGCTTCCACGATCATCCATTCGTCTTTGCGCAACTTGTTGCGCCGCACCGCATCGATAAAACCCTGCTTGCGCTGGTGGCCGGTGGACAGCGAGTCCGGCCCGGCGATATGGCCAATGCGGCGATGCCCGAGCGCCACCAGATGATCGACGGCGAGCCGCATCCCGAGCAGGTTGTCGCTGACCACGCAGGGCACCCGGCCGATATCCTCCCCGCGGTTGACCATCACCACGGGGATGTTCTGCTTGACGCAGTAGTCCAGCACGGCATCCTCGCGCTCGGCGGTCGCCAGGATCAGGCCGTCGACCTGGCGGCCCATCATCTGGTCGATGACAAAGCGCTGGCGCGTCTTGTCGGCGCCCACATTGACCACGATGGGCACATAGCCATGCGAGGCCAGTACGCCCTCGAGCCCGGCCAGGATCGGCGGAAACACGGGGTTGGAGATATCCGGCAGCACCACGCCGATGAGCCCGGAGCGCTTGGTGCGCAGCCCGGCGGCGATGCGGTTGGGCCGGAAGCCGAGCTCGTCGGCCATGCGCAGGATGCGCTCGGCCACCTCATCGGCAACCAGGTGCCGCGTGGCGGCATTCATCACCCGGGAAACGGTGGAGTAATGGACATCCGCCTTCGCCGCCAGGTCCTTCAGGGTAATGCGCTTGCGCTGGTCCATGCGGGCAGGGAGGCTGGTGTGCGGTGAGTGAGAACATGCCATTTTAAGCGAAGACGCACGCGCCGGGCCCGCTTGCCTGCCAACCTCCCCGCACGCCTCCTATTGCCCGGCCTGCACGCCGGACTGCCGCACCACCGGCGCCAGCTTGGCGATCTCTGCCTTGATGTAGCGCTCGAACTCCTGCGGCGTGGACGTGCGCGCTTCGGCGCCTTGCACCGACAGCCGCTCGCGCACCTCCGGCGCGGCCAGCGCCTTGGCGATCTCGCCATTGAGCGCGGCCACGATCTCCTTGGGCGTGCCCGCGGGCGCCAGCACGCCGAACCATGACTCGAAGGCGTAGCCCGGCAAGCCTGATTCCGCCACCGTCGGGATGTCCGGCAAGGCGGTAGCCCGCTTCGGCGTGGTGACCGCCAGCGCCTTGAGCTTGCCCTGGCGCACGAACGGCATGGCGGAGACAGTGGGCGCAAACATCAGGTCGACACGGCCCGCCATGACATCGGTCAGCGCCTCGCCCGTGCCCTTGTAGGGAATGTGCGCGATATCCACGCCAGCTTCCATCTTGAACAGCTCCCCGCTCAGGTGGGTCGAGCTGCCGGACCCGGCGGAGTCGAAGTTCATCGTGCCAGGCTTGGCCTTGGCCGCTGCCACCACATCCTTGACCGAACCCAGCTTGCTGGCGCTGTTCACCACCAGCACGTTGGGCACCGTCGCCACCAGCGTCACCGGCGCGAAATCCTTGACGGTGTCGTACGACAGCTTGGGATAGAGCGTGGCATTGATGGCATGCCCGACCGATACCAGGATCAGGGTGTAGCCATCCGGCGCGGCCTTGGCGACCAGCCCCGCGCCGAGCGTGCCGCCCGCACCGGGCCGGTTCTCCACGATCATCTGGTAGCGGCCGGATTCGCCCAGCTTGTTGCCGATGATGCGGGCGAGGATGTCGGTCGCGCTGCCGGATGAGAATGGCACCACCAGACGGATCGGCTTGGCGGGATACTGGGGCGGCTGGGCGAGCGCGCCCACGGCGCTCACCGCGAGGGTGGCGCTCAGCAGGATGTTTCGAATCACGGTTGTCTCCTCCACCGCCTCGGGTCCGGCCGGATCGTGGTCCGGCCGGGCTGGGCGGCGCGATGGTCAGGTTCGAGGGTTAGAAGTTGTGGCGCATGCCTAGCGCAAAGGTCTGCGGATCGGCGCCTGCCGAAACGCCGAGGCTGTTGATGGCGAAGTCGTAGATAGCGTTTTTCCTGTTGTTGATGCGGCTGTAGTAGGTAAAGAGCGCGGTGCGCTTTGACAGCAGGTAGTCATAGCCGACCGTGAACTGGGTGGCGCCGGTCTGCGCGCCGCTGCGAAAGAACCCCACCGTCTCGGTGGCATTGCCGGCACCGTTGCTGGCCAGGGCAAAGCCCAGCCTGATGCTGCCGGGCCCGAGCTTTTGCACCACCGAGGTGTAGTAGCCGTTGCGCGTCAGGTCGCCCGTGGCGGTGCGGTAGTGCAGCCGCTCATACAGGGCGGAGACCTTGGTGCTGGCAAGCTGGTAGGACACGCCCACCTTGATGGCATCGTCGTTGCGGCCCGCCGTCTGGTAGTGCTGGTGAACCTCGTAGGCCAGCGCCACGCTGAGCGGCCCGCGCTCATAGCTGGTGGCGAACGAGTACAGCGCCGGGTTGCGCGGCGTGGTGAGCTTTTCCTCGGGCACGCCCCAGCCCACGCCCGCGCGCAAGCCCCTCCATTCCGGGCTGCGGTATTGCACGATGTTCTGCTCGCGGCGATCGAAGGAGTGCGTGTCCTGGATGTTGTTGGTGCTCGATGCCGAGCCGTTGCTGATCAGCGCCATATACCCGGCGGTGGTCGGGTAATAGGGGTCGTACTCCATGGTGGCTTCGGTGTAAGGCGTGGTCCAGTGCCCCATGAAGAAAGTACCGTAATCACCGCTCAATCCAATGCGAGAGTTTCGTCCCGCAATCTGCCCGGCCCCGTTATCAATCGACAGGTTGCTCTCGATCTGCCAGATTGCCTTGAGAGAGCCGCCAAGGCCCTCCTCGCCCCGCAAGCCGAATACCGATCGGTTATTGGTCAGCCGTCCGGTGCCGCCCAGCACGGCGCCGTTGGTGGCGGTGCTGGCTCGCGAATACTCGATGCTGGTATTGAGCCGCCCATAGACCGTTACCGTGGATTGCGCATGAGCGGGCCCGCACACCGCCACCACAGCGAGCGCCCCGGCGCCAGCCATCAGACCCGGCCACGGGTGCCGGGGCGCGGGGCTCGCCGCGCTGTCCTTTGTTGTCTCCTGCCACACATGCAACCGGTACCTCCTATGCCTCCAGGCATTTCCCATATCTCTCATCCCCTATTGCGGATTCGCGGCGTGGCGCGTCCGTCTGGTCGATTTGAAGTAGATGCAAACGTTTGCAATCAAAGTAAAAGTTCAGGGCGGGTACGGCATGGCCAGCAGCAGCATGGCGGGACGGTTGCCGGGATTCTCCACCTTGCGGGCTTCACCCGGCGCCAGGCAGACCGAGTCGTACTGCGACAGATGCGCGACCTGCTCCCCGGTGCTGATGGTGACTTCCCCCTCCAGCACCACATAGTGCTTTTCCATGGGCGAGGCATCCAGCCCGGTATGGCCGCCCGGCAGGATCACCGAGACACCGAGCCAGAGCGATGCCGACGGCCCGGCCTCAAACCCCTGCAGGCGCAGGCAGCGCATGCCCTCGTGGCCGGGCGGGAAATAGGCCGGCGCGGCGGCGAACCGGGTCGTGTTCATGGCATCAGCACCACGCGTTCCGAGGCGCCTTGCAGCACCGCGCGATAAGCCTCGGCGGCGCGCGCCAGCGCGAAGGTGTAGTCCGCGTGCACCGGGAAGGGCCTGAGCTGCCCGGCCGCGAACATGGGGCCGAGCTGATCGAAGACCGCCGCGCAAGCGATGCTGTCCATGGCCAACGTGTCGATGCCCACATATGTATGCTGCCCGCGGTAGAAGGCGAAGATGTCGAACGGCACGGCGCGGTCGATGGTCGAGATGAAAATCTGCGCGGCACCGATCGCCATGGCCTTGTTGGCTTGCTCGAAGTACGGGCTGCCGACCGTGTTGTAGACGATATCCGCGCCGTGCCCGTCGGTCTCGTCGCGCACCACTTCGGCGATGTTGTCGCGGCTGGCGTCCAGCATGCGCACGATGCTGCTGGCGTGGCCGCGAAACGGCCCGGCCTCGCGCTCCACGGCGAAGACGCGCGCCCCCAGCGCGGTGGCAATCTGGATGGTGGCCTGGCCAACCTTGCCGTTGCCGCCGCATACCAGCACCACGCTGCCCGCCTTCGGCAGGCCGGCGCGGCGCAGGCCCTCATAGGCGGTGACAAACGGCACGCCAACCGCGCCGGCTTCTTGCAAAGTTACATTGGCGGGCTTCTCGCGTACCGCGGCAACGTCGAGCGTCAGGTAGCGGCTGTGCGTGCCATCGCGGCGAATGCCAAGCTCGCCGCCGCTGCCCCAGACTTCCTTGCCCAGCAGGTGCGCGGGGCCGTCCACCACCACGCCGGCGTAGTCGCGGCCGGGCACACGCGGCCATACGGCGTGCGGCATCAATCCCAGCGTGGCCTTGACATCGCTCGGGTTGACGCCCGCGCTGGCGACTTCGATGACGCATTGGCCGGAGCCGGGCACGGGCTTGGGAATGCCGACGAACTCGAGTTGCAGCGCGTCGATGTTCGCTGCCTTCTGGGAGACGCGGATAGTGTTCATGATGATGTGATGTTTGTGGATGTGTTCGTGTATTTGCTTGTGTATGTGCTGCCCTGCTCGTTCATGCCGCCCGCAGGCCGAGCGTGGCCCGGGCCTCGTGTGGCGACGCCAGCGCGCCGCCCAGCGATTTGATGATGTCGCGCGCCTTGGCGACCAGCGCTGCGTTGTCCGGGGCGAGCACGCCCTTCTCCAGGTAGATGTTGTCCTCCAGGCCAACCCGGACATGCCCGCCCGCCAGCCACGCCTGCGCCACGATCGGGAACTCCGCCCGGCCAACGCCGAAGGCGGACCAGTGCGCGCCCGGCGGCAGCATATTGCGCGCGTAGAACAAGGTCTCCGGCGTGGCCGCGAAACCGTATTTCACGCCGAGCACGAAGGTCCACAGGCCGGGGCCGTCCAGCACGCCTTCCTGGATGAAGTCGCGCGCCATGTGGAGGTCGCCGGAGTCGAAGATTTCAAGCTCCGGCATGACACCCGCCTCGCGGATGATGGCCGCCATCTTGCGGACGTTCCGCGGCGTGTTGATAACCACGTCCGCACCGGAATTCATGGTGTTGAGGTCCAGCGAACACACATCGGGGCGCAGCGCGGCGATATGCGCGACGCGCACTTCCGGGCGGACCAGGGTGGTGCCCGGGGCGGCGTTGCGGGGTTCGTCCTCGCCCGGCACGAAGCGCCCGCCCGGGCCGGTGGTCAGGTTGATGATGAGCGCCTTGTTGCGCTTGCGGATCAGCTCGATCACCTCGGCGTAGTACTCGAGCGCCATCGATGGACGCCCGGTCTCGGGGTCGCGCACATGGATGTGGGCTGCGGCCGCGCCCGCCTCGGCCGCCTCCAGCGCCGCCGTGGCGATCTGCGCCGGCGTCACCGGCAGGCCGGGATGTTGCTCCGGGGTAACGATATTGCCGGTGACGGCGCAGGTAATGATGGTCTTTCTGCTATGCATGGTGAACGTGTTGGTGTCTTGCTGCCTGGAACAATGTGTCTGGGGCGGAATCAGCCAAGCTGGCGCCCGCCGTCGACCACGATGGTGGTGCCGGTGGAAAAGCGCAGCGACGTGGCACAGGCCACGATGGCATCGGCGACGTCATCCGGTTTGCCGATGCGCTTGAGCGGCGTGGTCCTGGCCGCGCGCTCGTTGAAGGCGCTGTCGCGCCCGGGCACGAAATCGGTGTCGACCACGCCGGGCGATACGTTAAGCACGCGGATCTCGGGCGCCAGCGCGCGGCCCAGCGATACGGCCATCATGTCGAGCCCCGCCTTCACCGCGCAGTACGCCACGTTGCTACCCATGCCGGTGCGCCCCGCGATGGACCCCACGTTGACCACCAGCCCTTCGCCCGTGGCCTTCAGGTGCGGCGCCATGGCGCGGATCGCGGCGAACTGGCCGCGCCAGTTCACCGCGAACATCTCATCGATCAGCGCGTCGTCCAGCGCGTCGAGGTCGGCATGCGCTATCGCCTTGGTGAAGCCAGCGCTGTTGACCAGCATGTCGATGCGGCCGTACTTGCGCTGCACGTCATCGGCCAGGCGCACGAGCGAGGCGGTATCGCTGATCTGCGCCACCGCCGCGTGGTGGTTGCCCGGCGGCAGTTCAGCCACCGCCCGCGCGGCAGTCTGCGCGTCGCGGCTGACCAGCACCACGCTGGCCCCCAGGGTTGCGAGCTTGCGCGCCGTCGCCATGCCGATACCGCCGGTGCCGCCGAGGATCACGGCAACCTTGCCGGCAAGTTGCGGCGTCGGTGCTTGTTGTTGAATGGTCATGGTCAGTTCTTCCGTGGTCGGTAATCAGTCGATCGGCGGCGTCGGGAAGGTCTGCTCGCCGGGCTCCAGCACAAAGTTGAAATCCAGCGTGTAGAACGGCGCCGGGAAACCGCCCCATGGGCTTGTGCCTTCGTCCACGCGCCGGAAATGGCCCACCAGTTCCCGGTGCACGCCAAAGGTCACGTCCGACTCCAGGTGCTCGGAATCGTCGGCGAAGACCTGCGTGACAAGCGTGCGATAACCCGGTGCCGCGGCGATGAAATGAATGTGCGCCGGGCGGTACGGATGGCGGTTCTGTTCGGCCAGCAGCTGACCGACGGGGCCGCCCGTCGGCACGGGATAGCCCGCCGGGCGCACCGAGCGGAAATGGAAGCGGCCTTGCGCATCGGTCCGAAAGGCGCCGCGCAGGTTCTTGTCCGGTTGCGAGGGGTCCTGGTTGTCATAGAGGCCAACCGGCGAAGCCTGCCACGCTTCCACCAGCGCGCCGGCCAGGGGCTCGCCGGCGGTGTTGCGCACTTGCCCCCTCACAAACAATGGCAGCCCCGGCGTCTCGCCTTGCACCACGCAATCCCCGCACGCGTAAGCGGGCGCGCCGCCGCGATAGAACGGGCCCAGCAGGGCGCCCGGCGTGCGGCCATCGGTGATGCCGTTGTTCATCAGCGTCACCAGCGTTGACAGCCCCAGCACATCGGCCGCCAGCACTACCTCGTTGTTGGTTGCGTTGGTCGCATGGCCCAGCGCCGCAACAAAGCGCAGCCCGAACTCGAACTCCTCGTCGCTGGGCCGCACCTGCCTCAGGAACGCGTGCAGATGATCGACCAGCGCGTCGACGACCTCCCGCAGGCGCGGGTCGGTGGTATCGCGCATCGCCTGCTTGACCAGTTGGCTGAGCGTGTGTTCGTCGTCCACCACGGACAGGCCGCGGCCGAGCTTCGAGGCAAGTGTCGTCTCCATATTCATCTCTGGGTTCCATTCTTTGCAAACGTTTGCATTATGGGCCGGGTTCTGGAAAAATCAAGAACATTTGCAATTGGACAGGCCCGCGCGTCCTATGCTGTAGTACGGGCGAGCGCCCTCCTCTTCACAAACATGAACCCCGCCATGCAGACCACGCCACAGTCCTCGCCGCCCACGCAACCGCAGGCAATCGCCAGCCAGGTGTTCAAGGGCGCCATGCTCAGCCTGGTAGCGGGCTACGTCGATGTAGTCGGCTTTATCGCCCTGTTCGGCCTGTTCACCGCGCACGTCACCGGCAACTTTGTCATGCTCGGCGTGGCGCTCGCGCACGCGACCGGTGGCGTGCTGGCCAAGCTGCTGGCGCTGCCGGTGTTCGCGCTTTCGGTGGCGGCGACGAAGATCGCCGTCGATGCCATGCAGGCGCGCGGCAGGCCACCGCTGCCGCCGCTGCTGGTCACGCAAGGATTGTTGCTTGCCGCCTTCATGCTGGCGGGCTGCGTGGCCTCGCCCATGGCCTCGCCCGACATGCCATCGGCCATTGCAACCGGCATGCTGGGGGTGGCCGCCATGGCGGTCCAGAACGCGCAATCCCGGATCGTGCTGACCGACCATGTGCCGACCACCATCATGACGGGCAACAGCACGCAGGTCATCATCGACCTGGTCGAGCTGCGCAGCGCCTCGGCCGACAAGGTGGCCGCGGCGAAGAACCGGCTGCGCAAGATGGTCCCCGCCATCGCCGCATTCGCGGCCGGCGCCGTGTCGGGCGCGTATGCCTATGTGCAGGCGTCGTACTGGTGCCTTGCCGTGCCGATCCTCATCCTGCTGGCGCTGGCGTATAGCTACCGGGCCGGCCCTGCCGCGTCCCTGGCCGGCAGACAAGCGTAGCGCCAAGGTAAAGCCATTGGAGCATGCCTCAGCCGGCGCCCGACGTCCGCCGCGATGTGTCCTATAGTTCAAAGCCAGTGGCAGCCGGCAAGCGCCACGGCAAGGCAAGGCACAAGGAGACGCATGATGGCAACCTGGAAGCCCGATCCCAGTTTCTACCCGTCGCCCCGTCTGGCCGCAAAGGCGCCGCCCGAAGCACTCGCCTACGTGGCGATGTTCGATCCCACACGTACCCAGCCTGACGGCATTGCCGTAGTCGACGTCGATCCCGCCTCCAAGGCCTACGGCACTATCGTCGGCCAGGTCATGGTGCCCAACGCGGGCGACGAACTGCATCACTTCGGCTGGAACGCCTGCTCGTCCTGCCTGTGCCCCAACGCCCCGCACCCGCATATGGAGCGGCGCTACCTGGTGGTGCCGGGCCTGCGCTCGTCGCGCATCTACATCATCGACACCAAGCCTGATCCGTTGCGGCCAGCCATTGCCAAGATCATCGAGCCGGGCGAACTGGCCGAGCGCACCGGTTACTCGCGCCCGCATACCGTGCATTGCGGCCCCGGCGGCATCTACGTGACCGCGCTGGGCAACGCAGAGGGCAAGGGGCCGGGCGGCATCATGCTGCTGGACCAGCAGGGCTTTGATCCGCTCGGGCAATGGGAAGTGGAGCGCGGCCCGCAGCATTTTGCCTATGACGGCTGGTGGCACCTTGGCTTCGACACGCTGGTGACCAGCGAATGGGGCACGCCGGACATGATCGAGGATGGCCTGGTGCCGGAGATCCTGCTCGGCTCGCGCTATGGCAGGCGGCTGCATTTCTGGGACATGACCAAGCGCAAGCACCTGCAGGAGATCGACTTCGGCGAGGAATACCAGCTCGTGTTCGAGCTGCGCCCCGCGCACGACCCCACCAAGGCGTACGGCTTCGTCAACTGCGTGATCAGCCTGAAGGACCTGTCCTCATCCATCTGGGTCTGGTATCGGGACGAAGGCAAATGGGCGATCCGCAAGATCATCGATATCCCGGCGGAGGCGGCGGACCCCGACCTGCTGCCGCCCATCCTCAAGGGCTTCAAGGCGGTGCCGCCGCTGGTCAGCGATATCGACCTGTCGATGGACGACCGCTTCCTCTACGTGTCCTGCTGGGGCACCGGCGACCTGCTGCAGTACGACGTCTCCGACCCGTTCGCGCCCAGGCAGACCGGCTGCGTGCGCATCGGCGGCATCGTCTCGCGCGCCACGCATCCGGGAGCAGGTGGCGCCGCGCTCAACGGCGGCCCGCAAATGGTGGAGGTCAGCCGCGACGGGCGGCGCATCTACTTCACCAACTCGCTTTACGGCGCGGTCGATGCGCAGTTCTACCCGGAGGGCATCGAGGGCTGGATGGTCAAGCTCGACGCCGCGCCCGAAGGCGGCATCCGCTTCGACCCACGGTTCTTCCTGCGCTGGCCGGCGGGCCATCGCCCGCACCAGGTCAGGCTGGAAGGGGGTGACTGCTCGTCGGATTCGTACTGCTACCCATAGACGCATAACGTCATAGCGCCATAACACCGCCGCACCGAGAGCGCCCCCGCCATGTTTGCCACCACGGGCGTGCCGCTGGGCACGCAGTTCGCCACCCAGTGGTCCGCCCTGTGGCCGCTCTGGTGGCCGTGGCTGGCCATCGCCGCGCTGGGCCTGTTTCACGGCATCAATCCCGCCATGGGCTGGCTGTTTGCCGTGGCGCTAGGGCTGCATCGGGGGCGGCGCAAGGTGGTGCTGCTGGCGCTGCTGCCGATCGCGCTCGGCCACGCCATCGCGGTGGCCCTGGTGCTGGCCGCCACGCTCACGCTTGGCAGCCTGCTAGATCCCCAATGGCTGGCGCGCGCTGGCGGCGCGTTACTGATCGGCTGGGCCGCCTGGCATGCGCTGCGCGGGCATCGCCAGCGCCCCCACGTAGGCATGCAGGCCGGCATGGCCGGGCTGGCGCTATGGTCGTTCCTGATGGCGGGCACGCACGGCGCGGGGCTGATGCTGGTGCCGGTGCTGCTGCCGTTGTGCCGCGCCGCCGGCGCACCGGCGGCAGGCGGACCGCTCATGCCAGCGCTGCTGGCGCTCGGGCTTCACACGCTGGCCATGCTGCTTGCCATCGGCACCGTGGCGCTGCTGGTGTACGACCGCATCGGCGTGGGTTTCCTGCGCACCGGCTGGATCAACCTGGACCGGGTGTGGACGGTGGCGTTGACGGGGTGCGGCACGGCATTGCTGTTGATGGCGTAGGCCGATGGCAACCCGATAGAATCGTGGGCCTATCGATTTAGCGCAGGTTTTAGCGCCTATGCAAGCTATGCAGTCTCTGACTCCGGTGCGATTGGCCCGGCTGGTGTTCGCCGGCCTGGCGTTGGCTTTGTCGCTCCCGGCAAGCCCGGCATCGCAACAGTGCGACAGGAGCCGTTTCGTGATTGCCATTGATGCGGGACATACAGCCAGCCACCCGGGCGCAACGAGCGCGCGCGGCGTGCCCGAGTTCGAGTTCAACACGCGCCTCGCCGCAACGCTGGTGCCGGTGCTGGCGAGCATGGGGTTCGCCAACGTATTGCTGACCAACGAGCGCGGCGCGGATATCTCGCTGACAGACCGCTCCGAGCTGGCGAATCGCCGCGCGGCGGATCTGTTCCTATCGCTCCATCACGACTCGGTCCAGCCGCGTTATCTTTCCGCATGGACCTATGAGGCCAGGCCGCAGCGCTACAGCGACGACTTCAGCGGCTACTCGATCTTTTACTCCAGCCAAAACCAGCAGCCAGACGAAAGCCTGCGGTTCGCGCGCGTGCTGGGGTCCGAGCTGCACGGGCACTGCCTGCGCCCCACCTTGCACCATGCCGAAAAGATCGAAGGCGAGAACAGGGAACTGGTCGACCCGGATCTGGGCATCTACAGATTCGATGCACTCAAGGTCCTGGCTACCACGAAGATGCCGGCGGTGCTGTTCGAAGCCGGGGTGATCGTCAACCGCGCCGAGGAAGCCCGGCTTGGAGATCCCGCGTACAGGCAGATGATGGCCGAGTCGATCGGCGCGGCGGTCGCCCGGTTCTGTGCCGGCGACAACGGTGCGGCAACAGCAGGTGCTCAATCATGCTTTCCTCCCTGATGGCGCCGGGCGGCGGCGCGCGAACGCGACGGACCGGCCAGTGCTCGCAACTTGCGCGGCATGCCGCATGGGCGACAGTCATCGCCCTGCTCGCCCTATGCGCCGTGGCACCGGTGGCGCATGCCGCGCCCTCGGGGCGGGTCGTGGGCACGCTGCTGCGCACCGGCGAATGGCTGGTGCATCAGTTGCGGGAATACGCGGTCCACGAAGCCATCGGTTTCGGGCTCGACGCGCTCGGCATCACCGAAGCCAAGGCCAATGAGCAAGAACTGAAGACACTCGAAAAACAGCTGGAGGCCAGCCTGGCCGCCAGCGCCGAGAACAGCGCGGCAAAGCAGGCGGAGCTGCGCGAGCAACTCCACGCCGCCGACGTACAGCTGGCGGCGCTGCGCCAATTGCAGACCCAGCGCCTGAGCGCGGCCGATACGAAGCAATTGCGTGACCAGGTCGAGGACAGCATGCAGCGGATCCTGACCGTGATCAACGAACACGAGCGCAGGCTGGACGCCCTGGAGCGCGACCTGAACGCCTTGAAGACGCGCGTGGCGCAGATCGATACGGCGCCGCCGCGCGCGGCGGCGCCGTACAACGCGGGAGCGGCGATGCTGCCGCCGAGCTTCAACTGCGGCAACGCCAGGACCGGGCCTGAAAAACTGATCTGCAATGACCGCCGGCTTGGCGACGCGGACGGACGGCTGGGGACCATCTACGAAAACCTGCATTTCTTCCTGAACAGCGCCGAATTCATCCAGGTGAGGGACGACGAACGGCGCTGGATCCGCTGGCGGGATGACCGCCTGGCAACGGATTGCGCGCGAGGCGGGCAGGTCGACATGAACTGCGCCATCGGCCTGTGGGAGACCCGCATCGTGCAACTGCAGGGAAAGCTGAAGAGCATCCAGCAGGCTCGCGGCGAGCCTTACAGGGCAAGCGGGCGGTAGAGGCAAGAGCGTCGTCGCACGGCATGCGCCGCGCCCCCATCCCCTTAGAACTGCACGGTGGCATTCGCCAGGAATGTGCGCGCCGCACTCGGCAACACAAAGCCGCCGTAGGTGGTAGTCCAGTAGCGACGATCGAACACATTGTTGACCGCGGCCCGCAACGTCACCGTCTTGCCGGCGTAGCGCGTGGTGTACCTAGCGCTGAGGTCCGCGGTGGTGTACGACGGCACGTACTGGGTATTGGCCGCATTCACCCACATGGCGCCGGTGACCTTGGCGCCGGCCGCCAGCGTCAGGCCGCGCAGGAAGGGCGCGTCATACTCCACGCGGCCGCTGACGATGTAGCTGGGGGTGGCATAAATGCGCTTGCCGTTGACCGCGGGGTCGTCGATGCCGGTGGCCTTGGTGTCGAGCCAGAGCACGCCGCCCATCACCCGCCAGTCGTGCGCCACGCGTACCCAGCCGCTGGTGTCCAGCCCGGTGTAGCGCTGGGTGCCGTCCTGCACGAAGACGTTGGCCGTGTTGGTGTACTCGTAGCCGCGGTCGACGCGGAACAGCGCTACGTTGGCACCCCAGTCGCGGCGCTCGGTTTTGTAGCCGACCTCATACTGCTTGCTCTTGAGCGGGCCGTAGACCTTCGGAAAGTTGGCGTTGGTGTTGCTGGCCGAGCCGCCTTGCTCAAGCGACTCCACATAGCTGACGTAAGCGGTGGAGTCATTGTCGGTCTTGACCATCAGGGCCACGGTGGGCGAGACCGGCTTGGCGCTGTAGCTCGCCGTGACATTGGCCGAGCTGTCGAAATTGTCCTGGCTGAAATCGGTGTAGCGCAGGCCGGCCAAGACCGAGAAGCGCTGGGTGAACTGGATGGTGTCGCTGGCGTAGACGGATTTTTGCGTAATCTTGTAGTCGCGGTACGGTACATACACCAGGCCGGAAGCCTGGTTGCTCAGCAGCGTAGGATTGTAGAGATTGTTCTCGCCCAGGAAGATGCCATCGGTGGCGCCAACGCCTGCATCGTTGACGCGCACCTGGGACTGGTAGCCCACGCCGAACACCACATCGTGCTGGATGCTGCCGGTGGAAAACCTGCCCTGCACCATGCCGTCATAGGCTTGGTAGTAAAACGCCGACTTCCAGTTGTACTGGGTGTCGGAGAAGTTGCCGGCGGCATCGTTGACAAAGATGTAGCTGTCCCCGCTGAAGCGGCTCTCGCGCGCGAAGCGGTACTTGAAGCTGGTCTTCCACTTGTCGTTGATGCGGTAGTCCACGCCGGTGCCCACCGTGGTGGTCTCGGTCTCGTGGAAGCTGTAGGGCTGGACGAAGCGGCGCGAGACCTTGCTGGCATCGGCGATCGGCAGGCTGGCGTCGAACCCCAGGCCAAACAGGGTGCCGTTGGTCTTGCGCTTCCAGTACATCACGTCGGCGCTCCATGTCAGGTCCGGCGTCATGCGGAAATCCGCGGCCAGCGATACCACGTCGCGACGCAACTGCACGCCCGGATCGGCCGTCCGGCCTTCTTCATGGGCCGCGTTGAGGCGATAGCCGAAGCGCTGGTCCGGCCCGAAGCGCCCGCCCAGGTCGATCTTCTCGCTCCACACGTTGTTGGCCTGGTAGCCCACGGTGAACTGGCGCAATGGCTCGTCGGTGGGGCGCTTGACCACATAGTTGATGATGCCGCCGGGGCTGCCAAAGCCGTACATGAAGCCCGACAGGCCCTTGAGCAGCTCTACCTGCTCGAACGGTTCGAGCGGCAGGTCGGTGTTCCAGGAGACGAAGTTCTGGCCGTCCACCTTGGTGCCGTTGAGCAGGTCGATGGCCATGCCGCGCACGGCGAAGTAGGAGTTTTCGGTACGGCCGTTCTCGCCCAGGATGGACACCGCTGGATCGTACTTGAACACGTCGCTGGCGGTCTGCGCCATGCGGTCCTGGATCTCCTCGCTGCTTGCCGCCACCACCGAGAACGGCGTGTCGACAGGCTTGCGCTCACCCAGCGCCCCACCGCCAATCCTCTCCACTTTGGCCGGCTCGGTCAGCCGCTCGGCCTTGACGGTGGCCACTGGCAAGGTGGCATCGGCTTGCGTGGCAGCCGGCGTGGCGGTCTGCGCCAGGCTGGTGGCCGGCAGCGTGGCGAACGCGACGGTCAGGCCGAATACAGCGCTGGCAATCGGCGAAAGGCGGGGCATTGCCTGGCATGCGGCGTCGCGCAGCGGCAAGCGGCGGTGATTGAACATCGGCGGAAACGTCCTTGGGAAGGTTGGGTCTGGCGGGAACCTGGGCTGCAGTGTGGTGCGAAGCGCCAAGCCATTCTCTCAAACACGAATACGAATGAAAATGAGAATGGTTCGCTTTTTTATCACAAAGAAGGATGCCAGCTCAACGACCGTAAGAAATTTCCCAAGGATTTGTATTCTGTACGCAACATAGGCCGGCAAGCCGGCCTATGGACTGTCATCAGCCCGCCAGTGTCTGCATGGCGCGATACAGGTCGGCCTTGCCTTCGAAGCCGATGCCCGGCAGGTCCGGCATGGTGATGTAGCCGTTATCGACCGTCACGCCATCGGGAAAGCCGCCGTAGGGCTGGAACAGGTCCGGATAGGACTCGTTGCCGCCAAGGCCAAGCCCTGCCGCGATATTGAGCGACATCTGGTGGCCGCCATGTGGAATGCAGCGCGTGCGCGACCAGCCGTGCTCAAACAGCATGTCCAGCGTGCGCAGGTACTCCACCAGGCCGTAGCTCAGCGCGCAGTCGAACTGCAGCCAGTCCCGGTCGGGACGCATGCCGCCATAGCGGATCAGGTTGCGCGCGTCCTGCATGGAGAACAGGTCCTCGCCCGTTGCCATCGGCTTGTCGTAGTAGTTGCGCAGCGTGGCCTGCAGCTCGAAATCGAGCGGATCGCCCGGCTCCTCGTACCAGAACAGATCGTATTGCGAGAGGGCTTTCGCATACCGTATCGCGGTGTCCAGGTCGAAGCGCCCGTTGGCATCCACCGCGAGTTTCTGGCCATCCTGCAGCACGCTGAGAATCGAATCGATGCGGCGCAGGTCCTCGTCGAGCGAGGCGCCGCCGATCTTCTTCTTGACCACCGTATAGCCGCGATCGATATAGCTGCGCATCTCGTCCTTGAGCTTGCCGTGGTCCTGGCCCGGGTAGTAGTAGCCGCCCGCCGCGTAGACGAAGATCTTGCGCTCCGGCTTGCCATCGCCGTAGCGCTCGGCCAGCAACTGGAACAGCGGCTTGCCCTCGATCTTTGCCACCGCATCCCACACCGCCATGTCGATGGTGCCGATCGCCACCGAGCGCTCGCCGTGGCCGCCTGGCTTCTCGTTGGCGAACATCGCCGCCCAGATCTTGTGGGGATCGAGGTTGGTGCCGTTGTCGTCGATCAGGGTTGCGGGGTCAGCCTCGAGCACGCGCGGGATGAAACGCTCGCGCATCAGCAGCCCCTGCCCGTAGCGGCCATTGGAATTGAAGCCATAGCCAATGACGGGCTTGCCGTCCCGGATGACGTCGGTCACCACGGCGACGACGCTCAGCGTCATCTTGCTGAAGTCGATATAGGCGTTGCGGATCGGCGAGCTGATGGGCACCGTCTTCTCGCGAATTTCCACGATGTTCATTGGAGCGTCTCCTGGAGCGTGGCACGCGGTGCGTGCGCTGAGTGGTAGGAAGGCTCCAGCGTAGCGAGGCGGCGCATGGCTGAGTTTCGCCAGAACGCATTTCACTATTCACTTATGGTTAATACTGGTGCGGCTCCGGGCGGCAATAACCCGCTTAAAATCCACCGGGACACCCATCACTCTTCTCCATCAGTGAAAACCGATATCACCTCGGACCTCGAGTTCTTTGTGCTGATTGCGAGACACGGCAATCTCTCGGCCGCCGCGCGGGCGCTGAACCTGACGCCACCGGCAGCCACCAAGCGGCTCGCGCTAATGGAAGAACGGCTTGGCGCGCGGCTGGTGAACCGCACCACCCGCAGCACCAGCCTGACGCGCGAGGGCGAGATTTACCTTGTGCATGCCACGCAGATCCTTGCCCAGCTGCGCGAGATGGAGGATGCCATTTCCAGCAGCCGCGCCGAGCCACGCGGGCTGCTTCGCATCAACGCCACGCTCGGCTTCGGCCGGACGACCATCGCCCCGCTCGTCTCCGAATTCGCCAGGCGCTACCCGTTCGTGGAGGTGCAGTTCGAAGTCACCGACAAGGCAATCGATCTCGTGGAGAGCGGCTTCGACCTCGCAATCCGCTTTGGCGCCCTGCCGGACGGCCGCCTCAACGCGCGTCGCATCATGTCGAACCGGCGCTTCCTGTGCGCGTCACCCGCCTACCTTGACCGGCATGGCACCCCGGCGAGCCTGGCCGAGCTGGCCAATCACCGCTGCATCATCCACCGCCAGAACGACGACGCACATGGCATATGGCGCTTCATGGCAGGGACCCAAGGCGAGATGGTCAGGGTACATGGCACGCTGTCGAGCAACGATGGCGACATCGTCCTGGGCTGGGCGCTCGACGGGCATGGGATTTTGATGCGCTCCGAGTGGGATCTGGCCAAGTACCTGGAGAGCGGGCGCTTGCGGCTGGTGCTGCCCGACGCCGCCCTGCCCCCGGCCGACCTGTTCGTCTATTATCCGGGCCAGCGCGACCAGACCACGCGGGCGCGCGCGTTCATCGATTTCCTGGTCGATCATTTCCGCGCCCCTTTCACCCCGGTGGCCCCGGCGGCCCCAGGCGGTGGTGCCTAGCCGGGCAGGTCAGGCGCCTTGCTCGCGCACCAGCGCCGTCATGCGCTGCGCGAGCGGCGAGAGATAGGCGCCGGCCCGGGTGATCACGCCCACGCGCCGGCGCAGGTCCAGTTCTTCAAGCCCCAGGTCGAGCGGGTGCAGCCCGGTCGTCACCGCATTGGAGTTCGTGCCCGATATGCTCAGCATCTGCGTGCCGCGCATCAGGTCGAAGAGCGAGGAGCTGCCAAAATCGGTCTCGATGCGCAGGTTCGGGGCGGCCAGCCCCTGCTTGCGGAACGCCGCGTCGACCTGCTGGCGCAAGATGATATGCGGCCCGGGCAGCAGCCAGTCCTGACCCACCAGATCCGCAAGGGTCAGCTGGCGGCGGCGCTGCAGCGGGTGCGCTTCATCGGCCACCACCACCAGCCGGTCGTCGAACAGTGCCTCCACCGCGAACTCGCTCGCGCGCTCCCTCGGTGTGGGGGCGATGGCAAGGTCCAGCTCACCCGCCAGCAGCAGCTCCATGAGGTCCCGCGCCAGCAGCCGGCGCAGCCGCAGCCGGGCAACGGGCCGCTCCCGCAGCAGCTGACGGCAGGCGTCCAGCACCAGGGCATTGGGAATCGAAGGCGAATAGCCCAGGCGCAACATGCCCTGCTCGCCGGTGCGGATGCCTTGCATCTCCTTGAGCGCGTCGTCGAACTCCAGCCGGATGCGGCGCGCCCGCACCATGAATTGCATGCCCGCCTGCGTCGGGGTCATGCCATGGGCCGTGCGCTCGAACAAGGGCAGGCCAATCTGCGCTTCCACCCGCTGCACCGCCTTGGTCAGGGCCGGCTGGCTGATGCCCAGCGACTCCGCGGCGCGGCCGATGCCGCCATGCGCATCCACGGCCAGCACGTATTCAAGATCTCTCGTCTCCATCGCGACATTCCCGTTGGTTATGTCTTTATAGCCGGTACAGCATTGTAGTGATGCCCCGCATCTTACAGACTACGGCGAAGAACCATCAAGGAGACAACCCATGGGATTCGCTTTCTTCCTGCGCCGCGCGGCGCGCTATTGGGGGGATCACGCTGCCGTGCTTTACAACGACCGCGTGCTGACCTATCGCGAGCTGGACGAGCGCTCGAACCGCCTCGCCAATGCACTGCTGGCCCTCGGCCTCACCCGGGGCGATCGCGTGGCGATTCAATCACGCAACCGCCCCGAGCTGGTCGAGATCGAGTGCGCCCTGTACAAGGCCGGGCTCGTCAAGGCCGCGCTCAATCCGCGCTTCACGGCGGCAGAGGCATCGGATGTGGCCGAGAACTGCGCGCCGCGCATCCTGTTTGCCGGCCCCGGATATACCGGCTACTCGCCGGAAACCGCGGGATTTGGATCCGTGCAAACGTTCATCGCGATTGGCAAACCCGCGCACGGCTATGGCGATTACGAGGCCCTGCTCGCAGGCGCGAGCCCTGCGCCGCTCGACATCGCGCCGCAGCCCGACGACCTCGCCGTCCTGCATTTTTCCTCGGGTTCCACGGGCAAGATCAAGGCCGCCATGCAAAGCTATGGCAACCGCCTGGCAGCGTTGCGCAAGATGCTGCAGAGCATGGACAAGCCGGCACGGCCCGGTGACCGCCTGGCACTGATCGGGCCCATCACCCACGCCTCCGGCATGCTGATGCAGCCGTATCTGTACACCGGCGCAACGTTGGTGCTGTTCGACAAGTTCGAGCCCGCGCATTTCCTGGCGGAGGTGGCCAGACTGCGCCTCACCCATGTGTTCATGGTGCCGGCCATGATCAATATGCTGCTGACCGAGCCAACCCTGGCCAGCGCGGACCTGAGCAGCCTCAAGACCCTGGCCTACGGCGCCGCGCCGATGGCGCCCGCGCGCATCCGCGAGGCGTGGGAGCGCATCGGCCCCATCCTGTCGCAAGGCTATGGCGCGAGCGAGTCCACCTCCGGCGTGACCCGCCTCTCCACAGCCGATCATGCCGACGCACTGGCGCACCGGCCCGAGCGGCTGGCCTCCTGCGGGCGGGCGCTTGGCGAAACGGAGGTCCGCGTGGTCGACGAACAGGGCCAGGAAGTGGCCGGCGACGAGATCGGCGAACTGGTGATCCGCGGCGAGGATGTCTTCCATGGGTACTGGGGCGAGCCGGAGCTGACGCGCGAAGTGCTGGTGGACGGATGGCTGCGCACCGGCGACCTGGCCCGGGTGGATGAAGAAGGCTACATCTACCTGGTCGACCGCAAGAAAGACATGATCATCTCCGGCGGCTTCAATGTGTATCCGACCGAGGTCGAGGCCGCGCTTTACCAGCATCCAGACGTGATGGAAGCCTGCGTGATCAGCGTGCCCGACGACACCTGGGGCGAAAGCGTCAAGGCCGTGGTCGCCCTCAGGCCCGGCCGGCAAGGCACTGCGGAAGACCTCATCGCGCACTGCCGCGCGCGCATTGCCGATTACAAGTCGCCGCGAACCATCGACTTCGTCACCGAACTGCCCAAGAACGCGAGCGGGAAGCTCGCTCGCAAACTGGTGCGCGAGCCGTATTGGCAAGGCGTATCCCGTCGTGTGAATTAAGGAGAAGCGCCATGTTCGACAACCTGACCAATCCCGTGCTGGTCGAGACCCGCGCCAGCATCCAGCGCTACATCCATGAGGAACTGCTGCCGCTGGAGCGCGAGCTGGGCCTGGGGTCCGAAGATGCCTGGCCGCGCGATGTGCTGCGCGGCGTGTGGCGCCGCTCCAGCGAGCTGGGGCTCTATGCCGCCTGCCTGCCCGTCGAGCTCGGTGGCAAGGGGCTGAACATCGCCGAGCAATGCGCGCTGAAGGCAGACCTTGCCGCCAGCGGCGCAGTGCTGGCGCCGCACGTGCTTGGCGACCTGGGCGGCCCGCCGCGCGTGGGCAATATGCTCAAGTACGCTACGCCGGACCAGCTTGTGCGCTACTTCCAACCCGTCATCCGGGGCGAGAAGTCCACCTGCTTCGCCCTGACCGAGCCGCATTCCGGCTCGGATGCCCAGAGCATCTCCACCACGGCCGTGGTGGACGGCGATGACCTCGTCATCAACGGCCGCAAGCACTACATCAGCGGCGCGCCGTTTGCCGACTTTGCCATCGTCATGTGCGTCACCGACGCCACTGCGTCCCCCCCAGCCATCACGGCCGTGCTGATCGACCTGGACCTGCCCGGCGTCAAGGTCAGCACCGAGTACGTGCCGATGTCGGGCCAGCATATCGATGGGGACATCGAGTTCGTCAATGTGCGGGTGCCGCGCGCCAATATCTTTGGCGGCGAAGGCAACGGCTTCAAGCTCGGCATGTCGCGCATCAACGTCAACCGGCTGCTGCACTGCCCCACCATGCTGGGCCTGGCCACCAAGGCCTATGCGTCCTCGCTGGAGTACGCCGGCCAGCGCCGCCAGTTCGGCGGGCCCATTGCGCGCTTCCAGGCCATCCAGCACATGCTGGCGGACATGGCCGCCGCGCTGTGGGCTTGCGAGAGCATGATCGCGCAAACCGCCGCGCTGGCGGACAGTGGCGCGGATCTTCGGGTGAAGGCCGCGGCATGCAAGCTGTTCATCTCCGAGCGCTGCTTCGAGGTAGCCGACAAAGCCGTACAGATCCACGGCAATGTGGGCGTGACGCGAGGACATCCGGTGGAGCAGGCTTTCCGCAAGCTGCGCATGTTCCGGATTTTCACCGGCACCAGCGAGATCCAGCGCAATACCATCGCCCGCGCGATTCTTGAACCCATGCAGGCGAAAGCCTGAGCCGGCAGCGGTTGATCAGACCGACGCAGGCGAACTGCGCAGCCAAGAACTGGAGACACCCCTATGAAACGCCGAACCTGGCTCGCCACCGCGGGCGCTGCCGCACTTAGCAGCATGCTCACGCCGGTGCGCGCCGCCGCGCCCTATCCCAATCGTCCCGTGCGCCTGATCGTCCCGTTCCTGGCGGGCAGCGCGCCGGATAACATCGCACGCACGCTGTCGGCCGAACTGGGCCGCACGCTTGGCCAGCCGCTGGTCGTTGAGAACATGCCCGGCGCGGGCGGCGTGATCGGCGCGAGCGCCTTGAAGCGCGCCGCCGCGGACGGCTACACGCTGGGCATTCTCGCGAACACGCATGTGATCAACGTGCATCTGTACCGAAACATGCCGTACGATCCCGCGCACGATTTCACCGCCATCGCGGCGATTTCCGGCGGCCCTACCGCGCTCATCGTGCCTGCGGACGCGCCATACAAGACCGCCGGCGACCTGATCGCCGCGCTCAAGCGCGCGCCCGGCAAGCTCAACTACGGCTCGGGCGGCAAAGGCAGCATCGCGCATCTGGCGGTGGAGGCCTTGCTGCACCAGACGGGCACCGATGCCGTGCACATCCCCTACAAGGGCGCGACGGAAATCATCACCTCCATGCTCAGCGGCCAGACCCAGTTCGGCATGCCTGTGCTGGGCACGGCGACCCAGTACCTGCGCAATGGCCAGGTACGGGCACTGGCGGTGTCGTCATCCACACGCTCCGTCTATTTCCCCGAGGTGCCAACACTTGCCGAGGTCCTGCCCCCCGGCCTGGTGCTGGACAACTGGAGCGGCCTGTTCGCGCCCGCGCACCTGCCCGCCGAACTCACCCAGCGGCTCTTTGCCGCGGTCACGGAGCTGCAGGCCAGCGGGCGCCTGGATGCGCAGTTGAAGGCCAACGCGGGGGAATTGCGCCGCAGTGCTTCGCCGTCGCAGTTCAACGGCATGGTAGCTGCGGATACCGCCCGCTACGGCAAGCTGATCCACTCGATCGGCATGAACGGCGACGTCAGCTAAAGCACCGGGAGCCGGCAATGAAACCCGAGTGGTCCTGCCTGAAGGACGTCAAGATCATCGATCTCAGCCAGCTCCTGCCCGGCCCGCACGCCACGACCCTGCTCATGCAACTGGGTGCGGACGTGATCAAGGTGGAGCAGCCGGGCACGGGCGATACCGCCCGCCAGCTCGGGCCTGCCGTGTTCGCGCAGTTCAATCGCGGCAAGCAATCCGTCGCGCTCGACCTGAAATCCGACGAGGGCCGCGCGGCATTCCTGCGCCTGGTGACCGAGGCGGACGCCGTGATCGAAGGCTTCCGGCCCGGCGTGATGCAGCGCCTTGGCCTGGGCTATGACGCACTCGCGCAAGTGAACCCGGCCATCGTGCTGTGTTCCGTGTCCGGGTTCGGCCAGACCGGCCCGTATGCGGACCATGCCGGCCATGACCTGAACTATCTCGCGCTGGCAGGTTACTGGTCCGTGCCGGTGCAGGTGGACGACAAGGTGTCCCGGCCGCGCGTGCGCGTTTCCGACTACGCGGCCTCGGGCTATGCAGCGCTGGCGCTGGCCGTGGCGGTCATGAGCGCGCGGCAGCATGGACGTGGCCAGCATCTTGATGTATCGATCCATGATGCCATCCTGTCGTGGACCGCGCATGGCGCCTGGGCCGCGCGCGGGTACGAGGATCGCCCGCACGAATCGCCAACCGTCATGCCGGACAACGATATCTTCGAGACCAGCGATGGCCGCCATCTCGCCATGGGCATCCTGGAAAACAAGTTTTGGCTCAACCTGTGCGAGGCGATCGGTGCGGACTTTCCAGCGCTGCTCGATGCCCGGTTCACGTCGCGGCCCGGCCGCCAGCAGCACAAGCCGGAAGTGAACGGCCTGCTCAACGGGATCTTCCGGTCGCGGTCCCTTGCGCACTGGACGGAAGTCTTCGCTCCCTTCGACCTGCCGTTCTCTCCCGCGCTCAGCGCGCAGGAGCTATTCGCGGACCCGCACGTCAAGGCGCGAAACATGGTGCGCGAGGTGCCCGCGGAGAACGCCGTCGCGCTGAGCTTCCCGGTCAAGTTTTCCCTTGGGCTGCCAGCAAGCGACGATCACGTTCCCGCGCTTGGCGAACACAACGGGTAGCACTTCAGGCCAAACGATAGAACATGGAGACAGGCATGCATCCTGGAAGCAGGCATGGCGCCAGCGCGGCGCGTTACGGCGCATCGATCGCCATCGCCGCGATGCTCGCATCCGCATCCCCCCTGGCTGGCGCGCAAACGCCAAACCCGCCCGAGACCACCGACCCGGTCAGGCTTGGCATCATGCAGGGCTTTCCACCCGCGCCGGACAAGCGCGTGACCAAGGCGAACGCGTTCCAGCTCCCCAACCTGCGATGGGCGTTCCGCCATGCGCGGGAGACCTCGCCCACCGCCGGCATCACGCGCGCCGCGTCGCCGCACGCGTTGCCGGCTGCGCCGGTTGCGCGCCTTGACGATGTGACGTTCGACCTCGAGGGGCAACAGGTCAAATTGTCGAGCTACCTGCACGATACGTACACCGACGGCTTTATTGTCCTGCACAAGGGACAAGTCATCTACGAGCGCTACTTCGATTCCTTTGGTCCCCGGCAGCCTCATATCTGGGCTTCGATGACCAAGTCGATCACCGGCTTGCTTGCCGCCATGCTGATCGACGAAGGCAAGCTGGACCCCAACGCGAAGCTGGCCAGCTACGTGCCGGAGCTGGCCGGCAACCCGTTCGGCGAAGCCACGATCCAGAAGAACCTGGACATGGAGGTGGCCGTCAGCTACCCGGCAAGCCTGCCGCCCGATCTGGGCCTGTTTGGCGCCGTTGGCCTGATTGCGCGCCGCGACGGCGCGCCCGACAATATCTACGACTTCCTGAAGGCCGCCCAGGTCCCGCAGCCAGCTGCCGGGACCAATGTCTGGTACTACCAGAACGGTTCCCCGGAGGCGCTTGCCTGGGCGCTGCGCAGGATCACCGGCCAATCGTGGAGCGAGCTGGTTGCGCAGCGCATCTGGTCCCGCTTTGCCGAGGACGATGCCTATATCCAGGTCGACCAGCTCGGCACGGAAATGGCCAGTGGCGGCATGAACAGCACGCTGCGCGATGCTGCCCGCTTTGCCGAAGCGATTCGCAAGGCCAGCTCGGGCGAGAACCCGGGCGCCATCGCCGGCAAAGCCGTTCGCCTCGCGCTGAAGCCCAATGACAACCAGGCGCTGTTTGCCACCGGGAACCTGGCAGCCGGCAGAGCCAACTACGCCTACCGCGACTACTGGTACCAGGTCAACGATGGCGACGGATCGATCGAGGCAAGCGGGCGCTTTGGCCAGAAGATCTACATCAACCCGAAGAAGGCGCTGACCATCGTCAAGTTCTCGTCGAGCCCCGACACCGCGCCGCGGCCCACCAGCGCCAACGCCACGTCCGCCGGCTCGACCCAGCGCCGGCCGGCCGAATCTCCGGCGGCATTCGCCAACGCCGTCAAGGCACTCTATGCGGCGATCCCGCATTAGGCGCCGCTGAAGCGTTCAAGCCTGTGACCGCCAGCGCGACGGCGGCACGGCCTCTTCCTGCCGCCACGCGGCGCGCAACGCCTGCGGGCTGGCAAAGCCGCAGCGCTGCGCAACCAGCTCGACTGCCCAGTCGCTGTCCTTCAGCAACCTGCGTGCCAGATCCAGCCGCAATTGCTGCTGGTACTGCTTGAGCGTGACGCCGCACTCCTGCTGGAACAGCCGCGCCAGATGCCGATAGCTCAGCGCGAAGCGGCCGGCCAGCTCGCTGTACGACAATTCGCAGGCAGGCTGCCTGGTCAGGAAATCCTGCACGGCGTGGATGACCGGATGATGATGATCGCGGTAACGCAGCTGCGCATCGAGCGCCGGATCCTGGCCCAGCCTGCGGAACGGCACGACGTTCTCGCGCGCGACCTGGATCGCGGCCGGGGCACCGAACGCGTGCCGGATAAGGTGCAGCGCGAGGTCGATGCCCGCCGTCACACCGGCCGAGGTGATCAGCGCGCCATCTTCGACCAGCACCCGGCCGGCCAGCACCCGGGCGTGCGGATGGCGTTGCTGCAACCGCGCCAGGTGCTCGTGGTGGGTCGTGCAGCTGCGCCCGTCGAGCAGGCCGGCCGCGCCAAGCAGGAATGCCCCGGTGCAGACGCTGGCCAGCGTCACCTCGCCAAGGCGGGGCTGCACCACGGCCTGGAGCCAGTCAACGATCTTCCGGTACTCCGGCGTGGACAGCGCGCTGAGCACGAGCTTGAAACCAACCACGATCACCACGTCGCCGGGCGCCAGCCGTGCCGGCAAGGCCTGTACCCCGCTCAAGGCTAGGCCTTGAAAGCTTGTCAGCGCCTGCAGCGGCCCGACACAGTGAAGCGCCAGTGGCGAGATCCCGAGCGCGGCCACGGAGCCCAGCACCTGCATCGGCCCGCCAAGATCCAGCATGTGCACCTGCGGCGGCAGCACAAGGAAGATGCGCTTCATCGTTGCCCCCGATCGTTCGTCTTCGGATGGCATGATTTTTATCATACCTGTCATATTTTCGAATTGCCGCGGTATTCCCTTGTGATTAGTATGGCAGGGAATTTACTGATATGACATGCCATAGCGGAGGAGACTGAACATGCTGGAACTCAGGCCAAGCTGCGAGCATTGCAACAAGGCGCTTCCGCCGGCGTCGCTGGAAGCGTGCATCTGTAGCTATGAATGCACATTCTGCGCGTCATGCGTGGACGATGTCCTGGGCAATGTCTGCCCAAATTGTGGGGGCGGCTTCATGCCAAGGCCGATCCGGCCGGCGCGCAACTGGAAGGGCAACAACTTCCTGGGCAACGATCCGGCGAGCACGAAAACCAAGCACCGGCCGGTGGATCCGGCCATGCATGCGCAGTTTGCAGCCGCCGTTCGCGGGCTTCCTCCCGAGCAGCGATAGCCGGCCCGATTGCAGAAATCCGCCCGCGCCCCTTCTGGTGGCACTGCCACGGGATGTAAACTCTGCTTCCTCGGTCAATGCACCCATGACCATGAAAGAAGAGCAGCGGATGAGCAACGAACTACAGGTTGAAGACATGCAACTCGGCGACGGCAAGGCCGTGGTCAAAGGCGCCTTGATCACCACCCAGTACAGCGGCTACCTGGAGGACGGCACCAGGTTCGACTCTTCCTACGATCGCGGCAAGCCCTTCCAGTGCGTGATCGGCACCGGGCGCGTGATCAAGGGCTGGGACCTGGGGCTGATGGGCATGAAAGTCGGCGGCAAGCGCAAGCTCCATGTGCCAGCTCACCTTGCCTATGGCGAACGCCAGGTCGGCGCCCATATCAAACCGAACTCGAACCTGGTCTTCGAGATCGAGTTGCTGGAGGTGCTGACGCGGGACGATTGATACAGGCGGCAATGCAAGCTGGCGCATGCCGCAGGCCAGGGTTCCATTACAATCCACCAAAATTGCAAGGAACCCACCATGATCATCGGACCCCGCGTGCGCGGCTTTATGTGTGTCACCGCCCACCCCGCCGGCTGCGAAGCCAACGTCAACCAGCAGATCGCCTATGTGAAAGCGAACGGCCCGGTTGCCAACGGACCCAAGAAGGTCCTCGTCATCGGCGCCTCCACGGGCTATGGGCTTGCCGCTCGCATCACGGCAACGTTCGGCTGCGGCGCCGACACGCTCGGCGTGTTCTTCGAACGCGCCGGCACCGAGAGCAAGCCTGGCACCGCAGGCTGGTACAACACGGCGGCGTTTCACAAGGCGGCAACGGCCGAAGGCCGCTATGCCATGAGCATCAATGGCGACGGCTTTTCCGACGAGATCAAGCAGCAAACCATCGACATCATCAAGCGTGATCTTGGCCAGGTCGACCTGGTCGTCTACAGCCTTGCTGCGCCGCGGCGAAAGCACCCGAAGACGGGGGAAATCTTCAATTCCACGCTCAAGCCCATTGGCAAGGAAATCCGGCAGCGCGGCCTGGACACCGACAAAGAGGTGATCAAGGAAATCGCCCTGCAACCGGCAACGCAGGAAGAGATCGATCACACGGTCGCCGTGATGGGCGGCGAAGACTGGCAAATGTGGATCGACGCCCTGCTCGCCGCCGGCGTGCTCGCCAACAACGCAAAGACCACGGCGTTCACCTACCTGGGCGAGAAGGTCACCCACGACATCTACTGGAACGGCTCCATCGGCGCCGCCAAGAAAGACCTGGACCAGAAGGTGCTGGACCTGCGCGGCAAGCTGGCCGCCACCGGCGGCGACGCCCGCGTCGCGGTGCTCAAGGCCGTGGTGACCCAGGCCAGCTCCGCCATCCCGGTGATGCCCCTGTACCTGTCGCTGCTGTTCAAGGTCATGAAGGAAACCGGCACCCACGAAGGCTGCATCGAGCAGGTCTACTCGCTCTACCAGGACTGCCTGTACAGCCAGTCGCCACGCCAGGATACGGAAGGCCGCCTGCGCACGGATGAGAAGGAACTCAGCCCGGATGTCCAGGCCCGCGTGACGCAGTTGTGGGACCAGGTCACCGACGACAATATCTACGCGCTCACCGATTTTGCGGGCTACAAGGCGGAGTTCCTGCGCCTGTTCGGGTTCGGCATCGACGGCGTGGACTATGCGGCCGACGTCAATCCTGCCGTGGAGATTCCCAACCTGGTCGAAGCGTAAGCCGCGGGCACAATGCCATGAACCTGTCCCCCGCCATCCCCATCATCCGGATCTTCTCGGTCGAGAAGGCCAAGGAATTCTATCTGGACTATCTTGGCTTTTCCCTCGATTGGGAGCATCGTTTCGGTGAGGAATTTCCGCTCTACGCCCAGGTGAGGCGATCCAGCCTGACGCTGCACCTGAGCGAGCACCATGGAGACGCCACGCCAGGTTCAACGGTGTTCGTCCCCGTGGAGGATATCGATGCCCTGCATCGCGAACTGGATGCCAGGCAGTATCGCTATGCGAAACCAGGCATCGACGTGGTGGGCTGGGGACGGCAGTTGCAAGTCGCGGATCCGTTTGGCAACCGCCTGCGGTTCTGCGAGCTATCCAAGGACTAGGTTTTTGTTTGGCGACACGCGGCTTGAGGGGAGACCCAGATGGAATACATCGACGTCATCTGGCGGCACGAGCTTCCCTCCGAGCCGGTTCGGCTCGTGTCGGAGCTTGACGGCGAGCGCTTCGAAACCCGGAAGCTGGAATTCTTCCGGGATGGAACCGTAGGTTTCGCGTGCGCCGATGCGGCCACCGGGAGCACGAACCTCGGGCTGGTACCCGTGCCGGCGCTGGCCGAGATCAACGCAGACCCGGAGTTCGACGGCGCGACGATGGCGCCGGAGGATTTTGAAGTCCTCTGGTTATTGCACGCGCGCCCGGCCAGGCATTGAGCGTTTGCGCTAGAGCAGCACCAGCGTCACCAGCAGCGACGCGTTGCTGATCGCCGTCACGTCGTGCATCACGTTGGACTCCAGATAGATCAGGTCGCCCTGGCGCAACAGCCGGTGCGCCCCCTCCACGCCGATATCGACCTCCCCTTCCAGGCACTGCACCGTGATTGGCCCGGCTACCGCATGGGCCGGCATATGCTTGCCGGCGGTCAGCACCAGGCGCATGACCTCCAGGCGGCTTTCCTTGAAGAAGGCGGTCGTGGGCGTCTTGCTGAGACGCTCGCCTAGCGGCAGCACGCTGGCCACCTGGCCGGAAGCTAGATGAGGCAGGGACATGGGTGGCTCCTCTGGTGTGAACGGCGTGAGCGACGTGAGCGACGTGAGCGATGTGGGGCGTGGCGGGCACTTCAGTGCGAAGCGCCTCGCTCCGGACAATCCATTCTAGTCGTGCCCGCCAGCGATCCGGAAATTAGCGGACACGGAAAAACCCCGATACCTGGCCACCCGCGGACCCCAGTAACATCAGGTGCCATCCCGCATCATGGCCTCGATGGCCGAGACCGCATCGGCCAGGCCGTTTTCGCCCGCCATCCTGGCGCCGAGCTCGCGCGCCCGCGAACGGGCCTCGGCGCCTTGAGCGAACGCGATGGCGCGCGCGAGTGCCGAAGCTTGCAGGTGCTTTCCGTTCACGGCTTCACCGGCGACGCCCGCCAGCCTGAGCCGGTCCGCCCAGAAGAACTGGTCACCCGCGAACGGCACCACCACCGATGGCACGCCCGCCCGCGCGGCGCAATGGGTCGTGCCGGAGCCGCCGTGATGGACAACGAGCGATGTCCGGGGAAACAGCCAGTCGTGCGGCGTGTCGCCAACCACATGCACATTCGCCGGCAGCCCGGCGGTGTCCACCCCGCTCCACCCGGGATAGAACAGCGCCCGCCGTCCTGCGCACGCCGTGATCACGGCGTCCAGCATCTTCTGCCGGTCAAACCCGGCCATGCTCCCGAAACCGAAGTACATCGGCGGCTCCCCCGCGGCGAGGAAATCCGCAAGCGGCTGCGGCGCGGTCCAGTCCGGTGACGGCGCGATCCATTGGCCGCAGACACGCGCATTGCCCGGCCAGTCCGCCGGCCCAGGCAACAGGCTGGGCGAAACCCCGTATAGCATCGGATGCCGGGTCCACAGCTGCCGCCGCGGCGGCAGCCCGCATACGGCCGCGCGCGCGGCATTGGTCTGCTTGCGAAACGCCCGCCACAGCATCCCGTTGACGAAGTGGTGGCTCGTGCGATTCAGCCAGCCCGGCAGCCGCGCCTGCGCCAGGAACGGCGAGGCGAAGCCCGCCGTCGGCGTGATCGGGATCAGCCCGGTGCCGATCGCCCTCACGCCCAGATGCTCGGCAGCCGACAAGCCGGCAAAAGCCGCCAGGCCCGAGACCAGGATGGCATCGCAGCCTTCGCCCGCCGCCGCCACGATCTCCCGCAGCCATGCCTCGGCATTGGCATTGGCAATGCGCGCCAGCGCGCTCGCCGTGCTGGTGAAGCCGCGATTGCGCGCCACCACGCCGGCGATCGCAAGCTCCGGCTGCAACGCGCCCTTGATGTCCCCCGCCAGCGCGGTTGTCGGAACACCAAGGACCTTGGCCGTGCCAAGCGTTGCGTCGTCGGCAAGTAGCCGAGCCTGGTGGCCAGCATCCATCAATGCGCGGCACAGTGCAGCCAGCGGGCGGGCGTCGCCCTCCGTGCCGTAGGTTGCGACGATGAATTTCACGGTGTCTTGCGGCTCCTTGCACGCGGCGCCAGCGGTCGGGCGCTTCCCTCCACGAACAGTGTCACCACCACCGCGAACTCCTCGCGCAGCGTGCGCCCCGGCAAGGTCAGCCAGCGCATCAGCGCGCCGAGATAGAGGTGATGGAAGAGCGACGCCAGATGCGCCGCATCGAGATCGTCCCGCAGTTCACCCGAGCGCTGGCCCAGGGCGATCAGCAGCCCGAACACATCGGTCATGTCGCTGGCCTGCACGGCCTCGTCCGGCGGTGGCGCAGCTTCCAGGCTGAGGAAACGAAAGCGAAGGTAGGGCGAAAGGTAGGCGCGATGCGCCTCGCACCAGGCGGCCGAGGCATCGAGCAGCAGCGAGATCGCCGGCCGGAAGCCTGCCTGCTGTTCGACCTCGGGCTGCAGATGCGCCAGATCGGCGGCCAATTGCATGTGGATCCAGTGCGCCAGCACGGATTCCTTGGTTGGGAAATGGTTGTAGAGCGTTCCCTTGGCAACGTCGGCCCCGGTCGCGATCTGCTCCATCGTCACGGCGTCATACCCCTGCGCCTCGAACAGGCCCATGGCGGTCCGGGCAAGGAGATCCAGCGTTTGCGCGCGCTTTCGGGCGCGGCGGCCCGGCATGTCGGGGGCGGCCATCTCATCCATATAAATGAACGATGAATATTATTGAACGACGTTCAAAATATCGTAGCGCGATCCTGGCGGTAAATCAATCCGGCCGGGAACCGTGCGGGATTGCGCTGCGGCCTGCCCGTCGCGCGGCCACAACACACCCTCCTTGGTGGCGATAGCAGATTGCTGGGGCGGTGCTAACGTCTGGCGCACGCTGCGATTCCCGCTGGCGATCCGGCGCGCAACGCGCAACGCAAGCCGCGCCGACGTCCAGTAAGCCGCCGTTGCAGAGACAAGGACCCCACACCATGCTCAGTGATTTCGATGATCTCGTTCAGGCGTCGATGCAAGAATGGAAGGTGCCGGGCCTTGCGCTCGCCGTGATCCGGGGTGGTGAAACGGTGCTGGTAAAAGGTTATGGCGTGCGCGACACGCAAGCGCCGGCGCCCGTGACGGCGGACACCCAGTTCCTGCTGTGCTCGCTCACCAAGTCTTTCACCACCGCCGGGCTTGGCCTGCTGGTGGACGAGCGCAAGCTCGACTGGACCCGGCCCGTGCGCGATTACATACCGGAGTTTCGGCTGCACGATGCGGTTGCGACCGAGCGCGTGACCGTGCGGGACTTGCTTTGCCATCACAGCGGCGTCCCGCGCCACGACTGGATCCACTCGCCGGGCGACCTGTCCATGGTGCAGATCCTGGCGGCCTTGCGCCATCTGGAGCCGAGCCGGGACGTGCGCGAGGCCTACCAGTACCAGAACCTGGGGTATCTCGTGGCCGGGCATATCGCGGAGCGCATCAGCGGGCAGCGCTGGGAGGATTTCACCACCGAGCGCCTGCTCCGTGCGCTGGGCTTCGCGCACTTCGGGCTATCCATCGAAGCGCTCGCCGCCGCGCCGAACCATGCGCATCCGCACATCATGCAAGGCGACGAAAGCCAGCGTGCAATGCTGACACCTATCCGGGCTCTTCCCGCCGGCGGGCTCAATGCCTGCGTGTCGGACCTGGCGAAGTGGATGCGCTTGCTGATCGATGAAGGCTCCGTGGATGGCAAGCCGCTGCTGTCGGCAGACATCATCCGGCAAATGATGACCCCGCGCGTGCACGTGGGCCGCTCCGTGTTCAAAGAGGTGGGTGAGTTCCACTACGGGCTCGGCCTGTCGCTGGAACACTATCGCGGCGAACGGAAGGTCTCCCACACCGGCAGCTGGGTCGGCTGGGCCAACTCAATGGCGATGCTGCCGGAACGCCGGATCGGCGTCGCGGTGCTGACCAATCGCGCCCCAAGTGCCGTCACCGAACTGCTGACCTACACCGCGCTCGATCAGCTTTGCGGCCACAAGCCGATCGACTGGTTCGACCGGTTCCGCACCATGCGCCGCCAGGCGCTTGCCCAGCAGAAGGTCGACCAGCAGGCGCGCAGCGAATTGCGCCGGACCGGCACCGCGCCGAGCCATCCGCTTGACGACTATGCGGGCGAGTACGAACACCCGGCTTACGGGCGGATCGGCATCACCAAAGAGAACAACGCTCTGGCATGGCGCTGGCGCGGCATGTCGGGCCAGCTCGAACACCGCCACTACGATGTGTTCACCACCCCCGACAAGCCGGCCGAGATCCATCCCGACAATCTCGCACTGAGCTTCGGCTATGACCGGGAAGGCAACATCGACCGGATCTGCGCGCCTTTGGAGCCGATGGTGGCGGATATCGTATTTCGCCGCGCGGCAGGCGGCGACGTGCTCGACCCGGCGTTCCGCGCCCTCTGCGCTGGCAGCTTCATGCACGGCGTGCAGGAGATCAGCGTCACGCTCGATGCGGCGGGCCAGCTATCGCTGCGCATCGGCGGGCAGCAGAGTTGGCCATTGCGGCCATTTGACGGGCGGACCTTTGACCTGGAAGGCCTCCAGGGGTATCGGGTCGCGTTTCGCCGTCCCTCGCCAGACATCGTGGACGCGGTCATCTTCTACCAGCCGGATGGCACCTTCCTGGCACTGCGGCAGGCTATGTCAGCGTAAATCGCATCACGGCCGCGAGCCAGCGCCCTTGTCCATTGCCGCCCGCACCGCATGGCAATGCCAATAACGCTGGCCTGGCACTGATGGCGGCGTTCCCGTTACCTGCTATCCGCCAGCGCCATCCTGGCAAAATCGATAAAGACGCGCAGCTTCTTCGGCATCCCCGTCCGGTTGTAGTAGTAGAGGTAGAGCCCCGTGCGCGGTATCCACGCGTCCAGCACGTTCACCAGCGCGCCAGCCCGCAAATGCGGCTCGGCGTTACGGTATTGCAGGTAGGCAAAGCCGAACCCGTCCAGGGCGGACTGCAGCAGCAAGCCGTTGTCATTGGTCGCGATGCGCCCGGCCACGGCGATCTGCATGGATTCACCGGCTTTCTCGAACTCCCAGCGATACAACGCGCCGGTATCGGCGCTCCTGTAGTTCACGCATTGATGCTTGAGCAGATCTCGCGGGTGCCGTGGCTTTGCCTTGTCTTTCAGGTACGCCGGAGACGCGACCACGCAAAAGCGCATCTGCGTGACGAGTGGCACGATCACCATGTCCTCGCCCAGCACATTGTCGTAGCGGATGCCGGCATCGAAACCCTTGCCGACGATGTCCACCAGGCTGTTATCCGCAATGACCTCGACATTGATGTCGGGGTAGGCCGTCAGGAACGCTTTCAGGATGGGCTGGATCACCAGCGGGATGGCGCTCGGGGGCACGTTCAGGCGCAGCGTGCCCATTGACTCGCTGGAGGATCTGGAAGCATCGCGCATGGCGAGCTCGAGTTCCTGCAGGAGCGGCGAGATCCTCGTCAGGAACCGCGCTCCGGCCTCCGTCAGGCTGACGCTGCGCGTCGTCCGGTTAAGCAGGCGGGCTCCCAGGCGCTCTTCGATGCGCCTGACCGTATAGCTGACGGACGTCACCGGGATACCCAGCGCGCGCGCGGCGGCGCTGAAGCTTTGCTCCTGCGCTACGCGGGCAAAGACCGAAAGGGCCTGGAATTCAGCTGGATTCATTATGCAAATTTATTGCAAAGTCCTTGCCGATTATCTTCCTTCTTCACAGGGTCGGCAACGTCCATACTCCGTTGTACCGAGCCGCCGAGGACGGCGGCTCCCCCTGACGATTCTCCTGGAGAAATGATGAAAACCTGGTTCATTACGGGCGTAAGCACGGGTTTTGGGCGCGCGCTGGCCGAGGCCGCGATCGCGCAGGGCGACAAGGTCGCCGGCACGCTGCGCCAGCAAGCGCAGCGCGCGGCGTTCTCCGCGATGTCCCCGGGGCAGTCTTTCGGCTACGTGCTCGACGTGCGGTCCGGCCCGGACATCCCGCGCGTGGTCGCGCAGATCGAGCGCGAGGTTGGCCCGATCGACGTGCTGGTCAACAACGCTGGGTACGGTTACGAGGGCAGCATCGAGGAAGCCACGCCCACGGACATCCGTGCGCAGTTCGACGTGAATGTGTTCGGCGCGATCGGCGTGATCCAGGCCGTGCTGCCCTTCATGCGCGAGCGGCGCAGCGGCCACATCCTGAACGTCACGTCGATGGGCGGCCTCATGACGTTTCCCGGCGTGGGCATCTACAACGCAAGCAAGTTCGCGCTGGAAGGCATCAACGAGGCACTTTCCAAGGAAGTGCGTCCCTTCGGCATCAAGGTGACCGCGATCGAGCCAGGCGCCTTGCGCACGGACTGGGCAGGCCGCTCCCTGCAACGCACGGTGCGCACGATCGAGGACTACGCGGCAACGCTGGAACCGCTGAGCGCCGCGCGTGCGGCAAGATCCGGCAAGCAGCCGGGAGATCCCCGCAAGGCCGCGCAGGCGATCCTCAAGGTGGTAGCGTCGGACCGGCCGCCGGTGCATCTTCTGCTGGGCACCGATGCGCTCGGCTTCGTTCGCGAGAAGCTCAAGGCATTGCAGGATGAAATCAACCAGTGGGAAGCGCTGACCGTCAGTACTGACCTTACCGATTGAACTCGTTGCCACCGGCACGCATTGCCGCGCTCGCCGCCGCTGCGGCGAGCGCATATGGATTGCACCAAAGCTTCGTTGCGCGGCCCGCGCCAGTTGGCTACTGTCATTCGATCATTCGATATGCCCATTGCCAATTTCCACTGCCGGGAGGAATCGCCGCATGCCATCCATCGGAACCGAGTACCGCGCCAGGACGCCCGCGCCACAGACCGATGTGCTGGTCATCGGCGGCGGCCCTGCCGGCACCTGGGCAGCCATTGCCGCTGCCGAAAGCGGCGCGCGCGTCGTGCTGGCCGACAAGGGTTACTGCGGCACCTCGGGCGCGACGGCGGCAGCCGGCACCGCCATCTGGCACGTTGCACCTGACCCCGCCGCGCGCGCGGCGGCCAAGGCCAGCCGCTACACACTTGGCGGCGAACTGGCCGAGCCGGCCTGGATGGACCGGGTGCTGGACCGCACCTACGCTGGACTCGAACAACTTGCCGAATGGGGCTACCCATTTCCGCTGGACGCCTCCGGCCAGGCGCAGCGCATCTCCCTGCAAGGGCCGGAGTACATGCGGCTGATGCGCCGGCGCGCCAAGGCGGCGGGCGTGCGCATTCTCGACCACAGCCCGGCGCTGGCCCTGCTGGTGGATGCCGGCGGCGCGGTGCGCGGCGCACGGGGCCTGCACCGCCAGCCTCGCGCGGGCCAGCCGGGCGAGTGGACGCTGCGCGCCAGCGCGGTGGTGATCGCCACCGGGGGCTGCGCCTTCCTCAGCCGCGCACTGGGCTGCAACGTGCTGACCGGCGACGGTTACCTGATGGCGGCCCAGGCCGGCGCCGACCTGTCCGGCATGGAGTTCTCCAATGCGTATGGCCTTGGGCCCGCGTTCTCGTCGGTCACCAAATCGCTGTTCTACCAATGGGCGACCTTCTATGACGCACGAGGCCAGGTGCTGGAAGGCGCGGGTTCCGCGCAGGGCCGCAGCGTGATTGCCCGCACGCTGCAAACGCAAGCGGTGTACGCACGGCTGGACCGCGCGGACGTCAAGGTGCGTGCGTGGATGCGCAGCGCCCAGCCAAACTATTTCCTGCCCTTCGACCGCCTTGGCATCGACCCCTTCACGCAACGCTTCCCGGTGACCTTGCGGCTGGAAGGCACGGTGCGCGGCACCGGCGGCCTGCGCATCCTGGACGCGCAATGCGCCACCAGCGTGCCCGGCCTGTATGCAGCCGGCGACGCCGCCACGCGCGAGCTGATCTGCGGCGGCTTTACCGGAGGCGGCAGCCATAACGCCGCATGGGCGATGTCGTCCGGCTGGTGGGCCGGCCAGGGCGCGGCCGCCTTCGCGCAGGATGCGCGCCTCACTGCCGGGCAAACCCTGTACAGCGCCGGCTACGGCAACCCCGCGCACGCGCGGGCGACCCCGGCCGAGCCTGACGCACCGGCACTCGTCAGCGCCGTGCAAGCCGAAGTGTTTCCCTACGCGCGCAACTGGTTCCGCCATGGCGAGGCGCTCACCGATTCACTGGCGCGGCTCGATGCGCTGTGGTGGCAATGGAGCGACGCCGCTGCGCCACCCGGCGCAGAGCATGCCTTGCGCACACGCGAGGCCATCGCCATGCTCGCCACCGCGCGCTGGATGTACCGCAGCGCGCTGGCGCGCACCGAGACGCGCGGCATGCACCGGCGCATCGATCATCCGGGCCAGGATGCAAGCCAGCGCCACCGGGTGATCAGCGGCGGGCTGGACGAGGTCTGGACCGCGCGCGAGAACATCGCCGGCACCACCTGGAAGGTGGCCGCATGATCGAGCTGCTCAACAGCGCGCGCTGCACCGGCTGCAATATCTGCGTGCGCGTATGCCCCACCAATGTCTTCGCCGTCGTGCCCGGACAGCCGCCAGCGATCGCGCGCCAGCAGGACTGCCAGACCTGCTTCATGTGCGAGCTGTACTGCCCCGAAGACGCACTCTTCGTGGCGCCGCTGGCCGACGCCTGTCAGCCGGCGGACAACGCAGCCACCGCGCAGCCCCGCCACGCCGGCAGCTACCGCGCAGCAATAGGCTGGGGCAGCGGCCGCACATCCACCGCCGCGCAGGACGGCAGCCACGCGCTGCTTGGACTGGTCCGGCGCTAGCAAACCAGGGATGAGCCAGGGAATGCCATGAAAGACCTGATCGACTGGATCACCGCCATCGCCACCGTCGCGCTGGTGTACGCGGCGCTGCGCTATCCGCTCTATCCGCCACGCTTTGGCGCCACGGATGAGGACAAAGACCTTTAGCACTCGGGCGCGAGTTGCGTCAGGAAGGCCATTACGGATTGCAAGCTGATGGATTCAATGCGTCCTTGTTTGGGGAAGTTGATACCAAGTTGGCGCTCGCGCCGATGTCCTCTCCCAATCAGTCCAAGATCGTTTGCAAACGGGCCAGCGCGTCGTCTACCACTTCGGCCGGCGCCCGCTCGACCTTCCTTGCGCCACGCGCTTCAAGATCCAGCGTGCGAACCATGTTCACCAGTGCGACCCCCTGGGTCTCGGTACCGGAACCGGACAGCGGCACGGCGAAGCCGGCGAAACGGGCGAAGTCCCCCCCCTGCGTGATCGGTGCAACCAGCGCGACGCCGAGCGCGTTGAACGCGGCGGGTGACAGCACAAGCGCAGGGCGGAAATCACCCTGCTGTTCGCGGCCCGCAGTCGGGTTCAGGTTCACCCGCACGATGTCACCCCGATCAAACTTGACGCGCCTCACCATGCTTCACGTCCGACCGGCTCGAGGTTGTTCCACGAGGTCAGATCTGCGGGCATCGGCGCATTGGGATCGCACTGCGCAACCAGCTCATCAAGCGCATACCTGTGCCGCGCCGGCTTGAGCATGATCCCCTCTGGGCGCACGTCGACGGCGAGCTTGTCGCCCAGAGCAACCTTGAGTTGTTCAAGCAACGTAGCGGGCAAACGCACAGCCGCGCTGTTGCCCCACTTCTGAATCGACAGTTCCATAACAGGCTCCGTTAGCGTATATCCATTGTAGATACGCCAGCCTCGGACGTCAAATTCTGTATCTACATCGTAGATACGGCTTGTTCAGGGTTGCTTGAAGCATCGGACCGCGCTACATGCGCCTGTCCATAGCCGCGCCCTAATGGCACCCCCACCGCCGAAGCGGTCTCCGCACCGCGCTGTGCCGCCTGCCCGTGAATTCGAAAATTCTGAACAACCCATCCGGATAAGACTGGTCTAACGCACCGATGACTCTCCTATAGTTCGTTACATGGACGGCGCGCACAAACAAAGCAACGTTCTGGCAGTCGCAGCGAACAATCAACGAAATTCAACGAATTTTAAGATACTGGAGAACATCATGACCAAGACCTTCGCCCTCAAGCTCGCTTCCACCCTCGTGCTCTCGCTCGCCGCCATCGGCGCCGCCCAGGCCGCTTCCGCCAAGGACACCCTCGCCGGCGACAAGTACGGCTATGAATTCCGCACCTCGGTCCCCGCCGACAAGTATGGCTACGACTTCCGGTCCACCGACACCTTCACCGACGGTGCGCGCAGCGGCAAGCTGGATACCTTCACCGAAGGCGCACGCATCGCCGGCCTGGACCGCTCGGGGGTTTCGGCTTCGCCGGCCCGCGGATTCGATGCCTACACCGACGGCGCACGTGCCGGCAAGTTTGACCCGTACACCGATGGCGCGCTGGTTGCCGGCCTGGATCGCACCGGCGTCTCGGCTACACCGGCCCGCAGCTTCGATGCCTACACCGACGGCGCTCGCAGCGGCAAGGTCGATGTCTTCACCGAAGGCGCCAACGCCTGATGCATCCGTTAGCAAGAGGTTTCACCGCGCGCGGTGCCGGCTGACAGCCGCGCCGCGCGCTTTGCCTTGAAGCGAGATGGAACCGGTGAGCTAACGGCTAACGGCTAACGGCTGGATTGCATTTCGCCGTCCACCCGCACCGCAAGGCCCAGCGGATTGCCCGCGCGCAGCGCTTGCGGCAGCAAAGCCGCGGGCATGTCCTGGTAGCAGACCGGACGCAGGAAACGCGCGATCGCCAGCGAGCCAACGGAAGTCGAACGCCCGTCCGACGTGGACGGATATGGGCCACCGTGCACCATGGCGTGGCTGACTTCCACACCCGTGGCGAAACCGTTCACCAAGATCCGGCCCACGCGCCGCTCCAAGGCTGGCAGGAAGCTGCGCGCGGTGTCGTAATCGGCTTCATCGACGTGGATGGCGGCGGTCAATTGCCCTTCGAGGGATTCCACCACGCGCTGCATGGTGGCCAGGTCCGGGCAACGCACCACCAGCGACGCCGCGCCGAAAATCTCCGCGCGCAGGGCCTCGTGTTCAAGGAACGCTTGCGCGGTGGTGGAGAACAATGCGGCCTGCCCCTGGTATCGCACACCCCCCTGGCCACGCGCTACGGTGTTCACCTGCGGATGGCAGCCGATGGTTTCCACCCCGGCGCCGTAAGCGCGGTGAATGCCGGGCGTGAGCATGGTTGAAGCCGGGATCTGCGCGATCGCCGCTTCGGCCGCTGCCAGGAAGCGCTCCAGATCCGGGTCGTCCACGGCAAGGATCAGGCCGGGATTGGTGCAGAACTGGCCCGCGCCCAGCGTCAGCGAGGCAGCGAATGCCTTGCCGATGGCATCAGCGCGGTTGCCCAGCGCGTGTGGGAACAGCAGGACCGGGTTGATGCTGCTCATTTCCGCGTAGACGGGAATCGGCTCGTTGCGGGCCGCGGCGAGCTGCATCAGCGCGGTGCCGCCGGCGCGCGAGCCGGTGAAGCCGACCGCCTTGATGCGATGATCGCTGACCAGCCCCTGCGCGATCTCCAGCCCGGAGTCGAACAGCAGCGAGAACGTGCCCTCGGGCAAGCCAAGTTCTTCCACCGCCCGCTGGATCGCACGGCCGACCAGCTCCGAGGTACCGGGATGCGCCGGATGCGCCTTGACGACGACCGGGCAGCCGGCGGCGAGCGCCGACGCCGTGTCGCCACCCGCCACCGAGAACGCCAGCGGGAAATTGCTGGCGCCGAACACGGCCACCGGGCCCAGCGCGATGTGGCGCAGGCGCAGGTCCACGCGCGGCAGCGGCATGCGCTCGGGCTGTGCGGGATCGATGCGCAGGCCGAGGAAGTCGCCCTGCCGCACCACGCCGGCAAACAGGCGCAACTGGCCCACGGTGCGCCCCCGTTCGCCTTCGATGCGGGCGCGCGGCAGGCCGCTCTCGCTGACGCAGCGCGCAATCAGCGCGTCGCCGAGCTCCAGGATATTGGCAGCGATCTTCTCGAGGAGCGCAGCGCGTTGCTCGAGCGGCGTTTCGCGATACACATCGAACGCCTGCGCGGCCAGCGCGCAAGCCTGGTCCAGTTGCGAGCGCGTGGCGCCGCCAAAAGCCGGTGTCAGGGTTTCGCCGGATGCGGGATCGATGGCCCGGATCTCGCCATGGGTGCCGCGCACCGACTGGCGGCCAATGAGCAGTTCGCCTGTGAGGTTCATCTTGGGTCCTTGAAATGAAAAAGCGGCGCGTCAGCGGCGCCGCCAGTCGTTCGATATGGGTTAGGAGATAGGGGATAGGGGTTAGCGGCTCGCGTCAGCCACGGCTCGCCTCACTTGCCCCAGCGCAGCACCATCGGATCCAGCCGGCGCGCGATCTGCAGCAAGCCGGCACGCGTGGCCGGGTGCATGGGCTGCAAGGGATGGCGCAGCGCGTCGGAGGCAATCACGCCGCCCTCCTTCATCAGCGCCTTGGCGGTTGCCAGCCAGCCTTGCCGGTTCTCATGGTTGATCAGCGGCAGCCATTGCTGGTAATGCTGCGCGGCCAGCTCCGTGTCGCCGGCCTGGTAGGCATCCACGATCTTGCGGATGCCATCGGGGAAGCCCGCGCCGGTCATCGCGCCGGTGGCGCCGGCATCGAGGTCGGCCATCAGCGTGATGGCTTCCTCGCCATCCCACGGGCCGACGATGGCGTCGCCGCCAAGCGCGATCAGCTCGCGCAGCTTTACCGCGGCTTGCGGCACCTCGATCTTGAAGTACGAGACGTTGGCGATCTCCTTGGCCATGCGCGCCAGGAACGGCGCCGACAGCGTGGTGCCGCTGACAGGCGCGTCCTGGATCATGACGGGGATATCGATCGCCGCCGAGACGGTCGCGAAGAACTCGTAGATGGCGCGCTCGGGCACGCGGATGGTGGCGCCGTGGTACGGCGGCATCACCATCACCATGGCGGCGCCGGCATCCTGCGCGGCACGGCTGCGCTCGGCGCAGATGCGCGAGCTGAAATGCGTAGTGGTGACGATCACCGGAACGCGGCCGGCCACGTGCTCAAGCACCGTGGTCATCAGCAGGCTGCGCTCATCGTCGGTGAGGACGAACTGCTCGGAGAAGTTCGCCAGGATGCAGATGCCGTTGGAGCCTGCGTCGATCATGAAATCGATGCAGCGGCGCTGGCCGTCGAGGTCGAGGCCACCCTGCTCATCGAAGATGGTGGGGGCCACCGGGAATACGCCACGGTAGGCGGGATGGATATCGGGCATGGTGTCTCTCTCCTTGTTATGGCTGGGCGACTTGCGGCAGGGAATGAATATACGGCGCGCCATGCCACGCTGTATATTGAAACCTTTCCATCTCGTGATCGCTTTTACGACTCACATGGCCGCTTCACATGGCCGCTCACATGACCGTCATCCTTCCGGAACCAGAACGCACATGAAAGCCACGCTGGACGTGCTGATGTCCCGCCTGCGCATGAAGCAACTGCAATTGCTGATCGCACTGGACGACCACAAATCGCTGCACCAGGCCGCGTCGGCCATGGCCATGACGCAGTCCGCGGCCAGCAAGGCCTTGCAGGAACTGGAAGGCATGCTCGATGCGCCGCTGTTCGAGCGCTCCAAGACCGGCATGCGGCCGAACCAGTTCGGCCACTGCGTGATCCGCTATGCCCGCCTGCTGGCAACGGACCTGACGTCGCTGTGCCAGGACATGGCCGAGATCCGCTCGGGCCGTGGCGGGCACCTGGCCGTGGGCACCATCATGGGCGCGGTGCCGCAGGTGCTGGTGCCGGCGCTCGATGCCATGCAGGCCGACCAGCCGAACCTGTCCATCGAGATCGTCGAGGACACCAGCCTGCGCATGCTGACGCTGCTCGACGATGGCCGGCTGGACCTTGTCATCGGTCGTGCGCTGGTAAGCGACCAGCCCGCCAGCTATCACTACGAGCCGCTGGGCGACGAGCCGATCTCCGTGGTGGTGGGCTATGCCCACGCGGCGCCGCGCGGCCGGGAACTGGGCTTTGCCGACCTTGCCGGCTACCGCTGGATCGTTTATCCCGGCCAGATGCCCATGCATGCCCTGCTGCAGCGGGAGCTGGACATGGCGGGACTGGGCATGCCGCCCAATGCAATCTCCACCTCGTCCACCTTTGTCACGGTGACCATGCTGCAGCGCAGCGCCAGGCTGGTATCGCTGCTGCCGACCAGCGTGGCGGAGCTGTTTGCCCGGCAAAAGCTGCTGCGGATCCTGCCGGTGCGGATGCAGTCCCGGCAACAGACCTTCGGCATCGTGACCCGGCGCGGGGGCACGCTGTCCGCCGCGGCCGGCCAGCTGATCAAGCTGCTGCGTGCCGGGTGCACGCCAGCCTGAAAGGGCGTTCAGGCTGGCCGCAGGGCGTGCAAGAGACACCGGGGGGCTCCCCCATGTATTCCCACAGGTAATCACCCATTCAATAAACATCATTAGTCAGATATCACTCCCATCCCTATAGTCTGGCTATCCGCGCATCAGCACATCAGCGCAGGCCCATAACAATGATGGAGACAACGATGAAACGATGGATGTCCGGCGCCCTCGCCGGCTTGCTGGGAATTGCCGCCGCCATGACCTGCGCCTACGCGCAAGACACCCGCCCGGTACGGTTGATGGTGGGTGCCGCGCCCGGCGGCGGCACCGACGTCATGGCCCGCATCGTCTCCGACAAGCTCGCCGCCATCCTCAAGCAACCCGTGGTGGTGGACAACCGGCCCGGCGCTTCCAACACCATCGCCGCCGACATTACCGCCAAGTCCGCGCCCGATGGCAATACGCTGCTGATGGGTGTGGTCACCTCGCAAGCCATCGCGCCGCACCTGCTCAAGCTGCAATTCAATCCGCTCAAGGACCTGGTGCCGGTGGCGCTGGTGTCGTCGGTGCCTAATGTGCTGGTGGTCAACAACCAGGTGACGGCGCGCGACGTCAAGTCGCTGGTGGCGCAGATCCAGGCCAATCCCGACAAATTCCGCTATAGCTCCTCCGGCGTCGGCAGCACCCAGCACTTGGCCGGCGCGGCGTTTGCGCACCAGATCCATGGCAAGTTGCTGCACGTGCCCTACAAGAGCAGCAGCAGCGCGCTGGTGGACCTGATGGGCGGGCAGGTCGACATGAGCTTCGAGACCATGCCGTCCGTCATCAACCATATCAAGGCCGGCAAGCTGCGCGCGCTGGCGGTCACCGCCGACCAGCGCTCGGCGCTGTTGCAGAGCGTGCCCACGCTGGCCGAAGCCGGCGTGCCGGGCATCCAGACCAATGCCTGGTACGGCGTCTACGCCCCCGCCGGCACGCCACCCGCCACGCTGCAAAAGCTGGGCGCCGCGCTAGCCACCGTACTCAAGGATCCCGACACCGTGCGCCGCCTGAACGACGTAGGCGCGGTGCCAGGCACGCTCAATGCCGCCCAGTTCGATGCCTTCTCGCGCGCCGAATATGCACGCTACGGCAAGATGATCGCCGAGCTCGGCGTCAAGCTGGACTGAACCAATATCTCCCGATCACTCTGAGAACCCCATGACCCAACGACCCAGAATCGCCATGGTGCTCGGCGACCCCGCCGGCATCGGCCCCGAACTGATCGCCAAGCTGCTCGCGGACCCCGATACCGCGGCGCGCGCCGATATCCTGCTGATTGCCGATCGCGACGAATGGCGTCACGGCATGCAGGTGGCCGGTGTTGACATCGCACTGCGCGAAACCGATGCGCTGGTGTTCGCCGGCAATGACAGCAACAATGCGGCGCGCCTGTTCCACTGGCAGCTCGACGGCAAGCCCGCTTACCAGCGCGGCGTGGCCAGCGCCGAAGGCGGCCGCTACAGCCTCGGCACGCTGGCACTGGCGCTGGAGCTGGCCGACGCCGGCAAGGCCGATGCCATCCTGTTCGGCCCGCTCAACAAGAGCGCGCTGCATGCCGCCGGCATGGGGCATAACGACGAGCTGCACTGGTTCGCCGAGAAGCTCGGCTACCACGGCGCCTTCTGCGAGTTCAATGTGCTCGATGGCCTGTGGACCTCCCGCGTGACATCGCACGTGGCGCTCAAGGACGTGCCCGCCATGATCAACCGCGCCAGCGTGGGCGACGCCATCGACCTGATCGACCAGGCCCTGCGCGGCGCCGGCATGGCCCGCCCGCGCATTGCCGTGTGTGGCCTGAACCCGCACAACGGCGACAACGGCGCCTTCGGACGCGAGGAGATCGACATCATCGCGCCGGCCGTGGCCGACGCGCAGTCGCGCGGCGTGGCGGCCGATGGCCCGTTCCCCGCCGACACCATCTTCCTCAAGGTGCAGGGTGGCCCGGCGCAGCGGCAGTTCGACGCCATCGTCACCATGTATCACGACCAGGGCCAGATCGGCATCAAGCTGATGGGTTTCTCGCGCGGGGTCACCGTACAGGGCGGCCTGCCGGTGCCGATCACCACGCCGGCCCACGGCACCGCCTTCGATATCACGCAGCAAGGCCGCGCCGACCTCGGCGCCACGCTGCAGGCTTTCCGCATTGCCTGCCAGATGGGCAGCAGCCGCGCAGCCCGCCAAGGCCAGTAAGCCCACTAAGCCCGCCACCCATTCGCCACTGGCAACCAAACCCACGGAGACTCTCTTGAAAATCACCAGCATTCGCACCCGCGTCTTTGAATGGAAGGGCAAGACGGTGCCCCCGCAGGCCCACTTCTGCACCAACGCCACCGACATCCTGTTCGAGCGCGGCGACGCCATGGGCTCCTTCCGCTTCCACGGCTGGCTGGTGGTGGAAGTCGAGACCGACACGGGCCTCGTCGGCATCGGCAACTGCGCGCTGGCGCCGCGCGTGGCCAAGGAAATCATCGACCAGTACCTGGCCCCGATCGTGATCGGCCAGGACCCCTTCGACAATGAATACCTGTGGCAGAAGATGTATCGCCGCACCCATGCCTGGGGCCGCAAGGGCATCGGCATGGCAGCGATCTCGGCGGTCGACATCGCGCTGTGGGACCTGATGGGCAAGGCCGTGGGCAAGCCGGTGTTCAAGCTGCTGGGCGGGCGCACCAAGGAAAAGATCTGGTGCTACGCCTCCAAGCTCTACAACAACGACGACCGCGACGCGTTCCTGGCCGAAGCCCAGAGCTATCTCGACCAAGGCTTCACCGCCATGAAGATGCGCTTTGGCTATGGCCCGAAGGATGGCCCCGCCGGCATGCAGAAGAACATCGAGCAAGTGCGCCTGCTGCGCGAGCTGGTGGGCGACAGCGTCGACATCATGCTGGAGTGCTATATGGGCTGGACGCTGGAGTACGCCCGCCGCATGATTCCGCGCCTGGCCGAATTCAACCCGCGCTGGCTGGAAGAACCGGTGATTGCCGACGACATCGAAGGCTACGCCGAACTCAAGAAGATGAGCCCCTTCCCCATCTCCGGCGGCGAGCATGAGTTCACCTCCTACGGCTTCAAGGACCTGCTGGAGCGCCGCGCGGTGGACGTGATCCAGTACGACACCAACCGGGTTGGCGGCATCACCGCCGCGCAGAAGATCAACGCCATGGCCGAGGCCTGGTCCGTGCCGGTCATCCCGCACGCGGGCCAGATGCACAACTACCACCTCACCATGGCCTCGACCGCATCGCCGATGTCCGAGTTCTTCCCGGTGCACGACGTGGAAGTGGGCAATGAGCTGTTCTATTACATCTTCAAGGGGGAGCCGGCGCCGGACAGGGGGTACCTGCAATTGGACGATAACTTGCCGGGGTTGGGACTGACGTTGAATGAAGCGTATTTCGGGGAGTTCGAGATAATTGAGTGAGGCCGAAGCCGTCTGCGGCGCCCGAGCGCATCGGACAGGGCCGGCGGCGCCATGCGACAGGCGCTGCCGGCCCCGTATTCGCTGCCTGCATCCGGACGAACGGCTTGCGCGCTCCGGCAAGCCGCGGTTGCGAGCGATGCATCAGAAAACATGCCGAAGCCCGACCATCGCACCCACCTTGCCACCTACCCTTCCTTGCGACTTGATCAGCGCGTATCCGCCAGTGATGCGGTTGTAGTCGGCTTCGAAATAGACATCCGTGCGCTTGGATAAACGGTAGTCGGCGAGAAGATAGGCGGCCGAGCGCCGGCCACCCGGGTCCTTCTGCTCATCGTGGAATGCCCCCACGCCGACCAGCCAGGCCGGTGACCACTGATAGCTGACGCCGCCGATGATGACTTCGTTTCGGGTGCCAGTGGCGCTGTAGCGGTTGGAGAGGTATCCGGCAGTCGCTTTCAGGCGGCCGCTCGCGTATCCGGCCGTAGCGCCCACGGTCTTTCTTGCCTGCGCGCCATTGGCACTTCGGGCCTGCTGGTAAGACGCACTCGCCTGGAATTTCTTGTCATCGTAGCCGAGGCTGATCCCGGTGCTGGCGTTGGCGCGCGTGTTGCCGGGCACTTCACCGAAGGCGTGGTGCGCGGCCAGCTTCCAGCTGCCGGCCTTTCCTTCATATTTAACCGCATTGTCTTGCCGGCTACCGGTATAGACGCGAGCGATCGCCAGCGTATCCAGGTTCGGGTTGCCGAAGATCTGCGCGCCTGCCATCGCCTGATAGGCGACGCCATACTGGCGGCCCAGCGTGATCGCGCCGAAACGGCTTTGCATCCCGACAAAAGCCTGCCGGCCGAACATGCGCCCCGTGCCACCGGATGACGCTTGGCCATAGCCCGCGACGGATGACTGCAGGGCGCTTCCGGTGCCGAGGTCAAAGCCCCCTTCCAGCACATAGACCGCTGCAGTCCCTGCGCCGAGATCCTCTCTACCCCGCAGTCCGAATCGCGACCCGTTCAGCGCGCCCTCCGATAGTTCGAGCTTGCCGTCCCTGGCCGTATTAGCGTTGGTCGCGTACCGGATGCCGGCGTCGACGATGCCGTACAGCGCCACGCTGGATTGGGCATGCGCGGCGCACGCCATCAGTGTTGAGATCGCACCGAGCGAAGTGTGCTTTGCGACGCGAATGGCGAGCCGGTATTGGTTCATTTGTCCCCCGTGGTCAGGTTTTGTGAGGCCATGTTGCAAGGCCATGCTGTGAGGCAAGGACGTGTGCGAATCGCGCGATGCACCGAGCTTGACTGGGCTGGCGCCGCACACCGGGAATTGCCGGAGTCAGTCCGTGGTCATGCCGGCCGCCTGAACCACCCGCTTCCATTTGGCGAGTTCGGCGCTCACGAGCGCGCCGAGTTCCTGTGGCGTGCTGGTCTGCACGTAGGCGCCCTGCTCCGCGATCTTGTCCGCGACCTCCTGATCGCGCAGCGCTGCATTGAGTTCCGCATTCAGCCGGGCGACGATCTCCGGGGGCGTGCCCGCGGGGGAGAACATGGCATACCATTGATCGACCGCGACATCAATCCCCAGCTCGTTCAGTGTCGGCGTGTCCCTCAGCAGCGGGGTGCGCTTGCTGCTGGCCACGGCGAGAACGCGAACCTTGCCGTTGCGGATCTGCGGGTAGGCGGTGAACAAGCTCGGGAACATGATCTGCGTATTGCCGGCGATCGTATCGACCAGCGCCGGCGCGGATCCCTTGTAGGGCACGTGCACCATCTGCGTCTGCGTGGCCTGCCTGAATAGTTCCGCGGCGGCATGGGGCGCGGTGCCGTTGCCCGCGGAGGCGTAGTTCAGGTTGGCATCCTTGGAGCGCGCCAGGTCGATCAGCTGCTTCATGTCGCCGGCTTTCACCGTCGGGTTGACCACAACCAAGGTGGGGGAACTTGCGACCATGCCGATCGACGCGAAATCCTTTACCGGGTCGTAGCGCAGCTTCTGAAGAGCCGGGTTGATCCCATGCGTCGCGATGTATCCGAACAGGATGGTATACCCGTCCGGCTTGGCCCGCGCGACATACTCGGAAGCGATCGCGCCGTTGGCGCCGGCACGGTTTTCCACAACCACCGGCTTGCCGAGCGACACGCTCATGCGCTGGGCGATCACGCGCGCCATGGCATCGTTGCCGCCACCCGCCGAGGTTGGAACGACGATCGTAATGTTCTTGTCGGGGAAGGCGTGTGCCACGCCGACAGTGAGGGCCAGCGCGATGGCACAGGCGTGCCTGAAGGTACAAGCCATGATGGTCTCCTGGTGTTTTTTTTCGTGATGCGATGCAGGTCGAAGCACCCTGGGCGTCAGCCCAGCACTTCGTCGGGAACGGACAGCATGCCTTTCATGATGCGTCTGGCGGTGCGCACGAGCCCGATACGCCGGAAGCGCGACGGGCCGCCATCACGCTCCAGCTCGACGTGGACTTCGATGCTGCCGGCAGGGTGATGCACCACGATGCGGCCTTCCGGCGAGGGCGTCGAAGCAAGCCCGTTGGCCACTGTCCCAGGCACGCAATATGCCGCCGCAATGCCGACTGCACCGGTCACGGCGTGTGCCGCGTGGCAATGCGAAGGGGTGAAATAGCGTGACGTGATCTCATTCGCCCTGCCGTAGCGGCTGACGAGAACGGGCTTGGGAATGACGCTGTTGCTGACATCGCCCAAGCCCATCCGGCGACCAGCCTCCCTGCGCATCGACTCCAGCCGCGCGAGCATCTGCGCATTGGCATCGAGCGCCGTGGGTGTTTCGTCTCCACGCACGCCGAGCGACGCCGCATGAACGACAACGAGAGGCATGGCGGCATCGATACAGGTAACCGGGACCTCGTCGATCACGTCGATCGTGTTCCCGGTCGGGAACATGGCGCCGGTCACGCGCCCCCATGCATCCAGGAAGTTCAGCATGATCGGGGCTGCTGTCCCGGCAACCCCATCGATCCGCGTATCGCCGGCGTAGGTCACCTGACCGCCCGGGGTCTGGACCACGGCTTCGACGACTGACGAGGTATTGACGTTGAAGATGCGGATGGTAGTCGCGCACTGGCCGGCCCGGACCAAGCCCTCCTCGATGGCGAATGGCGCCACGGCGGCGAGCATGTTTCCACAGTTGGGACGGGTGTCTACCCGATTCTTGTCAACCGCAACCTGCGCAAACAGATAATCTATATCGCATCCTGGCCGAAGCGAACACGATACGATCGCCGCCTTGCTGGTCAGCGAACTGCCACCGCCAAGCCCATCGACCTGCAAGGCATGGGGCGAGCCCATCGCCGACAGCAATACCTGATCCCGCCTGGCCGGGTCCTCGGGCAGCCAGTCCGCACGGAACAAGGGTCCGCGGGAAGTGCCGCCACGCATCAATACACAGGGAATGTCTTTGCTCATGCATTTATGATGTCCTCAAGGTAATCATTTGTATATTGCAATCCCAGGAGACATCGTTGCATGGCACGCATCAATTTCGATTTGCAGGAACTGCAGGCATTCGTGGCCGTAGCAGACCGACTGTCGTTCCGCGCGGCCGCGGACGACCTCCACCTCTCGCCGCCGGCACTGAGCAGGCGCATTGAAAAGCTGGAAGGCATCCTGGGTGTCAAGCTGTTCGAACGCAGCACGCGCCACGTTGCATTGACGAACGTCGGACGCCTGTTCCTGGATCACGCACGGGCAGCACTCGAGGAGCTTGAGGGAGGGGTGCTGAACATCACGGACCTTGCCGCGCAACGCAGCGGCCTGGTGACGGTGGCCTGCGTGCCGTCCGCCGCCTACTACTTCCTGCCATCGGTGATCCTGCGATTTGCGCAGCACTACCCGCGCATCCGGGTCCGTGTGCTGGATGAAAGCGCCAACACCGTGCTGAATGCCGTCATCACCGGGCGCGCGGACTTCGGCATCAACTTCATCGGAACGCAGGAGCCGGACGTCGCCTTCGAAGGGATCTTCAGCGAGAAGTTTGTGCTAGCTGTTTGCCATGCGCATCCGCTTGCGCGCCGCAAAAGCGTAAGGTGGTCGGAGCTGGCCGACGAGCGGTTCATGACCGTCGACCGCTCCAGCGGCAATCGCGTGCTGATTGACTCTGCATTGGCAAACTGCGAACGCAGGCCGACAAGTTTCTTTGAAGTGGCCCATGTGTCGACGCTGCTCGGGCTGGTCGAAGCCGGGCTGGGCGTCGCCGCGGTGCCGTGCCTGGCCCTGCCCGTGAAGGGGCATGCCACGTTGCGTGGCATCCCGCTGGTCGAGCCCGAGGTGTCGCGGACCCTGGGCCTGATCACCCGGCACAGCGTACCGCTCTCGCCCACGGCCAAGGTGCTTCGCGACATGGTGCAGCAAACCGCCAGGCGAGCGATGTAGGGCGGCAGCCGACGGCTATCGCGCGGCGGACTACTTGGATGACATCGGTGATGACCATCCTGTTGCCGCGGCTTGCTTCACCCCTTCACCGCCACCGCCTGCAGCAACGCCCGCACCAGCGCCTGCAGCGGCTCGCTATGCTCCGTGCGCCGCAACCACATCGCGCCCACCGCGGGCAGGTCCCACGTCAGCGTATGCGGCAGCACAGCCGCGCTGCCGGTGGCCGCGAGCTCGGCCGCCACCGCGCGCGGCACGATGGTGATGGCGCGTGGCTGGTTGCGCATCAGCGTGGCGATGGTCTTGATCGAATAGGTTTCCACCATTGGCGTGGGCGGCACCGCGCCGGCGGTGGCGAACAGCGTGTTGATGGTGCGCCGGATCGGCGTGTGCGCGGGCGGCAGGATCCAGTCCAGCGCCGCCAGGCGCTGCCAGTCCAGCTTGCCGCGCGCGAGCCGCGCGGCGGCGTCGTTAGGCACCACCAGCGCTGGCTCTTCGCGGTAGAGCGGCGTCTGCGCGATGTCGTCGCCGGGCGCGTAGAAGGACCGCGCGATCACGCAATCGAGCTCGTGCGCGCGCAGCGCCGCCACCAGTTCATCCGTGGTGCCCTCGCGCACCAGCACCGCCACGCGCGGCTGCTGCAGCAGGCCGTGCGAGCAGGCCGCGTCCAGCACCACCGGCGCCACATAGGGAATCACGCCGATGCGCAGCCGCCCGTGCAGTCCGGCGCCGATCACCGCCAGCTCCCGCCCCAGCGCCTCCGTATCCGCCATGGCCAGCCGCGCGTGGGCCAATACCGCCGCGCCGGTGCCCGTCGGCTCCAGCCCCCGGCGCGAACGCACGAACAGCGGCACCATGAAGATCTCCTCGATCTCCCGCAGCGCCTTGGTCACGGCAGGCTGGGTCAGGTCCATCTCGGCCGCCACGCGCGAGACCGAGCGCTGGCGGTCCAGCGCCAGGAGCAGCGCGAGGTGCTTCAGGCGCAGGCGCGAGATGAGGTTGTGCTGGAGTTTGTCGACTGGTGAGGGCAATGAAAGTCCTGGGCCTGTGCGCATTGCAAGCCTTTGATTTTACAAAGGCACTTTTGAACCACCGGCACCGGCAGCGTACGTGCGGTAACGCGCGGACCGCGGTGGTGACGTTGTAGCACAATGTTTGGCGGATCCCGGCTGGACCTCAGCGCCGAAATCGTCACTTCTATGAGAAGACACGATGAACAGGGTCACAGGCCACCTGGCCGTCCTCCTCGCATTGAGCCTGTTTGCCATTCCTGGTGCGCAGGCGTCCGACATCGTCTGTAAAACAGCGCCCCGTGCGGCCCCTGCCGGCTGCCAAGGCCCGGCGTGCGCGCGGCAAACAGACAAACGCCCGCGCGCGGCGCGGCTCATCTGCGATTACGCCCTTCTGTCGATTGGCTATGAGCGCATCTATGCCGACCAGCAACGGCTGCTCCACGCAGGTGCAATTCGCAAAGCGGACATCGTAGCCTGGCGCAAGAAGCGGGACGCTTGCGACTCCGTGCACTGTCTTGACGGTGTCTTCGCGCAATGGCCGCAGCACGATGCCAGGCCGAAGTCAGCCCGGGACGCCAATCGCTCCGGCAAGCAGCGCGAGAGGCTGGAAGCGCATAACAGTCCACGACGCGGCGAAGCGGCAAGGCCAATGCCGCTCAGACAGAATCCACCAGCACCGGCGCAGCCGATGGCCGCGCTGCACAACGCGCCACCGGCCATGATCGCCTCCACGACGGACACGTCGTTCCTCGCTTCGCCGGCTGTCGCCGCTGCGCCCCCACTCGCTAACAAGGCGGCTTCCAGCCCCAAGGGCACTCTTGGCAACCTGGCCTGGTTTGGCGCGTTCGGCATGAGCCTGGCCTACCTGCTCAAACGCGGACGGGACAAGCGCTTGCGCAAAGTGGTTGCGCAGTGCCGGAGCACGCCGGCGCCCATGCTGGTGTTGTACGCGTTGATCGTTGTGAATGTCCTGCTTCTGCTCTTCGCGTTGGCGAAGGGGTAGTCCGAGTGCGGCCATGGCCCGTGCCATGCATAACCAATCCTTTATGCAACGATAAATTATTGACCAAAATCGGTTATCCGGTGACCTTATACTCCCAGGCACCAACCCCACTCGGCTTGCGTTGCGCGCTTGAGCGCCAGCGCGTTTCGCCACCCTGCCCGATCCGCCACGGAGTCTCCATGTTCACCACCCGCCCGGAAATCGTCGGTACCTTTGGCGTGGCCTCGTCCACCCACTGGCTGGCCTCGCAAACCGCCATGAGCGTGCTGGAGCGCGGCGGCAACGCGTTCGACGCGGCCGTTGCCGGCGGCTTTGTGCTGCAGGTGGTGGAGCCGCACCTGAACGGACCGGGCGGGGAGGTGCCCATCCTGCTGTGGAGCGAGCGCGAACGCGCGGTGCGCGCCATCTGCGGCCAAGGCCCCGCGCCCGCGCTGGCCGACCCGGCCGCGATGCGCGCCATGGGGCTGGACCTGGTGCCCGGCATCGGCCTGCTGCCCGCCACGGTGCCCGGCGCCTTCGGCGCGTGGCTGACCATGCTGCGCGACTATGGCACCTGGACGCTGGCGGATGTGCTGGCCCCCGCCATCGGCTATGCGCGCGACGGCTTCCCGCTGGTGCCACGCATCTCGCAAGCCATCCTGGCGGTGCGCGAACTGTTCCAGAACGAATGGCACAGCTCGGCCGATGTCTGGCTGCCTGACGGCCGCGTGCCCCGCCCGGGCAGCCTGCATACGGTGCCTGGCGTGGCACGCACCTATACACGCATCGTCGAGACGGCCGAAGCCGCCAGCGGCACGCGCGAGCAGCAGATCGACGCCGCGCTGGATTGCTGGTACCGGGGCTTCGTCGCCAAGGAAATCGACAGCTTCTGCCGTACCCAGGCGGTGCGCGACACCACTGGCGAGCGGCATAAAGGCCTGCTGCGCCATGAAGACATGGCGCGCTGGGCGCCCACCGTGGAAGCGCCCGCCACGCTGGATTTTGGCCGCTATACGGTGGCCAAGTGCGGCATCTGGAGCCAGGGCCCGGCATTCCTGCAGCAACTCGGCATGCTGCGCCACGCCGATCTCGCCGCGCACGCACCCACCTCGCCCGAGTTCGTGCACCGCATTGCCGAGGCGGCCAAGCTGGCCATGGCCGACCGCCTGGCGTGGTACGGCGACCCCAGCTTTGGCGATGCGCCGCTGGCTGGCCTGCTCGATCCCGGCTACCTCGCCGCACGCGCACGCCGGATCGGCGAACGCGCCTCGCTCGACATCCTGCCGGGCACGGTCGGTGGCCGCGCGCCCCGCCTGCCCGACCTCGGCGCGGCGGAGCGCACGCTGCGCCGCGCCGATGTGCGCTTCGGCGTGGGCGAGCCCACCTTTGCGGCCATGCCGCCGGTAGCGGAATGGGCCGAACGCGAGATCTTCGTCGGCGACACCTGCCACATCGACGTGATCGACCGCGAGGGCAACATGGTTGCGGCCACGCCATCGGGCGGCTGGCTGTCGTCCAGCCCGGTGATTCCCGAGCTGGGCTTCGCGCTCAATACCCGCCTGCAGATGACCTGGCTGGAGCCGGGCCTGCCCAACACGCTAGCGCCGGGCAAGCGCCCGTGCACCACGCTGTCGCCCTCGCTCGCGCTGCGCGACGGCGAGCCCTATATGGTCTTCGGCACCCCCGGCGGCGACCAGCAGGACCAATGGTCCGTCGCTTTCTTCCTGCGCCACGCCGTGCACGGCATGAACCTGCAGGAAGCCATCGATGCGCCTGCCTGGCATGTCGATCATTTCCCCGGCTCGTTCTGGCCGCGCTCGGTGGTGCTCAACCGGCTCAGCGTGGAGTCCCGGCTGCCCGAGGACACCATCGCGGCGCTACGCGCGCGCGGCCACGAGGTCAAAGTAGGCGAGCCGTGGTCGGAGGGGCGGATGTCCGCCTGCACGCGGGAGCGCGATGCGCAGGGGCGGCTGGTGCTGCGCGCCGGCGCCAATGCGCGTGGCATGCAGGGATATGCAGTGGGCCGCTGACGGTGCATTGGCTCACTGGTCCACTGTCTGCTGGACCCGACTTGCAGGATCGAATCAAACCGGATCGCACCGTGCGGTTCGCATAGCCATCGGAGAAGGAAAGAGATGAAAGCCGTTTTGAAGCACTGCTTGCTGGGCCTTGCCACGTTCTCGCTGTTTGCCGCCGCCTCGGGCGCCGGCGCCGCCGATCCCTTCCCGCAAAAGCCCATCACGCTGATCGTGCCGTGGGCCGCTGGCGGCTCCACCGACATCCTTGCCCGCGTGCTGTCCGAGCACCTGACCCGCTCGCTCGGCCAGCCGGTGATCGTCGACAACAAGCCCGGCGCCTCCGGCAATATCGGCTCTGCCATGGTGGCGCGCGCCAAGCCAGACGGCTACACGCTGCTGGTCGGCTCCATGAGCACGCACGCGATGAACCCCGCGCTGATGCCCAACATGCCCTTTCGCGGCGTGGAAGATTTCACCCCGCTGGGCCTGCTGGCCTTTGTCACCAACACCATGGTGGTCAACCCATCGGTGCCCGCGCACAACGTCAAGGAGCTGATCGCCTACGCGCGCGCCAACCCCGGCAAGCTGGCCTATGCCAGCGCCGGCCCTGGCTCCACCAACCACCTGAGCGCGGTGCTGTTCGAGAAGATGGCCGGCGTGCAGATGCTGCACGTGCCCTACAAGGGCGGCGCGCCCGCCGTGGTCGACACCGTGGCCGGGCAAACGCAATTGCTGTTCTCCGCCGGCACGCAGACCCTGCCCCACGTCAAGGCCAACAAGCTGCGCCTGCTCGCCGTGACCGAAGCCAAGCGCTCGCCGCTGCTGCCCAATGTGCCCACCGTGGCCGAGACCGTGCCCGGCTATGAGCTGTCCGTGTGGTACGGCGCCTTCGGCCCGGCCGGCATGCCACCGGCGCTGGTGGCGCGCCTGAACCAGGAGATCAACCGCATCATGTCGCTGCCGGACGTGAAAGAAAAGATGAACGCCATCGGCGTGGAAACCGCCACCTCCACACCTCAGCAGTTCGGCACCATCCTGCGCCGCGACGCGGACCGCTATGGCAAGTTGATTCGGGACCTGGGCATCAAGGGGGAGTGAAACCGTGACCGATATCGTGAATGACGCGGCGCCCTGCGTCGTGACCTTGCCTGTGGCGCTGCTAGCCTCGCTATGCGACACGCTGGCGCGCGCAGCCAAGCCCGCCATCGCCTTCGACGCGATCGGCAGCGCCACTGCCGCGCTGCTGGGCCCGGGGCTGCTCACCATCAACGCCTACCGGCGCGCCAGCTCCGAAGTGGTGCGGCTATGGTCCTCCGACACCGCCGCCTACCCAGTGGGCGGCCGCAAGTACAAGGCTGATACGCCGTGGACACGTTGCGTGCTGCATCAGGGCGAGGTCTTCGTGGGCGAGGGGGACGCGGCGCTTGAAGCCGTGTTCGACGATATCTCGACGATTCGCGGGCTTGCGCTTTCGGCCGTGGTCAATGTACCGGTATGTGAGCGCGGACAATGCGTAGGGACGTTCAACTTCCTTGCGGCGCGCGGCGCGTGGACGCAGACCGAGGTGGCCGTGTTGCGCTTGCTCGCGCAGATGGTGGCGCCGGCGGTGATGGCGGCTAGCCCGGCGGCGCAAGCAGAGCGCTGAGACGGGACGTCCGGCATCCGCCTTGCCGGCCAGCGAAACGTCTACTGTCGGCATTCCGGCGCTTTGCAGGGACCTGACGGAGATCCCTGCAAGGCGCCAGAAGCCGGATCATGCTCCAGTCAGTTAGCTGCGACCAGCTTCTGATAGGCAAGGAACAGCTCGTCCGCGGTAGCAAAGCCATCGATCCGCAGCCATGGATTGCCCGGCGCCGCACGCAGGAATACCACGGGACTGTGGTTCATCTTGTCCTCGTGATAGACGTTGAATGCGCGCTGCGTGGCAACGCTCGCGGCAACAGCGCCGGTGTAGTGCTGCCATTCGGGACCCGCTCCGAACTTCGTCGCATATTCCCGCAGGCGCGACGGCGTGTCCTGCTCCGGGTCGATCGAGATCGACACCATGTGCACCTTGTCCCTGTTCGGGCCAAGCTCGCCCTGCAATTGCGAGAGCGTCTGGCTGATCACCGGGCAGACGGATGTGCAAGTGGTATAGATGAACGTCAGGACCACGGGGCGGCCATCGTCCAGTTCATCCTTCAACGACACGGTACGGCCATCGTCTCGTACCAGCGTCACGGATGGCAGTGAGTAGGCCGCGGTGGATGTGCGCGTGTCCCGCATCATGTGGTGATGCGCATGCGGATCGGCGCCATCGTGCGCCAGCGCATACGGCATCACCGCCGCGATCGTGCTCCCCGCCGCAAGGGCCGATACCAGCGCCCTGCCCCATCGTTCTTTGAACGCGCTCATGGAAACCTCCTTCAGCAATTATCGACACGCTGCGCTGGCGGATCTTGGCAATCCGCACATCCCTCCGGATGGACCTTCACCTGGATGCTTCCCTACGGCACCGTCCACTCCCCGTCCACGGTCAGCCGTGTATGCTCAGGCTCCGCGAACCGGACGATGTATCCCCCTTTGGAAGCGAAACGCTGGCCCGGCCCAAGCGTCAGGCGTGGATAGTAGCCGGTGATGATGCGGCGCTCTATCATGTCGTCCATGCGCTCCACCAGATAGTCGCGCGCAAACGCGTCGACCATGTGGCTCAGCGTCTCAGCCAGCAGGCCACAGGCAAGAAACGTGTCCGCCTGCGTCTGCTCGGCGACGACCGGGATACGCCGGATCGCAAACCAGCCCAGCGCATAGTCCACGCGCACACGCCGGCGCTCCGGCAGGTCGACGGGATAGGCGAGGCGAGTCACACCGCGCCAGCCCGTAGGCAACGGCGTGCGCTCGAGCCCGCCCATCAGGCCAGACATGAACACGTCAGCGCGCGGCGGCGGCGCGTTGCCAAGCGCGGCGATGTCGCCAGGCCGCAGCCACAGCATGAGCGCGTCCGCGCCCGCTGCGCCGCGCAGCGCTTGAGCCACGCTCTCGCCGTTGGCGAGAGCGTGGCTGGATACCGCGACGCCGTGCCCCTTCAGCTTGACGGCGAGCGCCTTGGCCGCCGGCTCCCCGCTGTCGCCGGCACGATAGAACTGGCGCACCGACTTCGCCACCTTGCCACTGCCCGCATCCAGGATCTTCTTCGCGATCAGGTCCGCTTCCAGGAGCACGCCGCTGGAGAAATACAGGGAATAGAAATCGGTATCGCTGTTGACTGGCACCTCGATATTCGGAAACAGGCATGGCACGGATTCCTGCTCGCAGAAAGCATGGACCGGCGCCCAGTTCCTGCCACCGAGCCCGGACACCACGGCAAGGACAGGCTCCGCCGCCAGATGCCGCTTGAGTTGATCCAGCCAGGTCGCTTCCGGGCCTGTGAGTTCCCAGACATGCAGTTGCCAGCGGCGATTGACCATGAACATCATCTTGCGCGAGGTACGTAGCGCAGGGGTCGGCCCGAGCGGAAACGTGTTCTTGTCGGCGAAGTAGTGGTCCAGCACATCCAGCATGCCGCGGCGCTTCACGGGATCCGCATCGGGCGTGATGATGGTAGCGAAATGGAGTACCGTGTCCGTGACCCCCGGCGGCCTGCGTTGGTCCATCCGCTTCAGGTATGCGATCAGTGCGGCCATGTCGGCATCGTTCAGCGCGAATTGCGGCATCAGGTAATTGAGTGGCCTGCCTTCCGAGTCCAAGCCCTCGCGGATGGCTCTGGCAACAGTGTCATCGGTATACGGATCGCGATCGGCCCGCATGCCCTCGACGTATGGGAGGTCGAGGTCCTCGAGGCTCTTGGCGCGCGGGTGAAAGAGATAGCGCCCGGTGATCGGCGGCACGGTGCCAAAGCCCTCCTTGGCGCCGAGCCCGCTGCGCCGATGGCAATTGACGCAGGCCGCGGCGGCCCCCTGCATCCGCATGCCGCCATCGCGGATCGCGTCGAGCGGCGCCCCCGAAGGCAGCTCGCCACGCTGGAAAATCGCTTCGCCGGCATCCGTTGCCGAAGCGCCGCTGGCTTGGCCGCCAAACCCCGTCAGCGCAGCGGCGACGAAGCCCGCTGCGAGCGCCCGCAGGGCGGATAGTCCCCGGCTCATCGCTATGGCGCCGGCCGGGCCATATCGCCCGGACCTGGCCGCGCCTGGGCATCGATCGACACCGGCTTATCCTGCCTCGGCGTGCCGGGCTTGGCGAACATCCAGTCGCCCAGCGAGGGGTTGAACGAGACTTCGTCGATCACGAGCTTGTCCGTTGCCTGGGCCGTCGCGACGCCGCTTTCGATCGTGCACGGAATCTGGAGCCCGTCGATTGCCCTGTAGTCGCGATAGAAGACAGTGACTGTGTGCGACTGTCCCAGGACATTGCGAGATTCGCGGTCGTATTTGAGTTCCAGGAATGTCTTCGCGTCGATCCACAGGCGGCGGCTCCCGCCCGAAGGTAGCCGGATGCCAAGGCGGTATGCCTTGTGCCCTTCGACCTCATCGACACCTTCGAGCGTCACGGCGATACCCTTGGCCTCGTAGTCCATGAGCGGCCCGTCGATCACCTGCTCGTCATGCGCGAACTTCACCTCTTCCATCGAGTAGGGTTGCAGATTCGGCTTGCCGCCCTGGGTCGGGTGGAGCTTCCAGCCATGGCTGCCATCAAAGACGCGCACGGCCATCTGATTGAGCGCGGTGATCTCGAAGCGAGTCTTGTTGGGACGCTTCATGGCCAGCAAAAAACGTGCAGGCGCATTCGCGCTCTCCACGTGTCCGACCCAGACCATGGTCTGGATCTTCCGCCAGGCCTCAAGCCCTCCCCGTGCCGCGGCGTTCTTCTCCACGATCTGGGCCACGCTCAAATCGGGCGACGCCGATGGCTGCGCCGCCAACACCGCCAAAGCCGCCATCGCCGCCATCGAGACACAAGCAGCGAGAACCCCAAGGGCGATCCGTCTTATCGTCATAGCCCCCCTCCTTACTTGCCGGGCAACCTGGCCGACGCCAACTGCGGTTTCGCAAACACGGCATCGTCCACCGGCGGGTTCATCGCCACGTGCTCGACGGTCATCCGGTGGGCTTTCTTGACACCTTCGACAGCGGTCTCCATGACATGCGGCATCTTCAGCCCGCCCTCCGTCTTGTAATCCCGGTAATAGACGGCAACGCTATGCATCCTGCCGTCCAGCTTGCGCGGCTCGCCCTCCATCTTCAGTTCGAGAAAACTCGTTGCGTCGACCCACAAGCGCCGCTCCACGCGGTCTTTCATCGTCAGCTTGAGCTTGTAGGCCTGGTGCCCCTCCACGGACTCCATCCCCAGCAGTTCGACCTTGGTGCCTTTCCTGGCGTAATCGACCAGCGGGCCATCCAGCTCCGCGGCTTGCGCGGCAATCTTGGCCTCGGCTGCGCTGTACGGCTCGACCTCATCGCGCCCCAGGAAGGGCCTGACCTTCCACCCTTGCGCCCCGTCGTACACCTGCAGGGCCGTCTGGTCCTGGAAGCGAAGCTCGAAGCGGCTCTTGTGCGGCCGCTTCATCGTGGCCACGTACGGCAGCATCACGTCCTTCTTGCCGCCGACATCGATCTGGCCCGACATGGTCAGACTGTTTACCGCCCGCCAGGCTTCAAGCCCGCCGCGGGCAGCCACATTCCGGTCGGCGATCTGGGCGGCCGTCAGCCGGCTCCCCGATGCGCTTTCCGTCGCCGCGCCGGCTGATCCCGCCAGAGACACCAGGCCCAATGCCAGGAAGAGAATTCGGTTCATGAGCACACCCCCCAATCCATGCCTCAAAGATCGCGCCCGCGCGCGTTCATTCAACCACCAGGCCGTCGATATGAAAGGAACCGATCATCACGTTGACGCGGTCCCCGGTTTTAATCAGGTTGCCTTTGTTGGAAAACACCATCCAGTATTCCTGGCCAACCGCCAGCGGGCCCGATTGCCGCAGCTGACCGATCTTGTCCATGACCGGAATCTGCAGAAGTGCCCGGCTCCTTTGCCCGAGCAGGTAGGGCGTCGCATTCTTGTCGCTCAGCATCTGGGCGATTCTGGGGTCGGTCACGCGATAGCTAAAGCGGATCAGGTTGCCCGATGCGGTCTGGCGCACGTGCAGATCCTCGACACCTCTGTAGAGATCGTAATAGACCTTCGCGTGTTTTGGCAGCTTCACCGGCGCATACGGCGAGGTCCTGGCCGGCGTCGTCGCGGCACGGACTGGCCCCGCCGGGGGCCCTTCCTGCGGGAAGGCCCATTCAGCCAGGGCGGTTCCCCCCCAGATGCAGCCGGCAAGCAGCATCGAGATCCTCGTCAAGTTCCTTGCATGACTGGACATGTTCGCACGCCACTCCCGGATGGCCACTGGTTCCTGCTTCTTCGACATTGGGGGGGGGGGCGACAAGTGCCGCGCCCCCTTCCCCCTTCGCGCCTCGACTTCGCGCTCCCACCCATTCCTAACGAACTGCCACCCCCTTCAAGGCCGACGTCTGCGTACCGGAACTATCGGTAATGCTGAGCGTGCCGTTCTGCGTGGAATTTGCTGCATCCCGGCCGGCAGGCCTGAACTGCACGGCGATGGCGCAGGTGCCGTTCGGAGCCAGGCTGGTGATCCTGCTGGCCCCGGTTGGGTTGACACTGCCACACGTCGTTTGCTGCGCAACGATGAAGAAGTTCGTGTTATCCACGGTGATCACCGGGTTCGCAATACCTGTCAGCGGTACGCTACCCGTGTTCTTTAGCGTGAAGACATGAACCGGCCCCGCATCGCCCCGCGCGACGCTGCCGAAGTCCTGGGTCGACAGCGTCAGGGTCGCGCTGGGCGAGGCGCCTGCCACGAACTCAACCGCTCCGATATCGAACTTGCCGCCTTGCGGCCGGACGGTACCGAAGAAGTCGTGATTCGGGGCACCCGCGTCGGTCGCGGTATTGATTGCCGGCGAACCCGACGTGATCGCGTAGTTGCCAAGTGGCACGTTGTAGCCCGGGCTGCCAGACGAGATGCTGGCGTTGAACAGGGAGAGCGGTCCGTAGGACATATTGATCCACTGATTGCCTTCATCCGGGGTCGCCGTCGGCATCAGGCCGAAGAGCGGGTTGGGCAAGACTGTATCCGAGATACCCGGCGGCACGGCGAATCCGACCCCTCCACCTTCCGGCGGAACCCGCGAGCCATTGCAGTACTGGCTGACAACAGCGGGGTTGGAACCCAGGTTGCTTGCCCCCTGGTAGTCGGCGGCGTCAGTCAGGATCGAGAATTGCGGGCTGAGCGTCAGGCCCGACTCATGCTTGCTCGGTCCGGAGTCGCCAAAGGCGCCGATGTCCCAGTAGATAGCCTTGGGGTCGCAATAGCCCGTCGTCTTCCCAGCTTGGTTCAGCGTCGGATTCAGCGTCACCACGTTCTGCAAGCCAGGGATCGACGGATTGAGGCCGCCCACCGTGATGTAGAACGAACGGTTCTGCCAGAACAGATTGTTGGCCATCACCGGGTTCGAGAACGTCGTGCAGGCAGAGGTTCCAACCGGGCAGGTGACCCCTGCATTGCTGAACGCTGCGATGAAGTTCGGCGTGTGCCGCGCCGTCTCGAGACCAGCCGGCTGGTAGGTCGACGTGGTGATCGGATCGCAAGTCGTTTCCGCGCCCACCGTGGTGCACTTCGTCGGCGGAGGTACATTGGACTGAGCGGCCGCGGGCGTGTTGAAGAGCACGCCTGCCGACGCCGTCGCGTCGTTGGAAACGATGGTGTTGTTGATGAAGTTGACGCCCACCGCATCCTGGATCGACACACCGCCCCCTGCCCACCCCGCGACGTTGTTCGCGATGATGTTGTTGGTGACGGAAACCCGGTACCACTTCGACGCGTCATTGGGACTGCGCTGTACATCGGTGCCGTTGATGCCCTGCAGCCGCAGACCACCGCCTTTACCGCTCTCCGCCGTGTTGCCGATCAGGAGATTGCCGTCGATCGTGAGGCCCGGGCCTGCGCCGTCGGACAGCTGCGGTGCGCAATCGACATCGACGGTCTGGTTCTCGCAGAAGGTGCCATCCGGCGGTACTCCCTGGGCGATGATGCCGCCCCCGTAGGTAGGTAGCGTCGGGTTGTTGCTCTGGTTGAAGAGCACCAGATTGTGCGAGATGTCGCCGTTATAACTGAAGCCGAAGTGGGCCACGCCGCCGCCGTCACCACTACTCATGTTGCCGCACACCCAGTTGTAGTTGAAGTGGTAGTTGTCGGCTCCCGAGCAGAAGGTCACGCCGCCGGCCGCCGATGGCGTGGTCGAATTGATTTCATCACCGTAGGAAGCGTTGGAGGTGACCGCGTTGTGATGCACATTCACGTTCATGTTGAAACCGAACGGAATCTGCGTCACGCCGTCCGCACCGATGGTCCCGTCCGGTACCTCGACCTGGCCGATCGTGATGCCGCCCGTGAGCGTGCCGGCATTGCCGAAGACGCGGTTATTGGAGATCTCCATATTGTGGTTCCAGCCGTGCAGGAATATGCCACCGCCACCTTGCGAGCTGTTGGTGAAGGTGATGCCATCGATGCGCGACGGATTGCAGAGGAAGTTGCTGGGATTGTTCGCGCAATCCGCGGCACTTGCCGTCAACGGCGTGCAGATGCCGTTCGCGGTGCAGTTCGGGTCGGGCTGTCCGTTGACGTCTTGCACGCCCTTCGCCAGAACTGTAATGGCCGCGCCTTCGTACGCGCCCATCAGCGTGGGCTCGATCAGAAGCTCGCCCAGGTTGCCGTTGAGCGTGCTGTCCCAGCCGAGGGTGGGCTCGAACGGTATTGGGTCGATCCGCCGCTGCATGGCCAGCGGATCGGTTGCCAGGCCCGTGGGACAGCTATAGGTGTTGGTCGGGTCGAACGGATTGGTCGGCGAGATCACCCCACCGTTGCGCGACATGCCAAACAGGCAGCTGACCTGCGCCCGCCACGGGTCCATCTTGCCAGACGGGTGCGTATTCGCGTTGACAGTCACCGAGGCAGCGCCAACGCCCTGCAGTCGGACCGGCTTCCACATCAGCAGCATCTCCTGGTAGACACCCGGGCCGACGATGATCAAGTCGCCGGGGACGGCCTTGTCGATCGCCGTCTGGATGGCGTTGCCGGTGGCGTTTTCGCCAGCGACGTAGGTCGGCGCCTTGCCGCCGATGCTGACGCTGACGGTGTCGACGGACTTCTTGCCATTGCCCGCGGTGATCACCAGTTCGCCATGGTCCGATGACAGCGCAGGCACCGTGACAGTGATCGACTGGTCGGTCCACGCCGTGATCTGCGCAGGCGTGCCGCCGATGGTTACGCTCGAAGGCACAGTGCAGGCGCCTCCGACGCTGGTACACCAGCTCCCGAAACCATAGTGGCGCGTGATGAACTTCTGATTGTAAGGGACCTTGCTCGCCCCTGGTCCACTATAGGCATGGTTGGTTACCTGCTGGTCGCCCAAGGCACTAATGGTCAAAGTGTGGCCCGCAGCGCTGACCCACGGACCGGCACCGCCGTTGCTGGCATCGCCTACGACCTTCGAGATCGCAGGCGTGGCATCCGGATACGCGCAGTCAGGCTGGTTATATCCATCCGCGAAGGCCTGCACCGGCACCACCGGCGTGTCCATGTACTGGGTCTGTCCTGGCATGAAGGGAATCTCGTAGCAGAACTGGCTGTACGCGGGGTTGTACATGGGATCCCTGATGGTCTGCCCGGGGTGCGCGGGATCCGGCATGTCCGGGTCGTTCATGCATGCGACCATCATGGTCGGCGCATAGCCGGTCGGATTCGGCGGATTGACTTCCCAGGTCGAATAGTTCAGGCCATTGAAGATGCCCCACTGGTCGGAGTACACACGGGCCACTTCGTTGCCGCCGAAATCCTTCATCGACACCGGCACGTTGGGTACGGCGAACTTCTCGCCGAATTGCGGCGAATACGGGTCGAATTCCGAAGAGAAGTCGTCCAGCATGAAGCCGGTGAAGTGCGCAGCGACGTGGGTTGAGCTGAATACCCAGAACTTCGCCAGCACCGTCATCTGATCGGTAAGCGTGACCTCCTTGCGGTCGCACAGGTGCCGCGACGCACCGGCGAACGGCGCCACCTCCTGCGAGCCCGGGAACAGGCTGATATAGTCGGGAACGATGCGCAGCGCACCGACGCAGGGCCAGAAGGTCTCGACGCTCCCGGTATCGCCCTCATGCCTGGGCGTGGATCCCAGATCCGTGGTCGGGTTCTGCGGATTGTTGGCGTTATAGGTGGCATTCACCGCCGCCTGGTCGGGCAGGATGAAGATACTGCCCAGGCCAGCGAACTGCTGGGTCACCGGCGCGATGTAGTTGTCGCCAATGAGGATGTTCTTGTCCTCCTCCTTCACCAGTTCGTAGCCCGGGGGCACAACCACCTCGACCACATACTTGCCGGGGGGCAGCATGGGCGTTCCGGCCTCAAAGACTCCGCCACCCGCGGGATTCGGCACGCAGATGCTGCAGTTGGTACCCATCGGCCTTCCGGTTTGCGGATTCCTGCCTTTCACGCTGGGGAATTGGTACATCCCATCGTAAGGCGCGGGCTGCAGCTGATTGAACATATGCATGCCGTCATAGCACTTGAACTGGGACTTTGCCGGCAAGGCAGTGTGCTTCGGATCGAGCCACTGGGTGCTGTTCTGCAGTGTGAAGAAGTACGGGTCGGTGGTTTCCTGGCCCGGACAGTTCATATTGGGCACGCCGTCGCTGCGGAAGCCCTGCGCCCAATCGTCCCAGCTGCTGGTCGTGGTGGTATCCACCAGGGTCAGGCTGGGCGTTCCATCCTTAGCAGTGCCCTCCTGATACAGGTTGACAGTCACGTTCGGCACGTTGGGCGTCCAGCTTGTGTGGATCAGCAGCGCGGGGTCGTCAAACGGCCGCGTGGAGGCATAGATCACCTCACCCTTGATGCCACCGTTCTCGTTTGCGGCGAACGGCGTCTTGCCGAACTCGATGAACGAGCTCTGGCCCGAGAAGCCTTGCCAGCCAAGGGTGGTCACCGACGGCGGATCGATCCGGCCGGTCGACGGGTTGGCGGCACTGTGGCCGGGGTGCAGGATCGAATAGCCAGTGCAATCCGCGTTGTCGCAGTACACCGCGCCGGGGACCCGTAGCTTGTCTGGCAGATGTGCAGTCGCGGATTCCGTTGTGTTGGCAAAATTCGCCGCAATGCTCGACTTACCGCCGCCAGGCGTGCCATCCGGCGGACCGCCGGCATCATAGACCACGTGCACACCCGTCTGCTTGAAACGGGTCGTATCGGCTTCCACCACATACCAGTTGAACAGCGGGAAGATCTCGTTGAACGCGGCGTAGCCGTTGAGGTCGGTATTGTTGAAATTGGAATAGCTGCCGTCGCGGAAGCGGATGTTGGTCGGCACCAGCGTGAGGCCAGGCTCGCCGTCCTGCGAGACGCCGTCACGGTTCAGATCGATGAATGATCTGGTATAGAGATTCGTGTGCCATTGCAGGACCGCGAGATCCCCGACATTGACGCTCCTCGCGTTAGGTCCAAGCTGTACCGCCGTGGCAAGGCCATCGACGATCTGATCGTTCCACTGGTCGAAGACCGTTAGCCTGAAAGTGCCATCGGGAATACCGGAAAAGCTGAACTCGCCTTTGTCGTTGCACTTGGTGAAGGCGATGTCCTCGCCGTCCGGATCCCCCAGGCTCACATAGCACTGCGTGAAAGCCAGGGAGTCGCGCGAGCCGCTGCCGTAGAGATGCTGGTTGGGCGGCCGGCTGTAGTGCAGGTTGGTGATTCTGCCATTGACCGCATTGGCGCACGAGGCTCCGGAACGGTCGCATAGGCCAGACTTCGCGGCATTGGTCCTGCGATCATTGATGATCTTCGCGTTGGCGAAGCCGACGGAGACGTGAAAGCCGGCCGGGCCAAACTCCTGGAAGTACGCCGGGCCGCCTACCTTGATGAAGGCATCATGGGCTTTCTGTCCATCGAGCGTATTCGTCTGGAGCCACTCCTCGCCCTTGGCAATTCTGTCGGCTGCCGGCGTTGCGACCACGCCGTATCTGCCGGGCATCAGATTGGCGATGATGGCCTGGCCGACCAGCGGGGACAGTGTCGTGCCATCGGATTCATATTTCGGACAGGTGGGAATCATGCCGACCAGTCCGTCTTTCGCCGACTTCGGCGTTGGCGAGATCGGGCACGCATTCAGGTGCGTGATCGGATCGATCATCCCCTGCAGCGAATTGGAAAGCGGCATGTTGAACATGTCGTACGTCATCTGTCCGGTCGGATCGCCCGTGCCACCGGCGTCGTCGAATAGCTTGATCTCGAAGCCTCCCAGTCCCGGCTCCCGGGACGTCCCGAAGCCCTCGGTGCCGCCGCTGACGTCGACTTCGCCGTTAAGCGGTGCATCATCCTCGAACACGAACACCGAGACCTTCGCCGTCGCCAGCGGCGTTTGTTGCAGCGGTATGTTGACCGTCTTCTGTGCAGGCGCGATCGGCGCGCCGCCCATGCCGTGGCCACAGGTTCCCGTTCCGGGGGCGAAATCCGCGACCGACGGGCAGTCCTTGGCAATACTGAAAGGCCTCTGCAACCCCTGGGGCTTGGCTGGATCGACCGGCTGGGGAGCGCCCGCGCCCGCAGCGAAGGGGTTGCCGGCATCGCCGGGCAAGATCGAAATGTAGTAGTGCTTGGCCGGGTCGAGCGCTACCTGGCTCGGGTCGACCGGGGCCTGCTGCGCGGAGTCCGTGCGACAGACGCCATTGCCAACATCGCACACGGCTGGCATGTGCGAATTGCTCGCTGGGTCGAAGACTGTCTGCCCCGCCTCGCAAGCAACCTGACCGACACAGCCCGCGGCAATGACAGGCATGTAGCTGGTATGGAAGCTGGTCCCCAGGCTCGGCACCGGCAGCGGCGGGCAATTGGCCGGCCGCGTGGCGGAGTTCACCTGGCATGCGAGGTCGATCTGGAAGGTGCGGTCTTCCTCGATGATCCAGCGGTAGTCGGTGATCTTGACCGGCGTTGCCCCCGGTCGCACGCTCGGCGCGTCAAATACGTTCACGACAAGGCCACTGCCGCCCTTGAACGTCACCGTCACCGTGGCAGCATTGCTCGATGTCTTCTGCGAATTCACCGCCTTGTACTTGAAGGTCACGCTAGCCGTCGTTGCGGGGCCCGGCGCAGCCGTGGGTATTGCCGTGAACGAGCCGTCCGCGTTCAGCATGACCGTGCCGCCCGTGGCGCTGCCGGCGACCAGCGCGGCAGTCAGCGGAAGCTGTGAAGGATCGCTATCGTTCGCCAGCACGCCGGGCGCGCCGATCTGCAACCGCGATGCAATGTTACTGAGGAAGCTGTCGCCGCCGGCTGTGGGCGCCCCTCCCTTGCAATTACCGGTACAGGCGGCCAGCGTCACCTTCGCCGTCAGCGCGGCGTTTCCGTTCGCCTGGTACGTGAAGCTGTCGGACGCAGTGCCAGTATTGGGCACGTAGGTAAACGTACCATCAGGATTCAAGGTGACCGTGCCGCCCGTGGGTGCTGTCAGCAGCTTGACGCCGTAGACGCCCACGTCGTTGGCGACCACGCCCTTGGCAGGGTCCGCCACCGTCAGGCTATTGCCCGAAACCAGGAAGTAGGAGTCGGGGTTGGCCTTCGCGGTCACCCCGCTGGCGGGCAGTGTGGCGCCATTGGCACCGATATATGCCATCATGCCGCCGTCGCGCTGATTGTTGGTGGATAGGCTCAGCTGGCGATCAAACACCGCCAGGGCTGCTGGCGCGGTCGCCGGAGCGACAGCCACGGGGGCATTGATCAGTACGTCATACGTCTTGCCTGCAGCCAGGAATACTTCATTCTGCACTCGCCGGGTCCCCGGGAGGAGATTGCCGTCCTCCGCTAGCAGCGACAGTCCCGAAACCACCTTGGGCGTACCCGAACTGTTGTCGGTTGTCAGCGCCCCTACGATGGACGGTACGTGCATGCGCAGACCAGCGTTGACGAAGCGCACCAGGACACTGCCGGTGGCGTTGGCAGGGTTCGTCGAGAATAGCGAAGTGGCGGTCTTGGTCCTGTCGAAAGCGATGCCATTGATAAGGTAGTAGCGCGGATCGTAGTTGACAGCAGGCGGATAGCACGCGGCTGCGCGGTCGCTGCAAATCACGCCAGTCAAGGTCAACGCCGCAACGACCTGCGCCCCGGTGCCGGTGGTACTCGTTACCGTAACGTCGGGAACGGCGTAATAGCCCGTCCCGGCACTGTCGACCGTGATACCAGTGATAGCGCCGGTGCCGTCCACGCTTGCGACATGAGCCGTCGCCGCTACCGAAGCGCCGCCACCGGAGAACGCGACGAAATCGCCAGCCTTGTAGCCAGTACCCGCGATGGGGTTGCCGGCGGAGTCGAGCGCCACCGAGATGGAACTGACAGAGTCCCTGAGGACGCGGGAGGAGGTTTCGCTGAAATTCGCGGTCGACACAGCCGTAGCCACGGCGGCATTTTGCGTGGCATCGATTTCACTGAGCAGCAGAGGAACGTCCGCGTTGTAGGTGACGCCCGGATAGGCGGTGCCCAGCGCGGGCACTACGGGAGCGGTGGTAACCACCAGCACGCCATAAAGACCCATCGGACCCTGGATGGACGGGTGGGTTCCCGATTCGATCAGGTAAGTACCGGGCTTGAGATTGCTCCATGTCAGCGCCGTTGGGCTTGCGCCTGTGGCCGTGGCCACTTCGGTTGCAAAGGACTGGACCCGGGGCCCCTGATTGGGCGGACTAAAGGTAGCGCCATTGCTATCCCCGGCGATCGGCCAGGTCACGGCCTGGACCGCATGGTTCGGGCTGGGCATTGTTGTTCGCGCCGCGCCCAAACCGCCGCCCAATTGACCCACGATCACCAGCGACGTGGGAATTCCCGAGGTGGCGCCCGGAGGCACCGGCAGATTATTGGTAAGGTTGATCGTCAGATTGCCAGGAGGGACGGTAATCACCACTGGCGTCCAGCTCGTCCCGGCATTCGGATTCAAGCCCTTGCAAGCGGCGGGCGCAGCGGCGCCGGTGCAGGTGTAGCCCCACATCGGCACAACTTGTCCGTCGGGCAGCGTGGTACTTGTCGCGCTCGCGGTCAGGTTGACACTCTGCGCGAACGACGCGCAGCTCGCCATCAATAGAATCGATGCAGCGAGGCCTGTCTTGACCAAGTCGAAGAGGCTCGCCTTGAACTGATTGGATCTCATCGCGTTTCCCCTGACCTCTAATTGGCTTCGTTGATCGTGAAGGCTTGTGGATCGACAAGCATCATCATCATCATCCCGCCCGGGAAGATATTGTTCGTGGTGATCTCACGCTCATTGTGCGAGTGCCACATGAAGGCGAACCCAGCTTCGCTCGTCGGAGGATTCGCGATCGTGCCCGAGGGCGGCGTAGTGCCCGTAGGCCCAACAGCGCGGACCGTCGCATCGGGCCCCAGATAGGGACTGCCGCCATACCAGGTACCGTTCGTCAGGATGTTCGCATCGGGTAGCGTTACAGGGCCGCCACTGCCGACCTGGCCGAACGGATGGGTCTCGAGGGCCTTGTTATGATCCTGGCACCACTCGTAGTAGTTCGGCGCCATCGGGTCTGCCGTGTAGTAACCGTTTGCGTCCGGGGTGCATACCACCGGCTTGCCGAGGTATGCAGGGAACGCCGGGTCGGTGTACAAGCCACCGTCGACATGGCCATACACGTCCCAGTTGAGACCTCGGCCCGTCCAGTAGAAGATGCCATCCATCGCCACGCCAGGTGTGGTCGTCGTAGTGAACAGCAGCGGCCCGGCAGGCGAGACATTGTCGGTCTGGCTGAGTATCAAATTGCCGTCGCGGGCCAGCACCCGCACATGATTGCCGTGCTCATGGAACGGATGCTGCCAGCGGCCGGTACCGATGATTCTCAGCAGCACGAGCTCTCCGGGGTGCATATGCGGATTGCCGTTGTACGGCTGGTGCGGATACTGCACGGCATAGTTCGGATCCATGTCGTCGGGCATGGAGCGGCCATTGATCATGAAATACGCTGGATGATAGGGTTCGGTCTCGACGGTCATGCAGCCGTTGGGCCGTGTGCACGCCTTCCCGGCCGGTGTCCCGACCTGCTGCTCCGCCTGGGAATGGATGCGGGGATCCATCTCGGAGAACTGAAACAGGTACTCGCGGTCGTAGCACGACGCGCTGTTGGTGTAGGCTGCCGCCGCGTTGCGGAAGTCGGTCTGTCCGTCCGGCAGCGTGCTGCCGACGGCCCGGCAGCCAGCAGGTATGGTGGTCGGCAAGACAATGATGGCCCCATACAGTCCCATCTCTATCTGCAGGTCGCCCTGCGTGCCGCTGTAGTAACCATGGGTACCCTCCGTCGTTGCGACGAAGCTATAGGTGACCGACCCGCCGTGCGCGGCCTCCCCGGTGAGCAGGCCTGGCACGCCGTTTGACGTGGTGACCTGAAACCCGGGGAAGAGAATCGAGGTATTGCCGGCGGCCGCCGGCAGGTTGTTCCTGAGCGTCACCGTCACGGTATCGCCCTTTCTGACGATCAGCGTCGGGCCCGGTATCTGCATGCTAGGACAGGTCGCACCGGGGATGGCCGCAGGGGAAAAGCCGGCCGGCGCAGTGCCGCCGGCACGGCAGCCGTAGCCCCAGGAGTAGATGCTGGATCCATCCGGCTGGCTAATACGCGCCGCCTCGGCAGTCAGATCGAAACTCGTCCCCGTAATGCCTGGCGCCGCGGCGTATACCGGCACGCAGAACAGCACGGCAACGATAGCGCAGGCAAGCCGCGCGAAAGTCGCAATCCACGGGTTGCTGGTAGAGTGGCCCACGGCGCTTCTCCTAATTGCAGGACTTGGTAGTCGGGTCCACCACATTGCAGATGTGGACCTCGGTCATCAAGCCACCGAAGTTCTCGGCGTCATTCGAAAGGTGATCCAGATTCGGCGTGTACAGGTAATACGTCGATCCCACCGGGTACAGGTTCTTGTTGCTTGCGTCCAGGATCACATCGATCGATTCACCGCCCCCCAGTGTGATCGAGTTCGTGTCGTAGGCCAGATTGTTGCCCGTCATATCGCGCAACAATCGCGCGTTGACACCGACGACATGCATCGGTATGCCGAGTGAAGCCAGCGTCTGGAACTCGCTGACGTCGAGATCCGAGATCCTTAGTAACGCCTTTCCACCGAGTGGAATGTTGATAACGGTCGGCAGCGGCTGCGAGAAATGCGCTGTGCCATCCGCCACCTGTGTACTCATGGCCCCCTGCGCTACCGTGTCCGGATAGCTCCGTCCGTTCAAAAGGAAGTACTTGTCCTTCATGTCGGTAAATGGCTCCGGGTTGAAGGTCATGCCGACGAAGTGGAAATTCGGATCGAAACCATGGATCTGGATCGGGTACTCGACGTCGTAGGCAGTGGTGCCATCGCCGTCGTTGTAGGCGTACAGCGTCGGTGAGTTACTCTTGTTGGGCTGGTGGGTAGCACCATTGTCCACGCGCGGCAGCGGCGTCGAGCACAGAATGTCGCCGCCGCACTTCGTGCGCGGATCGCTCTGCTGGGCTTGCAACGCGGTGTACAGCGAACCGTTCAAAGGGACCCGGTTCTGGCGTGGCCGCACATAGATCTGACCCACCATGCCCATCTGGAGATGCTCCGGCGGGGTGATGTGGCAGTGCCAGAAGTAGGTTCCCGCGTCCGGCGCCAGGTAGTAGTAAGTGAAGCTGCCGCCGATGTTGATGGCGACGGAGGCATCCGGCACACCGTCGTAGAACGAGGATGCATTCGGGTAGCCGTGGAAGTGCACAGTGTGCTGCTCGAACAGGTCCGGGCGCATGATCATTCCGACGTTCGTCAGGGTCAGGAAGAATTCGTCGTCCTCGTCGATCGCCATGGTAGGGGCCGGCATGTTGCCGTTCATGACGCCGACATCCATGATCGCCCGCGCATCGACGTGTCCCGTGATGGCGCCACCGGCATTCGGATCCGGGACAAGGCCGATCGCGCCATTCGGATCTTCTGGCGTGCGAAACACGGACGCCTTCTGCGTTCCCGGGAGGCCGTTCTTGATATCAGTGAGGCCCGATAGTGGACCGAAGGCAAACAAGTAGGTCTGCGTGCCATCGCCCATCGTTGCGTAGCCGTCACCACCGGAGATCTGCTGACACTTGATTCCATCGCTGATCACACCTGTGGCCGACTTTGGATGAAGCGGCGTTTCTTCAGGACATTGAACCCGGAATGACTGGGCTGCCGCAGGTAGAGCGAAGAGAAGCAAAACCAGCGCCGACAGGCCGCCGCGATATATGCGAGTACTAAACATATAACCTCCTTCCTGCGGGTCAGCCAGCGCAATTCCCGTAGGACATCAATTCCCACGCCTGCGGCAACGACACCCGTCCTTGCCGGTCATCACTGATCAATGCAAAGCGCGCCACCAGCGCCGGGATAAGCAAACTCCCTGGGCCTGTAAAATCCCTGGCCCTGGTCCCCGGCCCGATGAACGAAGTAGCGCAACGCCCCTTCAACCGTCTCGTTTCGGGGACGCCCATTCTGCGGTTCTCTCCCCACGCTTGTATTGTGGATAACGCCGATGCAGGTTTGCATGGGTCAACACCCTACTGATGCGGTAGGGCAATCCATCGAAGGTTTCCCTGCGCCGGCGATATCATCTGGACCGTCCGTTTGGACTAAATGGAGAGGCGTTGTTCACGCCTGTGCGCCGGGCAGCTGCGTCGGCTTGTCCGATCGAATCCTGCGTACTCGGAATAGCACTACTCGCGCGGCTTCGGCGACCTGGCGGCAGATAAAGGAACTGCCACTCGCCATAGGTTTTCGCGTTGGCGAAATCCGCATAGCGCCGGGGGAAATTCGCGTGTTTGATCGCGGGCGCCGTGGACTTGCTATACACACCGTAGATACGGTCGCCGTCGCGGAGAAACAGCCAGTCGTTCTTCCCGGTGATCGGGTCCGGGTAAGCACGCCGCAGATGGTGTAGCGGCACCGGAAAGCGCTTGTCTTCCAGCAGGTCGTCGACCGATGCCGGCAGAGTCCGGCCCGCCTGGTAGTAACGCTGGATCGCCAGCCTGTACTGGTTGCCGACAAACAGCAACTCCTCTTCCTGCAGCCGCTGCCGCTGCAGCGCCCAGACGTCGAGCGCGCCCAGCAATGCCACGGAAACAAGGATCAGGGCGATCAGCAGCGTCAGCAGGACCAGGCCATGGGCGCCGTCGCCCTGGCGATGCCGCCTTGAACGACGCACACAGCGAAGGCGGTTCATTTTTCCGGCACCACGGCAGCGGCCGGCACCGCCGCCGCTTCGCTCGCCGGCGCGACGTCATAGACGCCGGCCTTGTCCGTATCCGGCGACGCGATGACCGTCCAGCTGGTGCCACCCGTGACCGGATCTTCCGGGACCCTGCGCAGATAGTGCTTTAGCACCAGTTCGTCGAGATTCTCCGGATACTGGCCATTGTCACCGAAGTACTTATCGATCGCATCCCGCATTACGGCAAGGTTCTGCCGCTGCACCTGCTCCTTGCCACGATCGATGCTGCGAAGGTAGCGCGGTAGCGCAATGGTCAGCAGCAAGCCGATGATCGCCATCACGACCATCAGTTCGATCAAGGTAAACCCATGGAGCCTGCGGCTGCGAGCGGGTTTCATCATGGGCCTCACCAATCTTTGTAGGGAATGCCGTTGAGACCAAGGCGGTCAGTCTTGGATGACACGTCAAACACGTCATTGCCGCCTTGCGGGCCGCTCGCCACACTGCCGTAGGCACGCGAGTTCCAGGTGTCCTCCGCCGGCGTGGAGGCGTCACCGTTGAAGAACGGATCGCGCGGCACGCTGCGCAGGAACATCAGCAGCCCGGCCTTCGGATCCTTCGCGTCTTTGACGCCGGTCACCAGCACGGTCAGTGTCGGCGGATAGCCGGAAGCACCGACTTCTCTTTCTATCGACCCGTAGTCACTGGCGTCCTTGTAGGCGTCCAGCGCGGTACGGATCTGCCGCAACGCAAGCCTTAGCTCCTGCTCCTTTTCACGCTGCACCATCAATTCGGAAAATGGCAGGATCGCCAGCGCGACAATGCCGACAAGTGCCAGCGTTACCACCAGCTCCATCAAGGTGAAACCGCGGCCATGAAGGAGCGGACGGCCGCGGCAACGTGCAGACTGGGCCTGGAGCGTCATGAGTCAATGCGTCCCGTTGGGGACCGGATAGAGTGGGTTGTCGCTGGACATGTCGCCGGGCGGCATCTTCAGGATTGAGGCTGGCGCAGGAAATGGCCCTGCCGCGGGTGCAGGCACCTGCGTCGCGCCTGCCGTGCCGGTCGCGTCCGGAACGACCGCGTTCGCATCAGCAGGCGCCGCCGCCACCGGTGCCGCCGGCGCGGCCTGGATCGCCGGGAACCTCCCCGCATACGGATCCACCGGCGGGGTTGTCCGCGGCGCCGCGGGAGCCTGCCCGAGCGAGCCTCTGGGCGGCACCGGAGGAGGCGCGGGCGGAGAGGCGCCGCCACCCGCGGCAGCAGGTGTTCCCTCTCCAATGGCCGCACCGCCGACACTCGCCGGTGCCACGGGCACCACGGGTGCCACGGTTCCGCCGCCAACCCTGCCTGGCTTGACCGGCGCCATGGGAGCGGCAACTGCGGGCGCGGGGGCGCTGGCGGGATCGAGACGCAACTGCTCGGTGCGCACATTGGCATCGGTGCCGGACCAGATCTCACGCGTATCGGCATCCGCGACGCGTTGAGGACGGATGATGTGCGGGGTGATCTGCAAAACGATTTCCGTCTTGACGTGGTCGCCGTTGTGATCCGAAAACAAGCGCCCGAGCACCGGCAACTGGCCCAGGCCAGGCACCTTGTCCGCCGTGGTGCGGTCGGCATCCGAAATCAGGCCGCCGAGCACCTGTGTCTCGCCATCCCTGAGACGCAGGCTGGTCGATGCGCTGCGCGTGCCGATCTGGTAAGCCAGCGAGCTGAGGCCGGTCTGCGCGTTGCTGCTCGATATTGTCTTCGTGATGTTGCTGACCTCGAGACTAATCTTGATGCCGACATCGTCGTCGCGGTAGACCTGCGGTTCAACCTCAAGCTTGATACCGACATCCAGGTACTGGATATTTTGCGCATAGGACGGACCACTGGTGCTCGGGGTGCTCGAACTCGATATCACCGGCACCTTGTCGCCAATCAGGATCTTTGCTTTTTCCTTGTTACGGGTACGGATGCGAGGACTCGCAAGCAGGTTCGCGTCAGTATCCGTCAGCTTGAAATTCGCCGTCGCCGACAGCCCGCTGACCACCAGCTGGTTGATCGGCAGCGTGTGCAGGGCGCCCCAAGTGGACGCCGTGCTTGGCGTGGCCATCGTGAAGCTGTTCGGCCATGCAATTCCCAGGTCCGTCAGCCGTTCATGCGAGACCTCCAGGACTTGAACCTCCAGCATGACCTCGGGTTCGGGAAGATCCTGTGCGGCGATCAGCTGTTCCGCGAGCCGAATGGTGTCGGGCGTTCCGCGAATCGACAGGGTGTTGGCATGTTCGTCGATCACGATCTCCTTGATCTTCAGCAAGCTCTTCAACAAGGCCTGCACCTGTTTGGCGTCGATGTTCGACAACTGGAAGGTTCGGACCTTCAGCTCCTGGTACTCCAGTTGCTTGTTTGGCGTGGCTGGATAGATGAAGAGCGTGTTCGCATTCAGGACCTTCTTGTCCAGTTGGTTCTGCAACAAAATCAGATTGACCGCGTCCTCGATCGCGGCGTTGGTCACGAAGATCGTCGTCTTGAGGTCGGTGCGCACATCACGGTCAAAGATGACATTCAAGCCCGACGTGCGCGACAGTGCCTCAAAGACCATCCGCACGTTCGCGTCGCGAAACTGCAGCGTCACCGGCGTACGCATGATCGACGCGGCCGCGCTTTTCTCCTCGCGCGCGGCCCGCAGCTGCCGCCGCTTGTCTTCGATCAGCCTCATCATCTGCTGTGCCTGGACGTTGGTCGGATTCTCCGCAAGCACCTCACGCACACGCTCCGCCGCGCTGTCGTATGAGCCGCGTTCAAGCATCCGCTGGACCTCCGCCAGGATGACAAGATCGCGCATATCGATCTGTAGCGCCGCGCCCAGCTTCCGCCCTCGCTCGCTGGTGGGATCGATCCTGCTCGCCTCATCGAGCTTCAGCACGGCTTCATGAAACTGGTAGCTGGCTCGCAGCCGATCCACTTCATCCAGAATCGCATTCATCTGGCCGTTGCGTTCGTGCATGTAGTTCAGCTGTATCTGCGCATCGGTGGGCTGGCGAACGCTTGCGTTACGCAGCGCGCCTGGCTCCACCGCACAGCCACCGAGCACCATCGCGATCAGCGCCGCACTGAATCGACGCGCGTGGTAGCTGGCATAAGACGCGCGAGGCGCCGTGCAACCTGACGCGGCTATTGACCTGAGGGACGCGTCGCAGCGCTCTACTCTGCAGGCAGCGTCCGATCTGCACCGGGATTTCATTTACTTTCCTTCGCCCTGGGTGGACATGACCTGTTTCACGTTAAGCGGCAGATAGGTAAAGGTCGCACCTGTTGCCGTGATCGCCTCAAGGCGGTATTGCCCGTCAATCACATCCCCCAGCGATACGATCAACAAACGGTCGCCACTGCTCAGGAACACTTGCTCCTTCGATACGTCCGCACCCAGCGCGCCCACATAGGCAAACGGCAACGGCGGCGCCGTGGGTGCCGGAGGGGGCGGGGCCGGAGCGGGCGGGGCCGGTGGCGCAGGCGGGGGAAGCCAGGACAAAACGCTGAACGGATCGTGGCCCGTATCTGGCGACAGCGGCGCACGCAACGCCGCAAGCCGCTCGCGCGGCGCGACTTCGGCAACCGGGCGCGCCGCAGACTCGCTCGCCGCAGCTTGCGGGCGCCGCGGCGCCTGCGCGATCGAAGCCGGAGGGGCGGCGGGCAAAACGCCCGGCCTGCTCGGCAGGCTGCGCCCATAGGCAGCCCTGATGGCAGAGGCCACGGCCGGCGCGCGGTGCTCCGGCGCCTGGTCCCAACCAATCAATGCGGCGGTCGCCAGACCCGTGCCGGCAATCAATATTCTCCTGACCAAAGCGCTGTTCATGGCCGGCTCGTCCGATAGATCAGATCGAAGCGGATACGGGCCTCGAGAACATTGCCGTCCACCGCTGGCCGTTCGACATGAATCTCCTGCAGCGCGGCGTTTGGCACGCTGTTGAGAACGGATGCAACAAAACGGCGAATCGTGCCGTACTGGTCCTTGACCGGCAGCACGACCTGGTAGTGCGTAAATCCTGCCCCAGGCTCCGTCATGATCTGGTACTGTGCCGATCCCAGGGTCAGATGGCTCTCGCGCGCCTGGGAGAAGATCACGGCGATGTCGTTCCCGCTCTCGGCGAAGGTCGTGAACAAAGCCGGCAGCTTGCCCAGGGAATTCACGTCGGCCGGCGCCCGGCCAGCGCCGCCGGGATATCGTGCTTTCGCAGCACGGGCCTGCCGTGCGCTGTCGAGCAAGCCTCTGGTCTGCGCTTCCACGGTCGGAATAGCGGTCCATGTCGCGGCGGCCACACCTAGCGCCAGCGCGCCAAGCAGGCCTGGCACGCCAAATGTGCGCCGCATCTCGAAATGCAGCGTCAGCAGCAGATCGGCAAGCCGGTGGGTCGTCATGGCTTTCTCCACACTGCGACGATCTGGAAGCGCACCGGCGTCCCGGGCACGTTGGTCTCGATCAGGTGACCGCTCAACACCGCCTCATGCAGGAGCACGCTGCCCTGCAGATACTTCAGGTACGCGATCATCCCGTCGGCATCCTTGGCCTCCGCCGTGATGCGGATCTGGCTCTGCGCGGGGCTTTGATCAATACCGATCAGCGCAACGTCGCGGGCAGGATAATCTTCCACGATGGACAGCAGGCTCTGCCATGGCACCGTGAGCTCGCGCAGGATCGCCTCGCCCTGCCTTTCAGCCAATTTGGCGGCAGGCGTGGGCGCGGTCTTGGGCGGGCGCTTACTGGCGTTCTCTTCGCGCGCTGCTATCCCGAACTCGGTTCGGGCACGATCGTTGTCCTGATACGCGAGCCACAGAGCCCTGGCGCCGAGCAGCAGCATCAATACCGCCAAGACTAGCAGCACGACGCCGCTCGGCGCCAGTGTTGCCGGGCGCCGGCTGAAATCGATCTTGAGCGGCGGCATCATAGCGCGAACCCCATCAAGCGCAGCGGGGCTGAAGCGCTCGACACGATCTCCTGCAGGCGGCGCACGGTGGCGAACCGTTGCTCGAACGCAGAAGGATCAAGGTCGATCCCGCCCAGATAGATCTTGCAGTCCTCTCGCCGCGTATTCGAGAACCGTTCGAAGACTTGCTCGGCAATGGCCGCAAGCCGCAATGTATCGTCGACATCGTCGGCAAACAGACGATGCGCGCCATAGGCGACCCAGCGGCTATGGTTCATCAGCACGGCGTGCAGTACGGTTTCGGCCACCACCACCAGCATCGAAGCACTACCGTCAACGCAGTGGCGGGCCCGATTCATCGCCTGAGGCAGCCCGAGCATCAGGCTTTGCACTTCCACGCTCGCCGCCGTGCTGACATCGCGGATACCATCGTGCAGCGATCTCGACAGCGCGCTGGCAAACACGGCCCTGCCGCCCCGCTGCACCACCGTGCGGATCATGATGGCATCACCATCCAGCCCGAATGTCTCCGCGAAATAGCTGCGTGCGATATCGTCGACCTCCCGCGCGCGCATGGTGCGGAAGTCGCCCCGCAGAATCCCGTGATTGGCCCAGAAATCATCCAGCACAATGAACGCACGGCGCTTCGATCTTGTCGCGCGTCCAGGAACACCGGGGGCTTGCGCCAACGCCTGACGCAGGACGTCGAGCGCGCCTTGCTCGGAGAAATGCAGTGTCTCGGCCATCGCGATGCTGGCGTGCTCGATGACCGGTGGCAGGGACGGCGGCGCGGCGACAGCTTTTGCCCCGCGGCGCGCGCGCTGCGCCAGGCGCAGCAGATACTGCAGCCTTGTGGGGCGCACCCCGACCGCGGCTGCACAGGTGCCCAGCCCGATTGCGAGGACATCATTCGACGATCGTGACACGATTGATCTCCTCGAGGGTCGTTTCGCCCTTCGCCATCAGCCGGACCGCCGCGGTGCGCAGGGTTTCCATCCCGTGGCGCAGCGCCGCGCTCTTGATGCGGCCGAGCGGTGCCCGCTCCGACAGCAGTTCGCGCAGTTCGTCGTTCATCCGCAGCGCTTCCGCGATGGCGCGTCGCCCACGATAGCCCGAGCCGCGGCAGGCGGCGCAGCCAAGCCCCCTGCGGAAGCGAAAGCCTGCTGCCACCTCAGGATCGATCCCGGCACGTGCCAGCGCGTCCGCGTCTCCCGCCTCCTCGATCGCGCAGTCGGCGCAGCATTGGCGAACCAGGCGTTGCGCCACCACGCCGTTCAATGCGGACACAAAGCTATAAGGATCGACGTCCATATTGGTGAAGCGACCGATCACATCGAACACGTTGTTCGCGTGCACCGTCGTAAAGACCTGATGCCCCGTGAGCGCCGCCTGCACGGCGATCTGCGCGGTCTCGGGATCGCGGATTTCGCCGACCATGATCTTGTCGGGATCGTGTCGCAGGATCGAACGCAGCCCCCGGGCGAACGTCAGCCCCTTCGCTTCGTTCACCGGAATCTGGAGGATGTCGCCCAACTGATACTCAACCGGGTCTTCAATCGTCACGATCTTGTCGAGGCCGTCGTTGATTTCGGTCAGGATTGCGTAAAGGGTGGTGGTCTTGCCACTGCCCGTGGGCCCCGTCACAAGCAGCATGCCGTACGGCATCGATGCGACCGAGCGCATGAAGCGCATATCAGCCTCCTGGAAGCCGAGCGCCTCGAGCGTCAAGCCACCCGACGCCTGCGATAGCTGGTAGCGATCGAGAATGCGAAGAACGGCATCCTCGCCGAACAGGTTCGGCATGATCGACACGCGAAAATCGATGTCTCGCCCCGCATATTGGGCCTTGAAGCGACCATCCTGCGGCACCCGCCGCTCGGCGATATCAAGCTCCGAGATCACCTTGACGCGCGATAGCACCTGGTCGGCGACGCCTCGCCCTTCCGCCCGGCCGACCACCGTCAGCACACCATCCACACGGCATTTGATCACCAGGCCGTTCGCCCGGCATTCAAGGTGAATATCGCTGGCCTTCATTTTCAATGCGTCGTAGATCGTCGAATTGAGCAGGCGCACCACCGCACTGTCGTCGCTGCTGATGCCCTGTAGCGTCAGGGCCAGTGCGGACGGATCGTTGGTACGCTGTATCGGGTCATCGAAAGCGAGCGTGTCCAGGGCACGCACATCCTTTTCACGTGCGGCCAGGTAGGCAGTCAGATCGCCAACGCTGGCCAGCGACCAACTGTAGTGCACGGTAGGGCGTGCGCGCATGCGTTGATCGACACAGCTGCGTGTACGCGTGTCCAGCGGGTCGGCGATCACGAATAGCAGGCCGGCTCCCTGCCGGAACCCTACGCACAGCCTGGTCGCCGCCTCGACAAAGGGAAGGACTTCAAACTCCGGCTCAAGCTGATGGAGCTCACGGATACTGATCGGGACCATCCTGAACTCGGCCGCCAGTTGCGCGAGAACCTCGTCGGCACCCATGGGCTGTTGTGCAAACAGTGCCTCGAGGGCGCGTATCCCGGAGCCGTGGCGCTCGCCGAGCTCGCGCAGGGTGGCCCGGAACTGAACGCTCCCTCTTTCCATATTCGCGCCGTTCGGATCCATGACGTACCTATTGGAGGCTGGAGGCTATTTCAAAAATTGGCAAATACATCAGGACAACAATGCCGCCGATGACCACGCCGATGAAGATCATCATCATTGGCTCGACCAATCGCGAGATCACGTCGATGGCCCGTGACACCTTTGCCTCCTGGAATCCGGCGATCTTGTCGAGCACGGGGCCCAGGCCGCCGGTCTTTTCGGCGACGGTCAGCAATCGATAGGTAATCGCGCTTGCCAGCCCGCAATCCTGGAATGCGTCGGACATCTTTCCGCCGTTCCGGATGGCATTCATCGCCGTGGCGAGCGCCACGCGGTCGCCACGGCCGATCAGGCCACGGGCGAGATCGAGTGCCTGGACCACCGGAATGCCACCATCGACCAGCATCGCCGAGGTTCTGAAGAACTGCGACTGGCGATAGATACGGAAATGCATGCCGATGCCGGGCAACGCAAGGATGCGATCGGCAATCCAGTCGCGCACGCCCTGCCGGCGCAGCACAACGATCGATCCCAGCAGAATCACCGCGAAGCCTGCTACCAGCGAAGACCCGTGCGCGTGGACCAAGCCGCCCCAGGCCATCAGCCATCGCGACAGCAGCGGAAGTTCGCGGCCGCTGTTCTCGAGCAGGTTCGCGAAACGCGGGACGACAAAAGCCAGCAGGAAGAAAACCACGGCCAGGCCAACTGCCATCAGGACGGACGGATAGATGGCCGCGGAAACCACCCGGGCACGCAATTCTCGCAGAGTGGCGCTATTGCGCGAATAGCGCTTCAGGCTTTCGGCAAGGCCACCAGTTTGCTCGCTGGCCTTTACGCAGGCTATCAGGACCGTCGGGAAGACATCCTCCGCATGCTCGAGCGCGGCGGACAATGCGTGGCCTTCATCCAGTTGCCTTAGCAGTTGCCGGTAGATTCTTGCCGAGGCATCGCGGCCCTCATTGCTGCCCAGCGTGCGTAAAGCGTCGATCACGCCAACACCGGCGTCCAGCAAAGCGGCCAGCTCTCTTGCAAACAACTCGACGTCGAACTTCGTTACCTGCAGCGCCGTCCAGCGGCCAGGCCCGCGCTTGGCGCCGGCGCTTTGCCGAATCGATACCACGCGCAGCCCGCGCGAGCGCGCCGTTGCGGCCGCACTGGCCGGCGAGTCGCTGTCGATGTGGATTGACTGCACCTCGCCGCAGGTATCAAAGACGCGCATCAGGTACTTCACCTCGTTCTCCCTGTCGGGCCATACAACCAGCGCGCTACCTCTTCGCAGGCAGGGCACGCTTACCAGGACGTGACATCCGCGTTCTCGCCATCGCCTCCAACTTGGCCATCCTTTCCGAAGGAGACCAGATCGTAGTCACCATGCTCGCCTGGCGAGCGGTATTGATAGGGTCTGCCCCATGGATCCAGCGGCACGGCCTTCTCCAGGTAGGGCCCGCTCCAGCGCGGCTCGTTCTGTGGTTTTGCCACCAGGGCTTCAAGCCGCTCTTCCGTGGTCGGGTAGGACCCCACATCCAGGCGATACTGGTCCAGCGCCTTGCCCAGGGAACTGATCTGCGCCTTGGCGATGCTGATATTTGACTTACCGAGTTGAGCGAAGTACTTTGGTGCAACGAGGCCTGCCAGCAAGCCGATGATGACCAGGACGACCAGCAGTTCCAGCAGCGTGAAGCCCTTGGTTCGCCCCAAATTCTTCAGTTGCGTATCGATGCGCATGGAAAACCCCCCGCCCTCGGGACGATCGCCTCGGCCCAGCCGCGGCCTTTTTCTCATTCTTGGCTAGCGAACGATGGGAAAGAAGTAGGGATACCCGCCGAACGACATGGGTAGAGACCCTCCACATTGCTACGGCAATGAGCCGTATTGGCATTTGGCTTTCCGGGTACATACAATAAGACACACCTGAAGGGAAATGCCCTTAGGCGGCGTCGTTCCGTGTTCCTGGACATCGCCATTGCGTAAGGAGGTGACTGGCGCTTTCCGTCCATCTCGCGCGGACCGCGGCCGCAGCAGCACTTTAGGAGTTCCGATGAGCGCAAGCACTCCCCACGGAGGAGAGCATCTGAAACTGCGTAACGTCACCGATGCAATGCGCAAGATGATGGCCGCGATCGATTCGAGCAACAGGGTCCTGCGCGCGATAACAGATGTTCACGGTACCGCTCTGGCCATTCTCGCGCCGGGCGGACGTTTTTTGTCGGCGAACAGCAGCGCCGCGGCGATGTTTGGCTATTCGATTGCGGACTTGATAGGCAAATCGCTTGTCGAACTGGTTCAGGACAGCGATCAGAAACGCGTTAGCGAGGGATTCTCCGGCAGTGCATCAAGTGCGTTTCACTCCTTTGGTGCGGTCTTGCGCGGACGAGGAGGCCGGGACACCGATATCCTGTTGCACAAACAACCCATTGCGGATAGCGAGGGCAATTTCAGCGCGTTCCTGGTTGTCTTCGAGGAACCCGTCATTTTGCAAAATGGCAGCATCGAAGCGCTGAGCCGTCCTGAATCGGACCTTCGTCGCCTCTACACGCACCTGATGATCGGACAGGAGAAAGAGCGCAAGCGGGTATCCTCGGAGCTCCACGATGGCCTCGGGCAGGCACTGACATTGATCAAGCTGATGGTTGAAGACTCACTGCTGCGCATCGAGCGCGGCAACGTCGAGGAGGCCGTTGCGTTACTTGATACCACGGTACTGCGTATCCGTGAAACCATCGGCGAGGTGCGCCAGATCTGCAACGAACTACGCCCCAGGCTGCTTGATGATCTGGGCTTGGTCCCCGCGTTGGCATCCCTGTGCAGGCAGATAGAGCGCGGCAGCGGGAAGGTTGTCGTCATCTTCGATTGCCGGGTCAGGGAAGACGAGATTCCGGACAGTCTCAAAGCGGATATGTTCCGGGTGGCGCAAGAGGCAATGAACAACGTCGTGAAGCACGCGGTGGCGACCGAGATCAGGGTGACATTGCAACGCAACGCAAGCGACATCCTGCTAACGATACAAGACAACGGCATCGGCTTCGAGCAGCTTCCCCTTTCGGCCGACGACGCGTCCTTCTCGGGGCTGGGCCTGATCGGGATGCAAGAGCGGGTCGAATCGAATGGCGGAAGTTTCTCGCTCCAGTCAAGCGAGTGCAGCGGGACCCTCGTCTCGGCAACGTGGAGAGCCTGATCCGCCGCGGGACAACGACAACGTCCCTGCATCGGCTTGTGGTCCGGACATGTACCTCGTTGCCACGCAAACTGTGCAAGCTGTGCGGGCGGCCATATGCACGCCGCCCACCCCAACCAACCTACTCTTGAGCGTCGCGACGAGGACAACCAAGCCGATCCTCGTTTCCGGCGGTGCTGCCGGACTGGCCATCCCGAACGTCATCGGCGCTGCTCGCGCTGTCATTGGGCGCTTCATGTGCATGCGTCAGCGGCGGGTCTTCATTGCGATTCGGATCATAGTATCGCTTGGCCAGGGAGGTGATCAGGCCCATGTTGATTGCGATCAGAACCAGCCCAGTCAGATTTGTGATCCCTAACTTATGCATCAGACTGGCACGATACTTCTCGATGGTCTTTGGGCTGAGGTTCAGGTATTGCCCAGCCTGCTTATTGGATCGTCCTTCCGCAACGAGCTTCAGGACGCTGCGTTCCCTGGCCGTAAGCACATCCCACGCATTCTTATTCGAAGCCAAATGGTCATTTCCGCTAACAAACGATTCCACCAGGTTTCCATACATTTCCGAACTCAGATGCTTCTTGCCCTGCATGACGGCATGCATCGCAAAAACCAGGTCTTCGAATGAAGAATCCTTCAAGACGTAGCCGTCCACTCCAGCGCGCAGCGCCTCCCGGACGTACTCGTCGCTTTGGTGAACAGTGAGCGCAATGATCCGAACGGCTGGCGTTCGGCGTCGGATCGCGGAGATCGCATCGATTCCATTCATGCCGGGCATCGATAAATCCATCAGGATCAGGTCCGGATTCAATGAGATAGCAAGATGACACGCCTCTCTGCCGTCTTTCGCCTCACCGACGACATTGAACTCGCCGATGCCGGATACCATCGAGCGTAGGCCGCTTCGTAGAAGGTGATGATCTTCGACGATCAGAACATTATATTTTATATTCACTTCCCCCTCCCTTTACCACCCTATTTTCTTCTGTTATTCATTGTTGCGATTTGCCAAAATCAGCGATAATCTCCTATAAAGCATGGCTTGAAACAATGTGCGGCCGTAAGTGCCGCCGGCATGAAAAAAGTGCCCTCCGGGGGACGGGGCGCGAAACCGTGCTGCGTCACGCGATCATTCTCGCTATGCGCTTGGTCTGAACGATGCAGGTACGCCTTAGGCTGCCGCTGTGGCGCGCACGCGGAGCATTGGCCGGCCAGCACCCACTCGGAATCAAGGGACCTGACGAGGAGCCGCGCCCACAACGCCTGGTGGCCAGATGGTGATGGCTTCGGCACGATTCTCCGCTGACATGGAGATGTCGCAGCAGGTCGGTGCGGCCCTCCCGGCGCTTGCTCATCATGACCTCTCCCAGCTGGTCTTCGCGTTTCGTAACTTTCTGTAATACAAGGCTAGGAACTAAATTCACGGAGATACACCACCCAGATGGATTAGGGCTGTATTCGGCACAACCCATTCAAACACAAGCTCAATGCATTGCCGCTAATACAATAACGTCACGGTTGGCCTGCATATAGCGAATGCGGACGTTCCATGCATCGGCCCAAACGGCGCTTGACGCGCAATGCCGTGGACGCCCGGCACTCTGTGCGGCAAGCAACGGTACGCGCCAAGGCGCTTGGCACACGGGGCTAGCTGTCCCTGAAGGCCTGGGTGTTCTGCTTGTGCCGAGAGAGAAAGGCCTCGCGTCATGACCAGTTCAAGGCCGGGCCGGAATAGCGGCACGATCTGGGCAAGCTGCGCAGGCGCCTCGCCATCAGCGATCCGGACTACTGCTCCGTCGGATTCCTGGCGCCATCGTCGGCCACGCTGTCGTGGCTCATCGGCTCGTCTTTCATCTGCTGCTCGCTCATGCTGTCGGGACTCGCCGGCTCGTCCTTCATCGGCTCCGCAGCCATGCCACGGTTGTTCTCCGCATCGCTCGGAGCTCCTTCCTGGGCCGTGACTTCGTGATTCATCAGGCTTTTGATGGCGATGTCGCCAACCGTGTCATCGGCAGCAAGAACGCCTGCAGCTGTGAACGCCAAGCTGCAAGCAAGTGCGGCGGCGGTGAGCTTGTTCATGATGGTCTCCCTCAGCGATTCAATAACGGCCCGGGACATCCGGGGGCGAAGCGAGGCGACGCCAGTCCCGGGCTTCTATCACTATGCTCGGCCAAGCGGGTAACAAGAACAGTGGTAATCCACGCCAAAAGGCATGGGCAAGATCCCCCAATGCAAGGCGGTGCGGATCACGCCCCCCATCATTCATCGCCTGTACGATGCGGCTCCTTGGTGGGTAGCCCTACCTCATCTGTAGGGTGTTGACCCATGGCGAGCTTGACCGGCCACCAGCAAAATGCAAAGGCCGGGAGGAATCAAGCGCCGCGGCGTGCCGCTGCCATCCCTCGACCCACGGCAGCGATCTTGTTGACGACACGCAACCGGGAGATGCAAATGAAAACGAATGCCTTGACCGTCATCGCCGTTTCCATCGCCTTCGCGCTTGGCCAAGCAGCACCCGTTTTCGCCCAGCAGGCCATCAGCAAGGAAGGCGGCAGCTTGCCAACGGACACGTTGGCGATCGTGAATGGCGTGGCAATTCCGCTAGCGCGGCTCGGCGACGCCATGCGCGCGGCGCGTCAGCCGGATACGCCCGAGCTGCGCCGGCTGTTCAAGCAGGAACTCATTGCGCGCGAGGTCTTGCGCCAGGGTGCCGAAAAGCAGAACTACGGCATGAAGCCGGCGGTACAGGAAGCGGTCAATGCCAGCAAGGTTGCTGCGGAGACAGAACTCTACTTGCGGGACAACATCCATCCCGAGCCGATCACCGACGCGCAGGTCAACGCGCGCTACCACGAGATCGTTGGCTTGATGGGCGACGAGGAGTATAAGCTGCGGATTCTATCCGTGGCTGACGATGCTACGGCAGCGAAAGTGCTTGAACGATTGCGCTCAGGTGCGGCCTTCGACGCGCTCGTGCGCGAGTACAGCATTGCTTCGAGCAAGGAAGACGGTGGTGAAATGCCATGGGTCAGTTTCAAAACGCCCGCGGCCGAGGGAAAGACGCAAGGTGTGCCGCTAGCGGTCGCGCAGGCCGTGACGCAACTCTCCGCCGGCGGCGTTACGCCCGCGCCGATTGCCGTCGATAACGTCCGCGTGATCGTCAAGCTGGAAGCCAAGCGTGCGACCCGGGTGCCGACATTCGATCAGATGAAGGGCGCAATTCGCCAGCAGTTGCAAGTGCTCGCCCTCAAGAACGCGAGCGCCGGGTTCATCAGTGCCCAGATGCAACGCGCGACGATTCAGCAATAGGGACGACAGGCGCCTCCGGCCCGCCGGCGGGAGGCGAGAAGCGGGTTATCAATCGCTCCGAGCGCCATGCGCGCGCACCCGCTGCCTAGGGGCTCCTGCTACCGCTCAAGCGCCGGTAGTGCGCCATCACCATCGGCACGTAGCTTTGCGTTTCCGCATACGCCGGGATGTGATAGCCCGCCCGGATCACCGCATTCTCTCCCGCGTTGTACGCCGCCAGTGCCAGCTCAACATCGTCTCTGAACAGATCCAGGAGAAAGCGCAGGTATTTGGCGCCGGCCAACACATTGTCGCGGGGATTGAGGATGTCTCCCGCGGAAAACCGCCTGGCGGTCTCTGGCATCAACTGCATCAGGCCACGCGCTCCCTTCTTGGACACCGCGTTCGGGTTGTATCCGGATTCGACCACGATCACCGCCGTTATCAGCTCCGGTGGCACCCGGGCATCGCGGCTCGCCTCGGCGATGATCTCGGAATACTGAGCGGAATCCATCGTCGCGGAAGCACCGGTGGCATTGTCCTTTCTTGCACCCCGCGCTGGCGGCTCGCTGGAAGTGACAACCAGGTGCAGCGCCGGATTGCCCGGTCTGTCTGTCAGCATGATCGATCCATCGGCACCGACGGCGCCGAATATCTGGGCCTTTGCCATGCGCGGGCAAGCCAGGCCCAGTGCGAAGGACGCAATGAAAAAGCCAACTCTCAGCAAGGGCGGCAACACGCGAGCACGCATCTGGAGATCCCCCAGACTGCATTGTGCAGATGAGCAATGAGATACGGCATGGGTTGGTTCCCTACAGCTGTGGTAGGGCAAACCATCCCATCCCGTTACGCCCTCGCGCGAGGGCGCGCTCGCGATGCGCTCTATCCCAAGCGAAGGATGGATGCACCCAAGCGAGCAGGAGTAGATCTCCCCCTTAACGACTGCGCGTGGCTGACCTAGAGTTTTCTGTAAGACTGAAGCCGAGCGGAAGGCCGACGGGAGAACCGCAATGAAGACCCTCTGTGCTGTCATTAGAAGCCCCGTGCTTGCGCTTTGGCTGATCGTCATTTTTGGCTTCATTCCGCGGACAGAGGCCAATCCGCTTTTTGCCAGGCAAACCGGCCTGAATTGCGCGTCCTGTCACACGATCTATCCTGAGCTGACACCATTCGGACGGAAATTCAAACTTGGCGGATACACGCTGGGTGAACGCGAGAAGGTTCCGCTAGCGCTGATGGCAGTCTTCTCGCGCAACTCCATCAACGACAACACCGACAAATCGACCGGCGATAAGCTCTACGGCAAGAACAACGAGTTTGTTGCGGAAGCCATCAGCCTGTTCTCCGGCGGGAAGATCACGGACAACGCCGGTGCTTTCATCCAGTGGACCTATAACAATATCAGCACCACGGATAACCAGACGTTCGCCGGGCACAGTGCGCTCGACAATACGGATCTACGTGTGGTGAAAATGTTCGGGTCGGAAGAAAAGCCAACGATTGTCGGCCTGACATTGCACAACAACCCCACCGTTCAGGACGTTTTCAATACGGCACCGGCCTGGAGCTTTCCGTACTGGAGCCCGAGCATCGCAGCCCCGGGCCGAGGCACACTAACGTTCCTGGAGTCGGGTGCCCGGGTTGCGGGGATTGGTGCCTATGCGCACGTGCTGGATTCCCTATACCTTGAGGCGACCTCATATCAAACGGCAAAAGGGGCACTCTCTGTCTTGCGCGCGGGCACCCCGGATAGTCAAAGAGTTTCACTCTCTGGTGCCAATCCGTACTGGCGAATCGCCTATACCATCGGCGATGAACACCAGAGTTTCATGATCGGTCACTTTGGAACAATTGCCTCGGTCGAAGTGCCGGACAGCGGCGGAACACCCGCAGACCGGTTTCGCGATCTTGGATTCGATGCCCAATACCAGTTCTTCAGCAAGGATGATCGCCACATCATCAGCGCGCAGGCTGCCATGATCAACGAAAAAACCGACTGGCGATCCGGCTTTCCCAACGGGAGCAATGACAATCCCAGCTCGAGCCTGCGTTCGACCCGAGCGAAGATCACCTATCTATTCGACCGCACCTATGGCATTACCGCCGGTGCATTCAAGGTGACAGGCGACGCCGATTTCGCCAGGTTTGGCACGACAACGGGCAAGCCGGATACGACGGGCTATCTCGTCGAGCTGAACTATTGGCCGAAGTTTAAATTTGCCTGGGACCCGCAAATGAACGTGCGTTTTGGTCTGCAATATACGGGCTATACCAAGTTCAATGGTAGCCACTCGAACTACGATTCGACGCTCAGACGCGCAGCGGATAACAACACCCTGTTCTTCTATGCGTGGTTCATGTTCTAAGCCTGTATCAGGGAGGAAACACCGTGAAGAAAATCATACCGTTGTCCCGCCGAAACTTGCTTCGTCGCGGCACCATCATGCTCGGATCCATTGCTCTGATTCCGATCGCGATTCACTCGCCAGCCGCCAAGTCCGCTTCCGCGACGAAGGGGATGCTCCACTACCAGGAGAGCCCTAAGGATGGGCATTCGTGCTCCGACTGTAGTTCATTCAGGCCCTCGACAGCACCGGATTCCGATACTGGCACCTGCAAGATCCTGGAGGGCCCTATCAGTCCTCACGGGTGGTGCATGGCGTTTTCGCGCCGCTGAGTCCGCATCCCGCAGCAAGGCTGCCTTCCGGCAGTGCCACGAGGAGTCAATGATGCGCGCGCTGCCAATGTTGCTATCCGCCCTGTTGTCAGTGCCGGTGCCGGCTATCGCAGGCGAGCTTAAGGTCGGTGAGCCGGTCCCGGCCTTCGACATCAAGCTCGCGGACGGGCGGCACGTAACGCCAGCCACTGCGGCAGGCCGCGTTACGATTGTCAATTTCTGGGCAAGCTGGTGCGCGCCGTGTCGCAAGGAGATGCCCGCGCTTGAGGCGTTCTACGAAAAGAATCACAAGCTGGGGGTGGACGTCATCGCTGTCAATATCGACAAGGCCAGCGATCAGGCGGAAGCACTTTCGGTGATGAAATCCTTCTCCTTTGCGCTGGCCTTTATCGGCGATGCTGACGTGAAGGCTTTTGGCCGCCTATGGCGGATCCCGGTCACGTTCGTAATCGATCGGAACGGCATCCTGCAACGGGACGGCTGGCACGCTGAGCCGACCATCGACCTGCCGCAACTTGAGACGCAGGTGATGCCGCTCCTCAAGCCGTAGAGCCTAGACATCGGTTGCTCTTCTTGAGCAATTACGCAATATGCGACACGCTCTCGATCATCGGTTTTTCAATGCAAAAACGATAACCAGGATAGCGACAAGCGCCGCCAGCCATTTCAAGCTTGCGACCAGCTTGCCGAGCTTCTCCACCAGTACGCCAATGGCATCTGTCCCAGTAGTGTTTATCTGCTCTTGAAGCGGCGGCACCTCGTGCGAACCCTGTTCTTCTTCGAGCCGGCGCAAGCTGACTTTCGACAGATCCAGCGAGAGATGAACAACATATCCGCTTGCGATTTCCGGCGACTCCACGGTGTTATCGCTCTTGCCGGGTCTAAGGAACAGGCATGCCTCCCCTGGCAGCGCAGCCATACCCTGGTCGGACATGTAAATGTTGCGCAGGCATAGCCCGACCTTAACGGCGGTGAGCCGGCCGCTCTCAACGCCCTCGCAAAGCGCTTGCAGGCTGCTTTCTGGCACGTGGCACGACGCCCACCACTGGTCCGGCTCCTGCATCTCGCGGTCAGAGCGGTTATAGCCGAGCCTTGCTGTGCCAAGCGGCGCGTCGGAGAAGGTAATGCCAAGCGCTTCTTGCCATTCACGAAGGCCTTGCTGGTCCGCCACGCCGATTTCGCGGGCTGCGAAGGAGATCTGGACCGTACGCGTGCCGTTCTCGGATTCACCAATAATGGACAAGCGACTGTCGTCGAAGCGCGCGGTCCCGTGGATGTAGGTAGCGAGCGTCGATTGCGTTGCACCTCCAGCTGGCTCTAGTTCTTGGACGACCTGGAGATCCTGCAAAGTGAGCCACAGTGACTTCGCGGGGTAAAATGTCTGCGGCTTGCCAAATGCGCCAACGTGTTCGAGCGTGTAGCCTCGGTGTTCCTTGATCTTGAATTCAATGCTCTCTTCGCCATACGCCGCGTATCTTCTCTGGCTCAAGCGCGGAAGGTCGTTCTCCACGAAATGCTCGGGATCGAGAGACCTCAGGTGCGGCCCGGTCGTGCCATGCAGGCTATCCAGGATGTCGTCACGCTGACCGACCTCCGCGATGCGTTTTCGGTCGCGTTCAACCGACGCGTCGCGGGGACCCGACAGCATCTCGCCGAGGACATCAGCCAGGCGCGCCACGTTGCCGCGCGCCATCATCGGAATCCGCCTCGCAGCCGGATCGAGGTGAAGTGGCGGTGATGCGTCGGAGACCTCCACAAGCGGCGGCATCAGCCGCCTTAGCAGGGCCGCGTAGACGGAAAGCAACGGCAGGAACAGGCAGGCGAGAGCCAGGTTGAATAGCGTATGAAAATCGGCAACCACACGCGCATTGTCAGGTTCGATCGTGACCATGAACCGGCCTATTGGCCCGAGCGCAGCGAGTGCCACCGCGACGCCGACCGCGCGCATGAGCAGGTTTCCAACCTGTAGTCGCCTTGATGCCGGATCGCTCGGCGTGGTTGCTGCCAGCACGGGGTTGATCGCGGTGCCGAGGTTCGCACCCAATACCAGTGCAAAAGCGGTATCCGGCGGGACCACGTTCTTTGCGCAAAGCGCCGTGACGAGCAGAACGATCGCCACATTCGAATTTGCGGCCCAGGTCAAGCCGACGGCCAGCAGAACATCGACCACCGGTACGGTGGATGCGGCGCCCAGCAGCATGCGAAGATTGGGGGCATCCTCATAATCCGTCATCAACATCAGCAGCTGGTTCAGCGCGAGCAGCATCAAGCCCAAACCAATGAACATGCGGCCCAGATCGTGCGCACGCGTGTTCGATACCTTGCGGAACATCAGCACACCAACCAGGATCAGCGCAGGTGAGACTGCCGCGACCTCAAAGGACAGCGCTTGCACGAGAAAAGTCGCGCCGACGTTTGCGCCGAGCATGACGGCAAGGGCGGGGACAAGCTCGGCGAGCCCCTCGGCAGCAAAGCCGGCAGTCATGAGTCCGGTCGCCGTACTGCTTTGCAATATCGCCGTGACACCCATTCCACCGAGAAAGGCGCGGAATCGCCCGCTTAGCGCCCGACCCAGGAGGGACCGAAGGCCGGCGCCGAAGGCGCGCTGCAGACCGGTTTGAACCATTTGGGTGCCCAACAGCAGCAGCGCTATGGAACCAGCGAGATCAATCAGCGTGTATGTAAATGCCATGATTCACCGCCCTCGACGTCAAACAGTTGCCCATGTGACTCTCACCGCTGGCCTTGCGCGTTTCAGCCGAAATCGTGCACCAGTTGAAACGTGCCCGATCAAACAGTGGGACCAGTCTAACGTGACTTTCTACAGGAAGCCGAAGTGGAAAAAAAGCAACGATGGCCCCAGGAGCCGGCCACGGCGGGATACACGCGCCGGGCGCCTTGGAAAATGCGGGAGCCGGAAACCCGGAGATCCGGCTTGCGAGCCGGGGCGCTCGTGCCATTGCGCAGAGCAGCGACCTCGCTAAGGCACCTTGTCAGCGCCGAGCGCTGCCAGCAACCTGATGCCGCCGACGTTAATTCAAAAATTCTGAATAAACTATCCGGATAAGACTAGTCTAACGCGCCGATGACTCTCCTATAGTTCGTTACATGGACGGCGCGCACAAACAAAGCAACGTTCTGGCAGTCGCAGCGAACAATCAACGAAATTCAACGAATTTTAAGATACTGGAGAACATCATGACCAAGACCTTCGCCCTCAAGCTCGCTTCCACCCTCGTGCTGTCGCTCGCCGCCATTGGCGCCGCCCAGGCCGCCTCCGCCAAGGACACCCTCGCCGGCGACAAGTACGGCTATGAATTCCGCACCTCGGTCCCCGCCGACAAGTATGGCTACGACTTCCGGTCCACCGACACCTTCACCGACGGTGCGCGCAGCGGCAAGCTGGATACCTTCACCGAAGGCGCACGCATCGCCGGCCTGGACCGCTCGGGGGTTTCGGCTTCGCCGGCTCGCGGCTTCGATGCCTACACCGATGGCGCACGTGCCGGCAAGTTTGACCCGTACACCGATGGCGCGCTGGTTGCCGGCCTGGATCGCACCGGCGTCTCGGCTACACCGGCCCGCAGCTTCGATGCCTACACCGACGGCGCTCGCAGCGGCAAGGTCGATGTCTTCACCGAAGGCGCCAACGTCTGATGCCGTACCCGCAACTGGCCATCCGCCACGACACCGCCTGAGATGCGGTGTCGTGGCATGCCCGCGGCGTCAAAGCCCGCCGGCCTCGTGCTCGATTCGCTTGTTCGCCTCGCGGCTTGCCGACGCGGGGCATGCCCGACTCCGGGAGCTTCAAGGCACCCATACAATTTGTTACCTCTCCGGCCATTCGCTGACACCGATCGGACATGGGCGGTTGATAGCGTCTCCCGGCTGCCCTGTGGCAGTCATTCGAGGAGATATCATGCGAGCAACAAAAAGGCTTACCCTGGCCGTGGCGCTGTCGCTGTCATGCGGACTGGCCACGTCCGCACGCGCGGACGACGACGCCCGTCAGCCGCGTGCCAAGCATGTGCTGCTGGTTTCGGTCGATGGCCTGCATCAGGCCGACCTGGACTGGTTCGTCAACGCAAATCCGGCCTCCAGCCTTGCGCAACTTGTCCGCCATGGCGTTGCCTACCGGAATGCACAAACGCCGTTCCCCTCGGACTCTTTCCCCGGCATGGTCGGCCAGGCCACGGGTGGCAACCCCAGGACCACCGGCATCTACTACGACGACGCCTACAGCCGCAGCCTGCTGCCGGCCGGCACCAAGGCAGCCAGTTGCCGCAGCACCAAGCCAGGCGCTGAAGTGTATTACGCCGAAGTGATTGCGAAAGACCTGAACCGGCTGGACAGCGGGCAAGGCATCCCCGGCCTGTACTCGGATTTTTCCAGGATTTCGCAGCTGACCGGGCACCCGCAAGACCTGATCAACCCGGCGTTGCTGCCGGTCTCTGCGCAGACCTGCCAGCCGGTTTATCCGCATCAGTATCTCAAGGTCAACACGATATTCGAGGTCGCGCACAAGCATGGACTGCGCACCGCCTGGTCGGACAAGCACGCCGCCTACGAGATCCTCAACGGGCCGTCCGGCCAGGGTATCGACGATCTGTTTGCCCCCGAAATCAACAGCTCGGTAACCGATCCGTCGCTGCCCGCCGGCCCGGGTGACGACTGGACCAAGGACAACACCAACACACAGCGCTACGACAGCCTCAAGGTACAAGCCGTCCTGAACTGGATCAAGGGCCACGACCATGCCGGCAACGGCTCACCGGGCACCCCCGCCATCTTCGGCATGAACTTCCAGGCCGTGTCGACCGCGCAGAAGCTCAACAAATCCAGCTACTACACGGATCCGAACAACACCGCCACCAAGGTTGCCGGCGGCCTGGGCGGCTACACCATGAACGGGACCACGCCCGGCGTGGTGCTGCAAAGCGCGCTGACCTTCGTCAACAACCAGCTGGCGACAATGGTCGGCGCCCTCGACCGCACCAGCACCGTGGTAGTCCTGTCGGCCAAGCACGGCCAGTCCCCGCGGAACCGCGCCGATCTCACCATCATCAACGATGGCGACATGATCGATGCGCTGAACTGCGCCTGGGAAAAATACGCCGCCACATGCAAGGACTCGTCCAGATCCCATCTGGTGGCCCATGCGATCGACGATGACGGGATCCTGATGTGGTTCAACGACCGTTCCCCCGCCGCGATCAGCTTTGCCAGGAGCTTCCTGCTCGGCTATTCCGGCAACGGCCTCGGCTCCGACGCTGCTGGCAACGCCATCGCCAAGGCCTTCAGCCAGGCAGGGGTGAGAAAGATCTACGCCGGCGAAGAAGCCGCTGACCTGTTCGGCGTGGCGCACGGCGACGATCGCGCGCCGGATCTCGTCGGCATTGCGCAGCAAGGTACCGTCTGGGCCGGCGGCAAACTGTCGAAGATCGCCGAACACGGCGGTGATGCCAAGCAGGACCGTCACGTACCCATCGTTGTGTGGGGTGCAGGCATCGACCAGAACATCGTCGACGAACCGGTCCAGACCAACCAGATCGCGCCGACCATCCTCGCTTTGCTTGGACTCAAGCCGCACGAGCTGCAGGCGGTGCAGGCCGAGCACACCAAGGTACTGCCGTATCTGCATTGAACGGCGCCGGGACAGCAGCGCAAGCTGACGGTCCCGGCACAGGAAACAGCCCCGTGGCTGTAGAGTCCGCGGGGCGTTCCCGCATCATAGCAAGGCGATGGCAGTTACCTCCAGTACACAACCGACCCACTGCTAGAACCTATCCTCCGACTCCTGGAAAATGCTCCTGGTGATACTCCCCAACTGCCCGCGCTCGCTGAGCTGGCCAAAACGACCGAACGGACGCTAGCACGGCGCGCCCGGAAAAATCTAGGTATGTCATTGGCCGAATGGAGGCAACGGCTACGGGTTGTTAAAGCGATACCTTTGCTAAATGCATCGCACACGGTCGAGGAGATTGCATCCCGCCTCGGTTACGGCAGCGCATCAGCGTTCATCGCTATGTTCCATCGCCTGATGGGCCTGCCACCAGACGAATTTCGGCACCGGAAGGGGGGTGACGCGTCCGAAGCTATAGTTGGCTCCGCCGTCGCCAGCTCCTAGGCGTCTCGATCGTCCGCCGGGCTGGCGGAACTGCGCCGCTTCAGCGTGCCGATGAACGTGGCCCAGGCGAAGGGACGCGGATCGGCCAGCATGCTCATGGCGCGCGCGTAGTCGAGGGTCAGGCCCGGCGTCCACGCCATCGTCGCGGCGCGCTTGCGTAGATGCGCCGCGACCCATAGTTCAGGAGTCAGTACCAGGCGGAACAACGGCCACCACCCGTCCAGCCGCGTCCATACGCGCGCGCCGGCGCCTTCCAGCGCGGCATCGAGCGCCCGTGCCACTGTACTTGAGCAGTTGCGGTGGGTCAGGTTGTACGTGGTGTCACGCTGATAGGCATCCCAGAATTCGCGCAGGCGCTGCGCGTCGTAGTTGCGGATGCGCACCTGCACCGTCGACGGACACCACGCTTTCGATTCGGTCGGATAGTCGGGTTGGAAAGTGCCAGGTACGTCGTTCTCGCGCGTGGCGCGCAGCAGTCGGGTGAAATCGTCGGGCGCGCGGTCGATCTCGACCGCCGGGTAGAGGCTGATGTAGACGCCTTCTGGCGATTCCAGTGCCGCGTGGCCGGTGGAGATCACGCCATTTTGGTCCACCGCGGCGATATAGCGGTCGATGATCGGCTGGCGGCGCGCTTCGGTCTTTGCCGATCCCACCGGCGTCCAGACGTGCACGGTCAACGCGTGTTCGTTGGCTGCGGGCGGGCCGCTCCATGTCGTGAGTCGCTGGTCCGCATCATCAGCCGAGCCGGCTTCCGATGTGCCCGGCAGTCCCGGATTTCCGGTCAGCCTGCGCACGCGCGATGCGAGCAGCAGCATGTTCCAGCCACCGAAAAGCAGGCCAAGGCCCACGCAGTAGGGCACGGTGCCCGCGTAGTGCGTGGGGTAGGGCTGGACAAAGAAGATCGCCACTGCAATCTCGACGATGCCACCTGCCATCGCCAGCCGCCACGTACGAAAGCGCACCAGGCGTGCCGATGCCACCTGCAGCAGTCCGTCGGCCAGAAACAGCAGGCCGAACAACAGCGACAGGATCATGTGGCCATGGTGATGGCCGGCCAGCACGAGGATCGCCGCCACGCTGAACGCCATACCCTTGACATAGCGCAGCGTGCGCTGGCCGCCCATTCCGGTCCACGCCACCGCCATGGTAGCCAGCCCTTCGAGCAACAGCAGCCATGCAAACGGCTCGATCGGGAAATCGAGCCGGCCATCGAGTGCGTCGATAAACAGTGCACCCCCGGTGATCACGCTGATGGATCCGGCCCAAGCCAGCGTGCGCCATCGCATACGCAAGTAATCCACGCCAAGCAAGAGCATCAGCAGGCGAACCATCGGCAATCTCCAGATCGTGTCAGCGGAATGCTAGTCGGATTCTACCGTCGGATTGCCGGTCCATAGGCTCTGGCAGCCGCATTCCGATTGTCGACAATCGCCGTATAGATGGCGCGAGAGTGTTCTCCGCAGTGCCATCATTCCAGTTTGTGGAATTAACAAATCCCGCCAACGCCATTCCCCAGTACCAGCCGCCGGCATCACAATGCGCTTTGCGCAAAGCAGCGCAGGCACCTGGCTCGTCCGCCAGCCCTCGTCCCCGTTGCACCACCCCCACAAAAAAACATGAGAACCATCACGATCAACGGTAAGCCGCAGAAGATCGACCTGCCCGATGACGCCCCGCTGCTATGGGCGGTACGCGATCACCTCGGCCTGACCGGCACCAAGTTTGGCTGCGGCATGGCCCTGTGCGGCGCCTGCACCATGCATCTGGACGGCCAGCCGATCCGCTCCTGCGTGACCCCGATCTCGGCAGTAGCCGGCAAGAAGATCACCACCATCGAGGGCTTGTCGGCCGACAAGATCGGGCAGGCCTTGCAGGCAGCGTGGGAGGAATTCGGCGTGCCGCAGTGCGGCTACTGCCAGGCGGGGCAGTTGATGTCTGCCACCGCGCTGCTGCACACCAACCCGCACCCGAGCGAAGAAGACATCGACGGGGCCATGAGCGGCAACATCTGCCGCTGCGGCACCTATACGCGCATCCGCGCCGCCATCCAGCACGTTGCTAAATCGAACGTGGCTGCAAAGCCGTCTGCCCAGCCGACGGGCAAGAGGAGCGCCAAATGAGCACGCTGCAATCTGCCGGGCGCCGCACCTGGCTCAAGAGCATGGGCGCCCTCGCCGGCCTGACGTTGACTGTTGGCCTGGACGGCATCGTGCTGGCAGCGGATGAGCCCAAGAAGTACGGCCGCGACGGCATGCCTGGCGGCGCCGTGGATAGCCCGCTGGTGTTCCTCTCCATTGCCGAAGATGGCAAGGTAAGCATCGTCTGCCACCGCTCCGAGATGGGGCAAGGCGTGCGCACCAGCCTGCCGATGGTGGTGGCCGACGAGCTCGAAGCCGACTGGGCGCAGGTGCTGGTGGTGCAGGCGCCCGGCGATGAAATCCGCTACGGCAACCAGAACACCGACGGCTCGCGCAGCGTGCGGCATTTCTTCGAGCCCATGCGGCGCGTAGGCGCAAGTGCGCGGATGATGCTGGAAGCTGCTGCCGCCGCCCGCTGGAATGTGCCGGTAAGCGAAGTCCAGGCGCGCAACCACGCGGTGGTCCACGTGCCGAGCGGCAAGAGCCTTGGCTTTGGTGCGCTGGCAAAGGATGCCGCGCGCCTGCCCGTGCCGGCGGCCGCCAGCCTCAGGCTGAAGGATCCGGCCCAATTCCGCTATATCGGCAAGGACAGCACGCGCAGCATCGATGGCCACGACATTGCCACTGGCCGCGCGCAGTACGGCATCGACGTGCGGCTCGACGGCATGCTGTACGCCGTCATCGCGCGCCCGCCGGTGTTCGGCGGCAAGCTCGCCGGCGTTGACTCCACGCAGGCGATGAAGGTGCCCGGCGTGATCAAGGTGGTGGAACTGGCCGGCAGCCCCGTGCCCGCCATGTTCAACCCACTGGGCGGCGTGGCGGTGATCGCCACCAATACCTGGTCGGCCATCAAGGGCCGCGAGGCGCTGAAGCTGCGCTGGGACGATGGCCCCAACGCCAGCTACGAGTCCGGTGCGTTCCGTGCCGCGATGGAAAAGGCCGCAAGCCAGCCCGGCAAGGTGGTGCGCAACCAGGGCGACACGATGGCCGCCCTGTCGGGCCCCGGCAAGCGCATCACCGCGCAGTATTACCTGCCGCATATCGCGCACGCCACGATGGAGCCGCCGGTTGCCACGGCGCGCATCGCCGATGGCAAGTGCGAAGTCTGGACGTCGGTGCAGGCGCCGCAGGCCACGCGCGAAACCGTGGCCGGGCATCTCGGCCTGAAACCGGAGGACGTCACGGTGCACGTGACGCTGCTGGGCGGCGGCTTTGGCCGCAAGTCCAAGCCGGACTTCGCCGCCGAGGCCGCGCTGCTGTCCAAGGCCATGGGCGGCAAGCCGGTCAAGGTAACCTGGACGCGCGACGACGACCTGCATCACGACTACTTCCACACCGTCTCCGTCGAGCACATGGAAGCCATGCTCGGCGCCGACGGCAAGACGCAGGCGTGGCTGCATCGCACCGCCGCCTCCACCATCACGTCGACCTTCGTGGCCGGCGCCAGGAACGAAGCCACGTTCGAGCTTGGCATGTCGGCGGTGAACATGCCATTCGACATCCCGAACGTGCGCGTGGAAAACCCCGAAGTGGAGGCGCACACCCGCATCGGCTGGTTCCGCTCGGTGTCCAACATCCCCCACGCCTTCGCAGTGCAATCGTTCGCGGCCGAACTGGCGACGGCAGCCGGGCACGATCATCGCGACTACCTGCTGGCGCTGCTCGGCCCGGACCGGCGCATCGACCCGACGCAGCTGTCCGATACCTGGAACTACGGCGAATCGCCACAGCAGTATCCGCTTGATATCGGCCGCCTGCGCGGCGTGATTGAACTGGCCACGCACGAAGCTGGCTGGGGCAAGACGCTGCCGAAGGGACGCGGGCTGGGGCTGGCTGTCTGCTACAGCTTCGTGACCTACGTGGCGGCAGTGGTCGAAGTGGTGGTGGCCGATGACGGCAGCATCAGCGTGCCGCGCATCGACATGGCGGTGGACTGCGGCGCCCAGGTCAACCCGGACCGCATCCGCTCACAGGTGGAAGGCGCCTGCATCATGGGCATCAGCCTGGCCACCACGGGCGAGATCACCTTCAAGGACGGGCGCGCCCAGCAGGACAACTTCCACCAGTACGAGGTGATGCGCGCGCCCTCGGCGCCGCGCCAGATCCATGTGCATCTGGTGCCGGGCAGGTTCGATGCACCGCTTGGCGGCGTTGGTGAGCCGGCCATGCCGACCATCGCGCCTGCGCTGTGCAATGCGATCTTTGCAGCTACCGGCAAGCGCATCCGCGCGCTGCCGATCCGGGAGCAGTTGAAGAAGGCTTGAGGCCGGGCCTGAATCGCGGGGTGTTGGGTTTCGCGCTCCGCGATTCACATTTCATTTGGCAAACGTGATCGCGCAAAATCGTTGCCGCAAATCGCAGCCGTAAAATCACTGCCGCGAAACCCCAGCCGCAAAAGCAAAACCCCCCAGTACTTTCGTACTGAGGGGTTTCAAGGGAGAGCCTGGCGATTACCTACTTTCACACG